>CAYJKV010000021.1:0-1051 GCA_964371255.1 uncultured Candidatus Saccharibacteria bacterium | reverse complement strand
AGTAGGCTCAACAAGTAAGTGCAACACTCTGGGATTACCCTAGAGTGTATGAACTACCAACAGTTTACGATTGAAGAGCGAGAAGAAATACAAGCCGGCCGTTGGCGGAAGGAGTCGATCCGGTCCATTGCTCGCCGACTCGGACGGTCCCCCTCGTCTGTGTCGCGCGAAATTACCCGCAACCGCCCACCGATTCTCAAGGGCTACACGCCGCGTCTGGCCCATGAGCGAGCCCTCACGAAGCGCGGCAGCCGAGGGCGGACACAGCGTTTGAAGAATGAGCGCATCCGCCACTATGTCATCACTCACTTGAAACGCCGCTGGTCACCCGAACAGATTGCCGGCCGAATCAAACATGACCTGGGCGAGACCATCTCGCACGAGGCCATCTACCAATTCATCTACGCGCAGGTTTACCGCGGTGGCTACGGATGGGTTAAGCCAGGGAGGGAAGATTTACGTTCGTACCTCCGGCGACGCCGAAAGCGACGCATTCCGCGCGGCAGCCGCCGCTGCCAGCGGATACTGCGACCAAGGGGTCCATCTATTGAGGAGCGGCCAGCCGTCGTGACCAAACGCCGACGTGTTGGTGATTGGGAGGGAGATACCGTCGAGTCCGCCAATCACAAACCCGGTGTGAATACCCTGGTTGAACGTCTGACTGGACGACTCTGCATCACCAAACTGCCTGACCGCACGGCCGCTGCGACAACAGCGGCAGTGACGCGACGCTTGCGGGGCGTTCCCTCAAGTGCCTGCTACACGCTGACCCTCGACAACGGCAGCGAGAATCAATACTGGCCAGAGATTACCGCGGCGACCGGCGCCCAGTGCTTCTTTGCTCATCCCTACTCGTCATGGGAACGTGGCAGTAACGAAAACACTAACGGTCTCATCCGTGATTACTTTCCGAAAAAGACAGACTTTACTACCATACCGACAGACGAGCTCGCGCATGTCGAGCACGAGCTCAACAACCGGCCCAGAAAGAGACTGGGCTACTTAACCCCTAACGAAGCCTGGGCTGTTGCACTTCGGGGTTGAATCTACC
>CAYJKV010000020.1:0-1120 GCA_964371255.1 uncultured Candidatus Saccharibacteria bacterium | reverse complement strand
ATAGATGGATGGTGAGACGGCGCCAACTATCAATAGTGTGTAATGTTGGATAAATAGTGAAATTTTTGTAATAGAAAAGGGGGTCCGAAAAGGTAATGACAACGTTAAGGGCCAAGAGCTTACCGTTGTGAAACCAATCCGAACCCCCGGGCCTCAGAATAAAGAGCAGATGAGACGAGTGAAAGGATCCTGGAACCAGTTTGACATGAACGGCAGTTCACGTTAACCGAGTGCAGGATTCCAGTTCAAAAGAATCGATATGGATATAAAAGACAGATGAGTCGCACACTGTTTTAAGAGCTCGAACGCTTTCTTTTATTTAGAAATGCTTTGTGGTTCTGCCCCTGAATTACAGTGTGCGGCTCTTTTTTCGCCTAATACGTGATGAGGAGTAAGCAATTGGATTCTGCACGCAGAATTAAACTGCTTGATGTATCGTGTGATGCAGTAGATTCACGCGACAAGCGTTATAACGCAAGACACGGGAAGTGCACTATTGAACAAGCAATAGGACTGCCTGAGCTATGTTGTTGTGACGCCCCTCCCCCTCACACATTAAGCGATAAAGACGAAGTTACAATGAACAAAATATAACCAGTTAGTATAATAATCCTATGATATTTGTCAATAGTATTTAACAATCTCTGGCTGATGAATATAATATAGACTATATTAAGCGGTAATAATGTGTTTTATTTTGTATGAATTGAATAAATTTGATGATGTAATCACACATTAGACGAATCGCTTTTGTGTGGTATTAGGTGTCTTGTTGAATGGTACTGCAAAAGGTTTGGACGATATACTTTCGATTAAACGCGAGGTCTTACGTCTGATAATCTAGCCATAGGTGCTATATATCGAGGAGCAGGCTTTGTCACAAACTTACATGCTCATTCCGCTAATAAAGTTGTCAGTTAATTAGACTTAACCTATCGTCATCAGATGAAGTAAACCATTGTGGTTTCTTCTCAATTTGCACCCTCACAGCAGAATAAGGAGATTACAGCTATACCTATTATCGGCAGCAAGACTGATTTGGAAAGAGTGAAGCAGCCCAAGATACTTACCGCGTTTGATGAAAGTCGGTGTGAGTTGGGAGCTTTCCGCTCTTGCCGCC
>CAYJKV010000019.1:0-1164 GCA_964371255.1 uncultured Candidatus Saccharibacteria bacterium | reverse complement strand
GGATTTCGGATTTTCTTCATAAACAGGAACTGCCGTGACAGGCGCTTGTCATTGAACTGTCCTCACTTTTATGAATAGATACCACGCTCCGCTTGAGCATTAGAACCAAAAACCTTACTCTTAACAACATGACAAGCCAGAAAAACCAAGTTGTCTTCTCCGGACTTCAACCCTCCGGCACCTTGCATATCGGTAACTACTTAGGAGCTATCAAGCAATGGGTAGCTTTGCAGGCAAATTACACCTCCTACTACTGCATCGTAGATGAGCATGCCATTACCATCCCTTATGACCCGACGGCTTTGCCCAACAAAGTCCTCGATACTGCCGCTCTTTATCTGGCAGCCGGACTTGACCCAGCTAAAAGTACTATCTTTGTCCAATCACACGTTCCCGCCCACACAGAGTTAGCCTGGCTGCTCGCAACCCAAACCCCACTGGGAGAACTCAGCCGCATGACCCAGTACAAAGAAAAATCCGCCAAACATCAGGACCGTTCTTCTCTCGGACTTTTCGCCTATCCCGTCTTACAGGCAGCCGATATTCTCCTCTACCAAACGAACATTGTGCCAGTCGGCGAAGATCAAGTCCAACATATTGAGCTGACTCGCGACCTTGCCAAGCGCTTCAATAACAAATTTGACCCAGTTTTCACATTGCCCGAAGCGCTTATCAATAAGAACACTGCGCGCATTATGTCACTAACCGATCCCACTAAAAAAATGAGCAAGAGTGACGATACGGCTAAGTCATTTATCGCCCTCACGGATGCACCAGACGATATCCGCAAAAAAATCTCTGTCGCAGTCACAGAAACAGAACCTGTATTTTCTTTTACTGATAGCGGACCGGCCGTCACCAATCTCTTGTCTATCTATCAAGCTTTTAGCGGACAGTCCCGGCAGGAAATCGAAAACCAATTTACCGGTAGTGGATATAAAGAATTTAAGACAGCTTTGGCCGACCTGATTATCAAGCAACTCTCCCCTATCCAGGAACATTTCCAAACTATCCGTCCTGATATCAAGTACTTGCACGAAGTATTGTCGACTGGTGCAAAGCAAGCCGCCCAAGTTGCCAGTAAAACTCTGGAAATCGTCCACGAAAAAATGGGCTTGGTATAAGCCATAAGACAGCTTATCCACAAAATAAGTGTCAAAACCC
>CAYJKV010000018.1:0-1291 GCA_964371255.1 uncultured Candidatus Saccharibacteria bacterium | reverse complement strand
TATTAGCCCATCCATATTTTCAACAGGTCAATTTTGTGCTGGAGACGAAACAGGATGAACTGATTGGGCAGGACTTAAAGAGGCTGAAGGAATGGAGGGTAGTTAAATGACCAAAGCCCAATGTCCAAACCCCAATCAAATCCCAAGTTCTAATGACCAAAGCTAAAAGCCAAAATGCCCAAATCTAAATGACAAATCAAATCCAAAATTCAAATGACCAATGTCCGAGATTTTGTCGTTTAGTCATTTGATATTAATTTGGCACTTGAGCTTTGGAATTTGTATTTATTATTTTATCGAGCATGTCTAAACAACAACAACTAGAAGAGTTAAACAAAGAATGGATAGCTAAGGAGTTGCCGCTCAAGGCCACGGCTACCCAAGGGGTCCCGGGGGAGGGGGATCCAGACGCCGCACTCTTATTTGTCGGGGAAGGACCCGGCAAAGATGAAGATGAACAAGGCAGGCCGTTTGTCGGGGCGGCAGGCCGATTTTTAACGGAGTTGATTGGCAGTATCGGGCTCAAGAGGGAAGATGTCTTTATTGCGAATATGGTAAAGCATAGACCGCCGGGAAATCGAGATCCGCTACCGGAGGAGTTAATAGCTTATGCACCATGGCTGGATGGACAAGTAGCGATCATACAGCCAAAATTGATTGTGACTTTAGGCAGGTACTCAATGGCTCATTTTTTGGGTGAAACTTTATCGATCTCAAAAATTCATGGGCAGCCGAAAAGAAACAAGAAGGACCAAGTAGTAATTCCTATGTATCATCCGGCCGCAGCGCTTTACCGCGGTAATTTACGGCCGGTATTGTTGGCTGATTTTCAAAACATACCTAAGGTGCTGAATTTACTGGAGCATGGCAATCCGATAAATAAAGAAGAGGAAGAGCAAAAAGAAATATTATCTCCACAAAAGCAGGCAGCGTTATTTTAAGGATGGGTGGCAGAGCTTGAATTTGCCGTTTTAAGGCGGTAAGCTCATGCATACGCGGATCCCACTTCGCCCCACTGTTGGCGGGGCTACGCGGGGCAAGCGTGGCGAAAAATTGCGGACGTGCTGTAATCGGTAGCCAGGCACGCTTGAGGGGCGTGTGGGTTTACACCCGTGGAGGTTCAAGTCCTCTCGTCCGCACAATTATATAAAAATGGATATAATCTTTAGTTGTTCTGGCTAAAGTTTTTTGGTAGTAAATATTAGATATACCGTGTTAGACGAAGACGCTGATCATTAAGGTGGGCGGTGAGGGGTTCGAACCCCCGACCTTTGCGATGTAAACGCACTGC
>CAYJKV010000017.1:0-1479 GCA_964371255.1 uncultured Candidatus Saccharibacteria bacterium | reverse complement strand
TCCGACTGGGAGAAGGCAACGCTCGCATCCTAACCGCCGCAAGCTTAGGTGACACTGCGATTGCCAGCAAGTTGAATCGCATTAATCCGGTTGCCATAGAAAAGCTGCTTGGCTTCCTGACGCCTGGCGGCGAGTTATTCAAGCGGCTGGATAAAATGGCAGGCACGACAGCAGATAGAGTGGCAGCCGCGATCATCGAAGGCGTTGGATTAGGCAAGAACCCGCGCGAAATTGCCCGCATGATCACAAAGCAGATGGGCATGGCGTTGACAGACAGTTTGCGCATGACCCGAACGGTGCAATTATGGAGTTACCGCGAAGCCAACCGCGCATCGTATCTCGCGAATGATGATGTGGTTAAGGGCTGGATATGGTATGCTGATGTTACAAGTGCTTGCCCAGCATGTATGGCGATGCACGGAACACAACATGGATCGGACGAAAAATTAGATGGGCATTATAATTGCAGGTGTACAGAATTGCCCCTTGTCATCGGCGCGAAGAATGACATTCCATCCGGTGAGAGCGTATTCAGCCAGTTATCAGAGGCCGAACAGAAAGCGCGGTTGGGTGCTGAGAAGTGGCAGGCATGGCAGGACGGCGCGTTTAGCTTCAACCAACTGGCGACGCAGCACACTGATGATGTGTACGGCACGATGCGAAGCGTGACTAGTCTAAAGGATTTAGTCGGAGGAAAATAACGATGGAAGTCGGATTGTCTAAATATTGTCACATATGCGAAACCATAGAAATACGCAGGAAGTATCCCGACTACAAGTTCAACGAGCCCTATGGGAATAGACCGATTCGCGCATCAATGGAGTTGGATTTACCAGAAAAGATGTGCGTTATAGGCGACGATGATTTTATAACCACCGTATGTTTAGATCACCTTGGATTGATGTTGAAGCGGTCTTTAGGGGAAAATTGAGTTGAAAATTTGTAGCGCCCAGACAGCACCTACGACAATACCCGCACCGAGGCCGAACATTAGCGTCGAGAAGGACGCAAAGCGATTGTTCCGCTTACGGGTGACTAACCAGGCGATGCCAAACACGAGCATGATAAGCAAACCCCAAGTATCCATGTTTCCCTCCGGCAAGATTCAATGCCGATTGTACAAAAACCGAGTCGAGAATACAAGAGGCAAAGCGTGACAGATTTAACCGAGCATGAGGCGCGCCAAAAAGTAAAGACGCATACGCTGCTTGTGGGAATTCGACAATTGCTAATCATGGCGCTGGGATTATTGGAGGACTATATGGAATTAGACAGATCCATTATTCCAAAGCACAAACGCTAAATAACTAGCTACCGGGCAACCAGCGGCGAATTTGTGAGCTACCGAATAATCGGCGGCTGACAGGTTCGCCGCTTTTTTATTCAGACATTTTCAAGGAGAAAAGCCGAGATGGCAGACGATGAATTGGTCGAGACGACCACCACAGACACCGCAACCGAGACGGTTGAGGCCCCAGA
>CAYJKV010000016.1:0-2505 GCA_964371255.1 uncultured Candidatus Saccharibacteria bacterium | reverse complement strand
GGCCAATCCAGCCGCGTAAGTTAGGAGAAGCGGCCAAGCGGCCGGCTGATTTATTCAACGTGCCGGGTAAACCAACGATAACGCCTTGGAGGTTTTGATCGGCAATAAGCGGACGGATTTGGCCATCAAGCAAGCTGACCGCGTCGGCAAAAATAGGCGGGGTGGGAAATTTAACGGGTGGATCGAAAGACGCAGAGGAAGACGCAGTGGTTAGGCGCGTGTTGGTGCCGCCTATGTCTATTAGGAGAAACATAATAATAGTATAAAATCCCAACGGCCAAATCCGAAATCCGAATCCGCCAGTTGGCGGAAGAAATTCTCCCTAGGGGATCCCTTATGGGAGAAACAAATTAAAAATCCGAAACCCTAAATCCCAAACACGAAACAAGTTCTATTTTCACTAAGCCCCAGTTTGTTATACGAGCTCACAATAATGAGTAGCACTGCGTAAAACCCCCTTGCATCCCCCTTGTCCCCACGTCGCCCCGCCGTTGGCAGGGCTATGCGGGGTGAGGCAGGGGGACCAGACGCGGCTCCTCCCCTGATACTAGGGGAGGTTAGGAGGGGTTTCTTAGTTTTGGAGTAGATACAGCTTTTTCTGTTGACACGCATGGTGTATGTATTGTACTTATATATCCACTTGTACATTCGCCCTTTCCACCCCCAATTAGGAGCTTTGACCATGCCAGCCGCTACTTTGACCGTTTCGTTTGAGCAGTACAGCGCCCTGCAAACCCCAGTTGTCCTGCCGACGCCAGAGGAACTGTTCTTCTTTCAGGTAGATACTCTGCAAAAGAAGGGGCTTGATCTGTGGGATGCCGACGTTGATCGTCTCCGCGCGTTCATTCCAAGCGAACCGCAGTTGTTTCTCGTTGTTCCGCGCCAGCCGGACACCCTCGACCTCGACGGCCTCATGGCGTTGATCGAAGTGAACGGCATCACCGGCAAGAACTACCTCGACCGACAAGACTTGTCGGAGGTGATTGAGACACCGAAGGTGGCGTATCTGCTGCTCGATGTCGAAGACGGACGAGGGCGGCTCAATACCAAGCCATCGGTTTCGTTGGAGAAGATCGTGCAGGACGGACGTCTCGCCTATACGACGTGGCGCGGACTTGTTCATGGCATCGTGTTCCCGTATGTCCTGCAGCACCACAACCTGGATCTGGTGGGCTCGCGCTACGAGTCGGGCAGCGTGCCGTACCTGTACCTTGACGGGGGTGTTCCGAGGCTTGCCTACTACTGGAGTGACTATGCCAGCCCGAAGTGGGGCGCTCCGTCTGCCGGAAGTGCACTGGGGATTTGATGCTCGTAGTTTTGGCTTTTTTCGTTTTGGGGATTATGTACTGCGGAAGGCGACTTGCAACCTTCCGTTTTTTTATAGGAACGACTTAAGAGATGACCAGAAGGTTAAACTTGTGTATAAATCGGGCTTAGTTATAATGACTGGATAATTATTTACATACTTAACATTACTTATGTTGAATCAAGAGGAAACTAAGGCCACCAGGGCAGCGGATACGCAATCGGCGGTGGGAGTGCCGGTGGCGATAGTGGTAGCAGGCGCATTAATTGCGGCGGCCATTTACTTCGGCGGATCATCGGTGAAAACCGAGGGGGGCGCAGTAGTGAACGGGCCAACTAAGGCAGCCGTACAGCCAGCGGATGACGGCCAAGTGGCTGGCGTGGAAGTAGGCAATATCCGGCCAATAGATGATAAGGACCATGTACGAGGAGCAGCGAATGCTAAAGTCACGATTATTGAATATTCGGATATCGAGTGCCCATTTTGCAAACGGTTCCATCCAACCATCAGGAAGGTTTTAGAAGCATATCCGAACGATGTGCGATGGGTTTACAGACACTTCCCGCTGGAGCAATTGCATCCTAATGCTAAGGTAGCGGCTTTGGCCACGGAGTGTGCTGGTGAACAAGGTAAGTTTTGGGAAATGCTGGATTACTTGTTAGAAAAAGTGCAAACAGGAGAGGAATTGGCGGAAGCTAACTTGCCATCTTTAGCGCAAAAGGCTGGAGTCCCGGCGGTGAATCAGTTTACCGCTTGCTTATCATCACAGAAGTATGAGGCTAGAATTGCCAGTGATGTACAAGACGCGGCGACGGCCGGCGGACAGGGAACGCCGTATAGCGTGATTATCGGTCCGAATGGAGAGAAGGAGCCTTTGTCAGGTGCGCAACCCTACGAAGCGGTTAAAGTGGCGGTAGATAAGTTTCTGTAAGCAAAGTATAGAATAGCGTGAACGAACCGTAGGGATGGCAGTGTCGGTCATGATAGCGTGAAACCGGCAACGAAAAGAGTAAAAACTGCCGTGTCAAACTAAAATTAAGTGGAATGTTTTTCTGGCGGCTTTTTCACCGGGCAAAAGATATGACATTGAAAGAGCTTTGAATTCATACGGGCGGGTGATGGATTGGCCAAACATGATATACTTGGTTCATGAAAGATTGGTTGTTTAGCAGTCCCCTTTGGGAAGCGGTGCTGTTTGG
>CAYJKV010000015.1:0-2949 GCA_964371255.1 uncultured Candidatus Saccharibacteria bacterium | reverse complement strand
CATTGGCTTAGCTTTCGCTCAGAGTTGTGAAAAGATGCAAGTTTAATGCTTGTGGTGATGGGAATGCTTTAGTTTGAGAATCTTCTGTATTTGAGGTGAGAGCTGATAGGGGTAGTCAATCATAGCTGTGGGAGTACCTTGGAGGAGGGTTAGTTTGTCGTGAAAGCCCCAGGTGACAGCGATAGTGTGAATACCTGTTTCATGAGCTTCTTTGAGGTCACCTAATGTGTCGGTAATCATGACAGAGGCGGTGGGTTTGGTTTTGGTTTGCTCTAACAGCAGGTTGATTTTTGTCACTTTACTATGGGCAATGTCATTGCCAAGGACATGAGTAAAACAATCATGCAATTTATGGACACGTAGAAACTCCCTAATAGGTTGCGTCGTGGTAGAAGAGACTATGGCGAGAGGCAAACTCTGAGCAAGTTCACTAATCGTTTCAGGCATGCCAGCAAAAATTCCCTGTTGTTTAACGAGAGGTTCCCAATGAGAGAAGAAGTCAAATTGATGGCTGGTGTTTTTGGCTGGAGTGGTCTCGTTGATATTACCCTTAAATCTGGCTGTATATTCTTCCCTGGTCGTTTCTGGGGATTGGAGTTGAGTGATCTTGAGGGCAGCCTCAAAACTGTCAGCGATAACACCGTCAAAATCGAATATAATAATGGAGTTTTGATTGTTCATGACCAGCTGTCGCGGGACTGTTGGGTGATGCAACGGGAATGATGAGGATAGGTGGTTGGAGATGGTTATTCCGATTAGACCTCGACTATGACTGGTAAGACCATCGGTCGGCGCTCCGTTTGCTTGTAGAGGAATTGGCCGATGTCATCACGAATACTCGATTTAAGGTGAGCCCAGTTGGGTTCTCCGCCGTGATTGTTACCGGCTTGTTTTTTGACTATGTTAGTAATTTCCTTTTTGGTATCGCGGACCAATTGCTGTTGCTCTTTCATATAGATAAAGCCGCGGGACAGGATGTCGGGTTCGCCGACGACTTCTCCGGAGCGGCCGTTTATCATCGCTATGATGACAACCATGCCGTCAGAAGCCAGGACTTGGCGGTCGCGGAGCACGACATTGCCGACATCACCCACGCCCAGACCGTCAACCATAACGAATTTAATATCGTATTTTTCGGCGTTAAGACGGACTTTTTCCGGTGTTATTTCAATTACTTCACCGTTGCTAGGAAGCAGGATGTTGCCTCGGTTCATGCCATTAACCACCGCCAGTTTGGCATGTTCGGCGCGGTGGGAGAAATAGCCATGAGCAGGAATTAGGTATTTGGGCTGCATCAGGTGAATCATGTGCATTAAATCATCGCGGTGGCCATGTCCGCCGGAGTGGATGTCCATCATTTTATAGTGGTAAACTTCAGCGCCTTGTTTATAGATTTGATCTTTGACTAACTGCACGGACGCTTCATTGCCTGGGATCACTGAGGAGGAGAATATCACTACGTCACCGGCTTGAAGTTGCAGGGAGCGATGTTCCTTGTTAACGATGCGCATCAGGACAGCATTGTCTTCACCCTGGGCACCGGTGCAGAGAATGAGAACTTTGTTGGGCGGCAACTTATTGCTTTCTTCGGGGGTGATGATAGTTTCTTTATTGACTTTCATAAAGCCAATCTCGCGAGCGATTTCGACGTTGGTCTTCATGGAATAGCCATCAATGGCAACTTTGCGGCCGTGTTTCTCCGCAACGGCAATTAGCTGCTGAAGACGGTCGATCATTGAAGAAAAGGTAGCAGCAATGATGCGCTGTTGGGGATGATCATCGAATAGTTTGTTAAGATTGGTTTCGACGGTCGATTCGGATATGGAGTGTCCTTCGCGTTCAGCCCCGGTGGAATCGGAGTACAAAACAGAGATACCCTTGGCCCCTAACTCCTGAATATGCTGTTCGTCGGCGGGCATGTCGTTAACCGGTTTATTGTCAAATTTGAAGTCGCCGGTGAAAGCGATGGATCCGGCTGGTGAGCGGACAACCACACCGAAGGCGTTAGGGACCGAGTGGTTAACATGAAAAGGCTCGATGGTGAATTGACCTAACTGGAATGGTTTAGTATTGTCGATAATTTTGACTTTAGGTTTGGCGTATTGGGGGAAATCGTCTTGTCGTTTCTGCACTAGGCGCATGGTAAATTCGGAACCATAAACCGGCGGATTACCTAGTTTGGGCAGTAAGTGGGGGACAGCACCAAAATGGTCGTAGTGAGCGTGCGTGATTATGACGCCCTTAATTTTCTTTTCTTTGCCGTAAAGAGGGGAGATGTCAGGGATAATATAATCAATGCCGTACATTTGCTCTCCCGGGAACATCAATCCCAGATCGATAACAACAATATCGTTTTTGTATTCAACGGCGGCTGAGTTGCGGCCAATTTCCTCTAAGCCACCCAGCGGAATAAGGTACATCCCGTCGGGATTGCGCGGCGGCTGCTTAATATCTGGCAGGTTTCTGCTTCGGGAAGGCCCAAAATGCACTGCTTTAGGGTGACGTCTGCCGCCACCACCCTGGCGCGGTCGGCGATTGGAGCGCTGGTGGGGAGGCTTGCGATGTGTGGCTTTAGGTTGCGGTTTAGGTGCCACTTTGTGAGTGCCGCGGACTTGTGTCGGACGCACCGGCGGAGGCGGCGGAACATGGTGGTTCGACGGACTGTTTGGTGATGTATTTGATTGTATCATTATAAAGTTAAAAAATTAGTTTTGGTGATGACAGGATAACTAGGTTTCGGTAAACACATAAAGCAATAACGCTTTGTGCACTGTACTGGTCCTTATGTTGTCGTCCTGTCGATCGTTATAAGCGGAAAATCAGATAAAAAATTGTCTGAACTTTCGTTTACGTTCGATTGATACTAGCTCCATTGTAGCAGAATGGCGGTGAATGTCAAATTGAAATGACTAAACAATGATACTAATGGCTAATTATAGCCTAATAATT
>CAYJKV010000014.1:0-3771 GCA_964371255.1 uncultured Candidatus Saccharibacteria bacterium | reverse complement strand
TTATTGGAGGTCGAATGAACCAGCGCCGCGCCATCTACCACGTCGGCAGCGAACTTGAAGCCGTGTTCGCCTTGCAACTGATGACCGCCAACGTGAAATTTCAGCAGGAGTACCAGGCTATACCCGGACGCCGCTACCGCTGGGACTTCGCGATTGAGCCGATTGATGACACGCGCTTGCTGATTGAGTTGAACGGCGGCACGTGGACAAAGGGCGGTCATTCAACTGGCGGCGGTATTCAGCGCGATTATGCGAAGGCAAACGCGGCAGTGTGTCACGGCTTCCGGCAGTTGACGTTTACGGCGCAGGACGTACATGATCTGACCGCTTTGGACATGGTGTGCAAGGTGACGAAATGCGAGCTGACGTAACTATGTGGTTTGATGATGTCACGAAACTTTGGGTCAATTACCTGAAGAATATAGACATGTATATTCATGCCGACACTGCGCCGCTTGCCATATGCCGCGCATGGCTGCTGTGGTACGAGGAGAGGAGCGAGGAGAAATGAAATTTGTGATTAGACGAACAAGCCGCAATCTTCCCGTAAACGGAACTCCGTGCGCCGGTGCGGTTGCGGAAAACTATATCTATATTGAATCCCTGGAAAAATCGAGGTGGATTCCGTCGTATTGGGAAAGTGACAACTGGTTACAGCGCGGAAAAAACCATCGCGTTGAGGGTGGGATAGCAAAACGCGATTTAGACGAGACGCGGTACATTATTGAAATAAACTCTATCGAAGATTTAATTGAGCTGGCAAAAGAACACGGAGAATTAGTAATTGGTATAGGGGCAGAGAGCGATCCCGCCATGGCGTATATTGAAATCTATGATGGTTACAGGGAATGAGATGACTGAGCGGCGTTCTCGTTACATCGCTGGCAGCGAACAGGATTTAGTCAACGCGATTATCTCTCTGATTACCCTGCGCGGCGGAGTTGCGATCCGCGTTAATTCCGGCATGATTCCGATCGACAATGGTGATGGCACGCGGCGGGTTCTTCGGGGTGCGCCAGCCGGCACGGCGGACATCATCGCATGTTACCGTGGGCGTTTCATCGCGATTGAGTGCAAGATCGGCAGGAATAAACCCACGCCGTTGCAGGTGGATTTTTTGGAACGGGTTAGCGATGCTGCTGGGTGGGCGATTGTGGCATATGATGTGCAGACGGTGATCGACATTCTTGACGTGGAGGACACGAAATGACTGCCGCGTGGCTGCCAAACACAACCAGAATGTCACACAAAGCCACTGGAAGCCCCAGGAACGACGCTGCCGCGCAACAGAAGATAGTTGTCCAAAAACAAACAAAAACAGCCCACAATCAATCCTGGTGGCTTTGATGACAGAGCATTCTCCCGCCAAGAACGCGAAGCGCGCCAACCGCTGTCGGGTGTGCGGCAAATATTTTCGTTATCGCGGAGCGGTTGTGCAGCACGTGGCGAGCGGATTGTTTTATAAAATTGAGAACGGGAATTTTGTTCTAGCGTATAAAGCCGTATAAAATATTTGCATCATTTGTGGTATCATGTATCCATGAACATGATTTCTGGCCGTCTGTGCGTGTGCGGCGTTCCGATCCCGGAGAGCCACGTGCTGTGCCGCGCGTGCCAGAAGATTTACACACTTCGGCGCAGGTTGTGGCCGGAGTGGCTGCACGAGTGGATGAAATCTTATCGGCGCGAGATAGATTACGAGGTGAAACACCTGGACGATATTTGCGTTGACGACTACTGGGGGTATGCGGAATGATTGACCCCACGCCCCGCAGCTACGCGCCGGTTACATTCCACCTGGTGACGGCGGCCGACTTGTACCGCGTATTCGAGCGGCACGACCAACAGTGTCAGTGGCCGCTGGCGCAATTGCTGGCAAAGACGGAGGCAGTTTGGCAGAGGCAATAACCTTTCCGGCGGCGGTGTACAAGGTGCAAACGCTGACCGATAGCGGCATCCGCGTGACACTAGACCTGCCAGAAACGGCAATACCACAAATGGCAATGCTGGCAGAGTGTCAGCGAGAGGGAATACCGCTTTTATTCACGGCGAAGGTTGATAGTCCTCAGAACAGGAAAAAATCTGGTAGTGGCAAAACGCGATCCGAAAACGGGTAAGTTTGTCAAAGGCGAGAGCGGCAATCCTGGCGGGCGACCGAAAGGGTTGTCGATTACTGCGTTAATTGATAAAGCCGTTTGCGAAAACGATTGGATAAGAATTATCGAAACATTATTCTATAAGGCAAATCGCGGCGACTTGAAAGCCATTGAAATGCTAATGGATCGGCGCTTCGGGAAACCAGGGCAGCCGATTACTGGCGAGGATGGCGACAAATTACGCATTGTTGTCACATTGAAGGAAACGAATGACTAGTGGCGTTTACTGCATTACTAACAAAGAGAATGGGAAAAAATATATCGGGTCGACCATAAATCTAGTGGTGCGGCAAAAGAGCCACTTCAAGTTTCTGCGATTAAGTAAACACCACTCGAAATATCTACAGCACGCCTACGACAAATATGGGGAACAGAATTTTGACTTTTCGACGCTCGTGTATTGCGAACCGCTTGAGCTTTTGAGGTACGAACAGTTCTTTATTGATACGCAAAAACCAGAGTACAACATGTGTCCAACGGCAGGAAACAGGCTTGGAATGAAGCACAACGAAGAATCGCGGCGAAAAATGTCAGAGGCGAGCAAGAATCGGGTTATCACTAGTGAGTGCAGAAAAAAGATAAGCGCGGCGATGAAGGGAAGAAAATTCTCTGAGGAACACCGCGAAAAACTAGGCGAATCCCACAAGGGGGTTTCTTTTTCCGATGAAAGAAAAATGAAGTTGTCTGATGCTTTAATGGGCAATAAAAACAGCTTGGGGCATAGACACTCTGAGCAAACCCGGAAGAAACAAAGCGAAATAATGAGAATAGTCAGTGGGCACAAACAGACCGATGAAACAAAGCAAAAAATAGGGGAATCCAGAAAAAGGGCATGGAGCCTGAAGAAGGCAAATGAAGAACGAATACAGGGTTGATATAAACCCCGAAATATTTAACAGCACGTATATTCCGCACCTTAATAATATGTCGCGCATCCAAATATTTTTTGGGGGTGCATCGTCTGGTAAGTCTGTTTTCTTGGCGCAACGTGACGTAATCGACGTTATGAAGGGCGGGCGTAATTTCCTTATTTGCCGCCAGGTAGGAAGAACGCTTCGCGGTTCGGTTGTCCAAGAGATTGTCAAGGTCATCAATGCCTGGGGATTAGCGCACCTGTTTTCGATCAACAAAACGGACGGCACAGTCACTTGCACAAATGGTTATCAGATTATTTTCGCCGGACTAGACGATGTAGAAAAGCTAAAAAGCCTCACACCAGCAAAGGGAGTTTTTACAGATGTTCGTGTTGAAGAAGCCACGGAATGTGATTTTTCATCTGTAAAGCAATTACTGAAAAGGCAACGAGGCGGCGAAGAAAGCACCCCCAAGAGATTAGTCTTATCGTTCAATCCGGTGCTGATTAGTCATTGGATTTACACAGAGTATTTTTCATCGGTAGCGTGGGCTGACGACCAAAAGGAATACACATCAAGAGACCTTTCAATTCTAAAGACAACCTACCGTGACAACAAATTTCTAACCACAGACGACGTTTACGGATTACAGAGCGAAAAGGACAAATACTACTTTGACGTTTATTCAGAAGGTCGCTGGGGTGTCCTGGGCAATGTCATTTTCACCAACTGGCGGGTCGAGGACTTATCAGGTATGCGCG
>CAYJKV010000013.1:0-5281 GCA_964371255.1 uncultured Candidatus Saccharibacteria bacterium | reverse complement strand
AGTTCGCTGCCGACGTGGTAGATGGCGCGGCGCTGGTTCATTCGACCTCCAATAATCTTGGTTGCATTTGTGCCTCGTGTATCCGGCGTTCTGCTATCGCGTAATAAGTCGGGTCGATTTCCACGCCGATGAAGTTGCGCCCTGTCTGTACGCACGCTACCCCTGTCGTGCCGCTACCCATGAAGGGGTCGAGGATTGTGTCGCCGCTTGCGCTAAGACATTCGGTAAGGTGTGTCATTACTCTTAGCGGCTTCGGGGTTGGATGCCCAAAGTCGTTTTGTGACGGGATAATCGGCTCAACAATGACATCGCGCTTTTTAGTTTTCGCCTTCGTGTTTCCGTTCCCGTACCAAAGGGCAACGTCTAAAACTGAATAGCCTGTCTTGCCGAATTGCATTGCATTTGATTTGTACCAAGCGAAAACCCACTGATAGTCAAACAACCCGCCTAGTATTTTCATAACATCCGGCATTAGCTTTATTCCGCCAAACACAAGCAGGCTGCCACTCGGAACTAAAATGCGCTTTACCTCATGCCAAACTTCCACGGGCGGTATTTCGTCGTCCCACGTTGCTTTTTGAACACCATACGGCGGGTCAGTAATCACCGCATCCACCGACTTGTCAGCCATGCCACGCATCACTTCTAAACAGTCACCAAGACGCAAGTCAATCATCGTTTCCAATCCATGACGAACCAGTGGTGATTGCCCAACGTATAAACAGCCGGGCAGTCGTATGTCGGGTAGCGCCGCTTCATCACCGCCTGCGCCTCGGCAAGAGTCGGCTCGATAATCAGCCAATGCGCGTATTCCTTCGGCAGCTCGCGGTGATTCGTGATGCTAATCGTTTTCACGCGGTTTTCCCTTATGAACGGCAAATCTATAAATAACTACCATCGCAATCATCACCAGCCCCGTTGCAATTATTTCTTGGTCGGTGTTTTTTGGTTCATACGAGGCGGCAATTGCACCACAGAAGAACGCGAATATTATTCCAAACCAGACGCGCTGCTCAATCATCCCGCCCCCTCCCGCGTCACGTCCCACAGCAGCCAGGCGCGGCTGATCGCAAGCGGCGCGGTTGGTTGACCGACAACTATGAGAGAAGATTCGCGCGATTCAATATTCTTTATCGCATCAACCAACCAACCATCGACGTTTACCTCAACTCCTACGTATATATGCGCCAACCTCATCTCCTCGACCAACTCCCACGCATCGGAAATGGAAGTTGTGTATTTCGGACACCGAACACTGGTTTGATCATCGTCTAACGATGGGTCTGCCGAAGAAACGGCGGTGCGGTCTATCATCATGCGATTTGAACCGTTTACTAAATAAAATATTCCAGTAGCATACCACCACGAGTAGCCTCTCCGCTTCGCAATCTCAACGCGCAGCTCGTCGGCGGGCATCGCTAATATTTCGGCGCGCGTCAGGGTCATTTCACGCCACCTCAATGTCATATTTGACTAAATCGCGGTACGTTGCCCAACCGAATACGAACGGAAAATATCCAACTGCGTCACCGCGATAATCATCACATTCATCACACCACCAGCCCAACGCCCAGCCGTCACCAGTATCCATTGCAATCAGGTGTGTTACCTCGCCGCAGGTAGGACATGCCATCGCAGTAGGTTTCTTGACCCGTATCTTTGGCATGTGCCGCCGCATTTTGTCGTTATATAACCAACCGACTTCGCGCTTGATGCTCCAGTATAATTGGGCAATCTTTCTAATGGGTATCATTTTGTCAGCCTTTCCAACAGCACTATAATCTTGTCCAAGCGATGTAATATTTCTGCTTGCGTGCTAGGCGGCACCGTGATGTGAGTGTCGCAATTATGCCACGTCCCATAACTCAAAACCGCCTTGCATTTATTGCAAACCCACCAATCCCTGCTAATTGTATCGTTCATTTTGTCAGCCTTTCCAATAGCTCTATAATCTTGTCGAGCCGAGCTAAAATTTCGGCATCCCGGTTGGATACCTGAATATATTGCGGAGTTGAACCTCTGCATATGTGTTGTGTACCGTACAAATATGCATCCCCGCACACTGGACAATAAACCCAACCATTGGTTGTTGTGTCGTTCATTTCATCACCTTGCACCTCTCGCAGCTACCCTTGTGCTCCTGCCACGCAAAAAGTACAAGATCAGTCTTCTTGGCTTTGGATGCGGAAGATAAATACACTTTCTCACAACTGTCCATAATGTTTATCAACACCGTACGGTATGTGTCGATCTGTTCCTGCAATTGCCGCTCTCTAACAATCGCTTCAAACCACTTTTCGTGTTCTTCCATTTGCTGTGTAATCCGATTAAACCGTGCTATGCTCTCGGCTAATGACACGCTGGAAAACGGTTTCTGTTCGTTCATCTCTCGCCTCCTAAAAATTAGGTCGTACACCATCAATGCGGAATCCATGTTCTATCATCTCAACCAATTCCGTACATATTGCTAGCGCTATGTCACGTTCTTCCTGAAGCACAAAAGTTTCGCCATTCACGATAACTTCTTTTACGCTACCTTCCTTAATGAGTACGCTTGTGTCGATAAATGGCGATCTTATGCCGCCTATTTGTGCCTCCAACTCCGCAATCCTCTTGTTCGCGGCGTCCTCGCGCTGCATGACCGTTGCCACGTGACGGCGGAGTTCGGCTATCTCGGTTTGCATGGCATCTTTATCCTGCATCAGTCTGGAGATGCATTGTGCGGCCGAACTAGCGGGCAGGGGTACTGTGCCATCAAGCAGGCTCTGGCAATGCCCCCAAACCCAACGTAGCCTAGAATTGCCAAGGATTGTTAGCGTATTATTTTGGAGTTCGCCCATCAAATCTGCAAGCGCCTGCCGATATGTGTCAACCCGCTCCTGTAATTGCTTCTCGCGCCGCTTAGATGGCTTTTCTTCGAACGTCCTGCCGGCCATTAACGAATGGTCAATGTCTGCATTCACATCATTGGGTTGCCAGTTGTCAAATGTTCCGCTTTCTATCCAAGCACAGGTTGTACACGGTTCCTCGAACATGTCAACTTTTCTAAATTTGCAATCTACACAATTGCCGTGCTGTAATTTAGTCATGTCGCCTCCGGCGGTTTGGGAAGATATGTCCACTCAAAAACGTCTATATCGACAGGCTCTTGATCTACATACAACTTAAACTTTCCAAAAGCAAAGTTGTACGTAAGCTCGCCGATAATTACTTGATCGTCGTGATCGTACATGCACCAATACGCAGAGGCGTAAACTTCATGTTCGTTGCCGTTCCACCGATGGAAACAATATTCTTTTGTAAGTTCATCGTGTTTCACCGGCTGTTCATCCGGATATTTCCGCCACCGCGTATGCTCTTTCAGCGCGTGCAGTTCAGCCTCGGCTTTTTCAACGCGCTCCTTAAGGTGCGCATTGCAGTCCCCCAACGTGTGATCGTCGAGGTCACACACTTTGCCGCAATAATGGCATGTTCCTGTGTCCATTTCACCTCCTAAAAAGGAATTTCTGAATCGGACCCGGCTTGATCTTCCCGCTTGGCCCGCATACCCAATAAAGTGATGTCGTCAACTGTAAGCTCGTAGCTCGCGCGCGGCTTCCCGTCCTGCGTTGTCCATACGCGCGGCCCGCCGGTTTCGTCTGCGGTCAACTCGCCGGTCACGAAGACCAGCATCCCCTTGACCAGGTATGCGGCCAGTTTCTCGGCGCGCTCGCCGAACAGCGTGCATTTGTACCACGCCGTTTTTTTGTTGTCGCCCCAGCCGATATCGACCGGAAGGCTGAACGAACACACGGACTTTCCGGCCGGCGTGAAGCGCAGCTCGGCGTCTTTTGCAATTGCGGACGTGATTATGGTTAATGCTTTGCCTGACATGTTCCTCCTTTTCACATCGTGTCGCCCAGCCGGTAGAACCACTGGCGGGGCAAATGATAAATGACTTTTATGGCCTGGTTGCGAATGCCCATGCGGTTTTTCGCAACGATAAACTCCGTTTCACTCGTGCGCCCTATTTCGTCAGGACGTTTGTAATAGTCCTCGCGATAAATAAACAAAATCGTATCTGCATTCTGCTCCAATTCTCCGCTCCCGCGCAAGTCGCTCATGGTTGGGCGGCGATTGTCGCGCGAATGTTCTTCCGTGCCGCGGTTTAACTGTTGTAACATAAGCACGGGAATATCAAATTCTTTGCCGATTTGTTTTAGCGCCCATGACACCGCCCCCGCCCGGCGCACTGGATTGGGCTCTTTGTGCTCGATCAAATCCTGGTGATCCACAATCAAGAAATCGGGTTTGTATTGCGCCACGCGCTGCCAAATACCATCAATGGTTATCCGACTATTATCATCAATTAGCAAGTTGTCTCCATAACGCGCGGCCAGGTTTACCGCTTCTGAACGGAAGGCGTCCAGGTTTCCACCGGGTAATTTGTCGTAGTTTTTTTGCAGTACGTCCGCCCATTCGATCTGCAAAACGCCGCAGGTTGCGCGTGCCCACAAATTATAGGTTGACATTTCGATGCTTAGATACAAAACCTTGTTGCCGTCCAATGCCGCATTTCTGGCAAACTGAAATGCTGCCGATGTTTTACCCATGCTTGGCCGCGCTGCCAAAATATTCAGTGTTTGCCTTTCAAAGCCGCCCAACACTTTGTCTAGCGGGATTAGGTGTGTTTTGATGGCGCGCCGGTCGTGCTCAACCAGTTCCGCAAGATTTAACGCAACGTCAACAACGGAAGGAATATCTGAATCTCCGTCCGGTTTGTCTTTTGCCAGGTCTTCGATCATGGCGGTTACATCAGCGCGTTGTCTGGCCTCGATTGCCTGTGCGATACGGGTTAGTTTGGCAGACGTATCGATCAAATATCGGTCATCAGCAATGATATGCGCTAACCCGGCGTAACTGTGCGTAAATGTGTCTGGCGATGAAAACACTAGGTCGCCATATATGCTGGCATTAATGGCCGCCTCGGTCGCATCTTTGCCGGTGCGCACATCTTCCCAAAACGCGCGGTATTCGGGATGCAGAAACAGTTTTGGATCAAGCCAGCCGCAGTCGTGACGCGCCATGTCGGGGGACATCAGCACACTGGCGCAGAATAGTTTTTCGGCCTTGCCCTGATGAACAGCTATTGAATCGCGGAGACTCACATTTACGTTGTCTATTTCGCACCGCCCTCTGATAAGTACCATAACATAGGCTGCTGCGAGGCGTCATGGATGCGGCGGGTCATGCCTGGGCCTTCGCAGAACACCCGATATGAATTTTCCCGTAAGCGTGACCG
>CAYJKV010000012.1:0-10326 GCA_964371255.1 uncultured Candidatus Saccharibacteria bacterium | reverse complement strand
AGAGTGGACGAATTCGAGCTTAGGAAAATTAGAGACATGCGTCGAAAGGGTTATAGTATTGGAGAAATTGCTAAAGATATGCGGCGTGGGCAAACAACTATTATAAGACACATCAAAGGAGTTAAGGTTTTACCTGAGCATATTGCTAAATGGAAATCTAAGCGCGGAGGTAGTGCTAATCGGGCAATAAATCGCAGACAAAAGTCACTTTCAATAGCATTGAAAAAGTTAGGAGCGTTGGGTAATAGAGACCAATTACTTATAGCCGCTTGCCTGTATTGGGGTGAAGGTAGCAAACGAGAGTTTGGTTTTACCAATACTGACCCAAGGCTCATAAAGGCTTTTCTTAAATGTCTTTATGCCTTGGGCTTGGAAAAGGAAAGGTTAAAAATTAGTATAAGGATTTATGAAGATATTGATTCCAAAAAAGCAAAATCTTATTGGGCGAAGGTAATAGGAATTAGCGCGAGTGATATTGGAAGTGTTAATGTATTGGAAGGCAAGAAAAAGGGGAAATTGCCATTTGGAATGTGCCGAATTCGTCTTGTTAATGGAAATGATTACTTTAATCTGATGATGGCTACTATACAGATTATTTGTAACAATTACGCCCTCGTAGCTCAATGGATAGAGCCGCGGACTCCTAAGCCGCAGATGTAGGTTCGATTCCTACCGAGGGCACATATATAAAAATCCAAATGGCAAAATCCAAATACCAAAATAGGAAATTACCATCATTTGATTATGAGGCTGAGTATTGGGAGCAGGGGATTGAGTTGATTGCCGGCATTGATGAAGTAGGGATGGGAGCACTAGCCGGGCCGGTTTGCGCGGCGGCGGTGATATTCCCCCCTGATAAGGGGGGTTCCGCCGGCTGGCGGAGGGGGGTTGGTCATATCCCTTATAAAGCTGATCTTCGAGATAAGGCGCGGGATAACAGAAAAAATCCCACTGAACCAGAAAAACAATTGTGGTATAAAATACTGCGCAATAAGCAATTAATGAACCTTAAGTTTGTTCGGCAGAAACCATTGTCGAAGTATATTGTGGACTTTTGGTGTGCCGAATTAATGTTGGCGATTGAGGTGGACGGCGATACACACTCCGAACAAGGTGTTTACGATGAACAAAGAACAAGTCTTCTGAGCCAGTTTGGGGTGCGCGTTCTACGATATAAAAACTCCGAGGTTATGAGGAACGTTGATGGTATTTACAATGATTTAGTAAGGCAAATTACAACTATCAAACAAACCCACCCCAACCCTCCCTTATCAGGGAGGGAGCTGATCCGCGACAGCAAACAGCTGACAGAACGCCAGCGAGAGAAGGCGGCAGTATGGATTAAAGAGAACGCCGTGGCGTGGGCAGTGGGAGAGGCGAGCGTGGAAGAGATTGATACTATAAATATTCGTCGGGCTTCCCATTTAGCCATGCAAAGAGCGGTGGACGCGCTTAAAGTTACGCCCGGTATGCTGCTGATTGACGGGACCGCAGCCCAACCACATCCTAGGATACCGGCAGTTAATATTATTAAAGGTGATCAACTTTGTTATTCAATCGCAGCGGCAAGTATATTGGCTAAAGTGCGTCGAGATAAAACCATGGTAAAACTAGCA
The DNA here is from genome assembly GCA_964371255.1 of uncultured Candidatus Saccharibacteria bacterium. Classification (GTDB taxonomy): domain Bacteria; phylum Patescibacteriota; class Andersenbacteria; order UBA10190; family UBA10190; genus UBA10190. The sequence goes on along the minus strand of CAYJKV010000012.1, from coordinate 8,710 downwards.
CGGCGATTTCCCGGTTATGGCTGGGATAGCAACAAGGGGTATGGAAGCGCAATTCATCTGGCTGCTTTGTGTCGCTTAGGGATAACTAAGCACCATCGGCAATCTTATGCCCCTATTGCTAAAGCGGCTAGAACTTGACCGAAACGGGCTTATTGTCTAGATTAAGGTATTGTTAGATTAGAGATAGTTAATATTAACTTCACAGAGAGAACATAATATGGCCGTACCAAAGAAAAGAACAGCAAAAGCAAAGCGAAATATGCGCCGGAGCCATCATGGCCTGAAACGGACGCATTTGAGCGTGTGCCTGCGCTGTCATCAGCCGCTACCGTCGCACACAGTGTGCGCTAATTGCGGGACATATAAGGGAAGAGAAGTGATTGACGTGATGGCTAAGCTGGAGAAGAAAGCGAAAAGAGAGAAGAAGAAAGAACTGGAGCAGCAAGAAGCCGATCACGAGCATTAGCCAGCTCGGATAATTCCAGAATTGATATTTTATAAACCGTCTCCTGATCATTCATGAGACGGTTTTTTAGTACCGTAATGGTAATAGTGTTGATGAACGCGGCCGATCACAGATTGCCCTGATGAGTCCGCCACTCCTGCAACCCAGAGACGAGACCTGTCCCGCTGACGCTGCTCCCCGCGGTCGCTAGAACCTTCGCCGCATCACCTGACGATAATGAATTGGCACTCTTTACCGTCTTAATAAGTATCTATTCACAAAACTGAGAAACCCCTCCTAAACCTCCCCTGATCAGGGGAGGAAACGCGCTTGTCCCCCTGCCTCGCCCCGCATAGCCCCGCCAACGGCGGGGCGACGTGGGGATAATGGGCCTGCCTGCCGGTAGGCAGGGATTAAGGGGGTTTTAAGGGACACCGCTCAGAGTTGTGAGCTCGTACCTTAATAATAGTTGACATGTGTTGAGATTGATGGAATAGTTCTTGGTTCCTGTTTCGCATTGCGTTCTTTCACAAAAAGGGTTTGAAGATGGATGAGAAAACTGCTTTGAAGTTTATTCAAGCGTTTCGGCAAGAGATTGAGGCAATTACGCTGCAAGCTAGGGTATCGATTGAGGACGGAATTGGCATCAATAACGACCCGGACGCAGGGCGTGACAGCTGGAAGAGCTTAGACCTGTATGTGGACACTGTCTTTCTTTCGGGATGGCCGACAAGCAAGAATGATCCAGATACGTTTGCATTTGCGGAAGTGCCTTTGAACAATCCGCTACTAGTTCCATTGAGTGATGGCTGTTTGCCCGTCAGGTGGGTGGAAATTTCACGTCTGCCTGAATATGTCTGTCATATGGCGGCAACAGTATTGAATGGTCAACAGTTTAGGGTGCGACTGATTCCGACTGAGCAAGAGCTAGTGTTGGCGGCTATGGAGAGCTACGCCGATCGGGACAATAGGTACGGGGATGATCTGGGAAAATGGGAGTTCCTATCAGATTGCGACTGCCTGGAAGCATGGAATAAGTATGGGTCTGTCCCGATATTGCTTGGAGAACGGAATCTCGAAGAGGTGTTTCAGGAGGAAATTTTAGACCGCCTTAAGCGTGCCGTCGTCCCAAAATAGGATTCGCTAGAGCAATCGACGTGATTGCTCTTTTTTTGACTAAGGAGGGGAGATGAGAGGCTACGGGAGGTTGGCTTGCGTTTTCCGAGTTGTCACGGTATAACTGTTTTAGCTTGAACCTTAGCTCCTTGATAGATTATTCAATATGGCAAACAGACATTTAAGCCGGTCCGTAGCGCTGCAGAGTCTTTTTGAGTGGGATTTTCGAGGCAAAAAGAAAGGTCAACTCAAGAAGGTTACCGAGCACAATGTAGCCGAGTTTGCTCCCGGCATGGATGATGCGGGCTTTGTGTATGGATTAGTGGTCGGGGTTAATGAGAACTTAGACGAAATTGACGCTATGATTGCTGAATCGGCGCCAGACTGGCCTATTGAACAAATAACCGTGGTAGACAGGAATGTCCTCCGACTAGGAATATATGAGCTAAAGTTCTCTCGGGCAGATGATGTACCACCAAAAGTGGCGATTAATGAAGCGATTGAACTGGCAAAAACGTTTGGGGGGGTTAGTTCGGGAAAGTTCGTTAATGGCGTTTTGGGAACGATTTATAAGGAGATGGGAGAACCACGAAAAAATGAGTGATATTTTTAATTTCGAAATCCGAAATCTTAAATCCTAAACAAATTCAAAATCACAAACTCCTAAATTCAAAACGTGTTTAAAATTTATGATTTTTGATTTGTTTAGGATCTTCAATATTTAGGGTTTAGATTTTTAGATATATGGATCTATCAGTGTTAGAAAAAAAGCTGGGGTGCAAATTTACTAATGCTTCACTGTTGCAGCAGGCGCTGGTTCATCGTTCCTATCTGAATGAACACAAAAATTTTCCCTTAGACCACAACGAGAGGCTGGAGTTTTTAGGCGACGCGGTACTGGAGTTGGTGGTGACCGATTATTTGTATAATAACTATCCGCTACCGGAAGGGGAACTGACTAATCTTAGGGCGGCGGTTGTAAAAGGAGAGATGCTATCAAAAGTGGCCAAAGAGGTTGGCATTGAGGAATATTTGCTATTATCCCGCGGTGAACAGAACGGCAGCGAAAAGGCGCGTAATTATATCCTAGCGAACGCGGTGGAAGCAGTGATTGGTGCGATTTACTTGGATCAGGGATATCAGGCTACGGATGAGTTTATAAAGAAAGTAATCGTAGCCAAGCTACCGACTGTCCTGGAAAAAGGGGAGCATATTGATGCCAAGAGCCGGTTCCAGGAACTCGCCCAAGAGAAATATCGCGTGACACCAACATACGAAGTATTACATGAGGAAGGACTGGATCACGATAAGCACTTTGAGGTGGGTATCTTTTTGGGTAAGAAACAAATGGGTATAGGCAAAGGCAGCAGCAAGCATGAGGCACAACAGCTAGCAGCGCAAGAGGCCTTAAAGAATCTGGAGAAGAAGGCGTAAGTCATCGACGCTTAGCGGCATAAAATTTATAATTAGAGGGTTAATTATTAGTCTTTTTTTATGACGACTGTAGTGCTTTGGCTGGTCACAATTATCTTTTTTACTTTGGGCATGATCGGCATAGTGGTGCCAGCCTTGCCGGGAACAGGGCTGGTTTTTATTGGGATTTTATTTTACGCCATGATGACCAATTTTGCTGAGATAAGCGCTGGTTTTGTGATCGGCAGCGGGATTGTGGCGCTGGGAGCGTGGCTAGTTGAGTATATGGGGGCAGTGATTGGAGCAAAAGTAGGCGGGGGAGGAAAATTTACTTTAGCCGGTACAATCGCGGGAGCGTTGCTGGGATTAGTGGCAGGCGGTCCAGTGGGGCTTTTAGCCGGAGTGGTCGCAGGGGCAGCGCTGGGAGCTGTTTACGAAGGCAAGACAGCGGAGAAGGCCGGTAAGGCGGCGCTATGTTCGATAGTAGGGATTGTGGGAGCAAAGATCGTACAAGCCACTCTCACTGTAGGTTTAGTGCTCGTTTTTCTGTTGGTAGCTGTTTTCTAGGTTTGTTTCTATTGATGGTGGTGTGGAACGGCAAAGGAGGGCTGTGGACGAGCTGTGCATATTAATATGGAACGTAGGTGATGGCTTAGTAAAGGTCTAAATAAGAACAGAAAGATACAAGACAAAATAGTGTATAGGAAAATTTTTCGATAGTTTTTGGGGAGTGTTTTAAGTTATTGGCGCGAATGATTTTTACAAGCAAGTGCTTGGTATGCCCAGCATACAATTTACCTGTTGCAGTAGTTTTCATGGACATTAATCAAGAACGCCATAAGAGAGGTTGACGTAAAGGCTTTAGGCTACTATTATTCGCTGCATGGTTCGAATAAGGTTACAACGCAGAGGTAAAAGAAATTACGCCACTTACCGGGTAGTGGTGGCGGATCAGCGCGCACCGATTAAAGGAAAATTTATAGCCGACGTGGGTTTTTATAATCCGCACACGAACGAGTTTAAGGTAGACGCTGAGCTGGTTCAGAAATGGATCGGCAACGGCGCCCAGCCCACACCGACAGTACATAACCTGCTAATAGATAAGAAGATTATTAAAGGAAAGAAAGTTACCAGCTGGCGGCCGAAGAAGAAAGAGGGGGAAGAAAGTAAAGCGGAGGACAAACCACAGACTGAAGAGGGAAAAGAGGGAGAAGCTACCAAGCCAGTAGTCGATTGACCATAGACTAAGCAAGTAATTATTAATAGCGCTAAAAGGCGCTTTTTTTGTTGCAAAATTAATATTTACTAGCGTCAAGAAGAAATATGAATGAAGTTGAATGATTGAATTGACGTTAGGTCTTCAGGACTATACTATCTGTGGATTGTTCCTAAAAAATCGAATACAAATAACAATCTTTTCTGGGCAGGAGGTGAGGAATGAGTATAACAATAGCAACAGAAGAGAGGGTAATATGCCGGGTGATGGGTGAGGAAATTCTGACTTCCGAATGCATGGCACGACAGTGCAATGAGGAAGAAGCAGAAGACTGCTACGGTTGTTCGGTGTCATCCAGATTATGCACTATATGCCTGAGTGAGGCGCCGTTGTGTCCCGAGCTGGATGTTTGCCGAGGTTGTCTGGAATGGATAGCTGAGGAAGAAGCGAGAAAGAAGTTCGATGAAGGCGAAATTGACGGTTGGCAGCCTGCACTTTGTTGCCGGTGCCACGATCTGTTCGTCTACTACAAAGGTTGTCGGTTGTGCGTGGTGTGTGCCGCTTTTGAGTTTGCTGGGATAACACTCAAACCAGATGTACCAAAGCAGCTTAAATTAGCAACACCGCTAGTAGCACGCGTTGCACCTGATCCTGAAGTTTCAGAACGAGAGGAAAGTGAAATGGCCCGAAAGAGAGAGGGTAAAGACAGTAACAAATTGTATCAACGCGCGGTGGAGATAGCGAAGAAAGTTGGCAAAGAAAAGATTAATATTATAACGATCCAGAAAGGACTGAGCACCACCTTTGAGAAAGCGCGGGATATCGTCCAACAATTAGCAAAGGAAGGATTGGCGAAACCGCCGATAACGCGAAAAAGAGCAAGTGGCGCAAAAGTGACGCGGGCGAGAGGGAAAAAGGGCAAGCGCATAAGACACAATGAAGCTCTTTATACTAAGGCACGAGCACTGGTCATTACGGAGCATAAAGTATCCGCACCTTATTTGAGTGAGGCTTTAACGATTCCCGTCGCAACGGCTCGAGAAATTATGGAGGTTTTGCGAGAAGAGGGAGTGATTGAGACCCAAGGCCGAAGAAGTGTAGTGTTGGTGCACCCATTCCCAGATCAAGCATCTTCTATACCGCCGGTTACGGATGAGCCTCGAGTATTTCCAGGTGTGGTGCTGGCTACTCAAAATAAGCCCTTGCCTGAGTCCGTGATCAAAAAGACGCGTGCACGTCTGGAGGCCGCGAAAAAGACTACCGAAGAACAGGGGTCAAGCTCATTGTTTAGATCGTGGTTACTCCTGATGTTGGTTGGAGAAGTTGGCCTAGAACGGATGAGGCGACTCGTTGGGGACATTAAGGGAGAATTGGAAGATTTGGAAAAGACCTTGGGAATAATGGAAGATTCCGAAAGGCTTTATGAAGTTTTTAAGGAGTAGAGATAACCCAGGCGCAATCCGTAGTTATGACCATATATGGTTGAGCTGCGGTTTTTTTATATTTTATATAATTCTTAATTTTATAATATTACTTAGATAATCAAAGCAGAAAAGTCTTGCGTTTTATGAGGTTTTAGTGGTAGTTTATGGCTATCCGACGCTCGAAATGAGCCATAGGTCGAAGGTTCTAAAGGAAGATGCGAGCATCGGTTGTACTATTTTAATCAGTTTAACTGACATTCACGAACTAATTATGGCTGAAGAGCGACCAAGTCATGATCAGGAGTTCGTCGAGTACGTAGTCAAGTCAATCGTGGATCACCCAGATGACGTGAAGGTGAACCGCACGGTTGATGAGATGGGCGTTTTGCTCACATTGACTGTTAATCCTGACGATATGGGTCAGGTGATCGGCCGACAGGGAGCGACAGCTAAATCAGTGCGCACATTGCTGCGCGTGATTGGAGCTAAGAACAATGCCCGTGTGAACCTGAAAATAAATGAGCCGGAAGGCTCAGAGGGTTCCGCTCGTGCGGAAGCGACGAAGACTGAAGAGGTTAGCATTGATGCGCCCGCACAGTCCGTTGAAGAAGCGATCGACGACCTGAATCTGTAAAAATAAAGTAAATGAAAGCAGACTCCGTTGAAGTGACGGGGTCTGTTTTTATTACGGGAAGGGGATTTGAAGATTAAAATTTTCAATTTCTCCCTAAGGAATCCCTTCGGGACAAATCTCAATTTTCAAATAAACCCTAATGATTAAATTTTCAAACGTGGATATTAAAACGTTGATAGTCCTTCTTTGTCCTTCGCCTGCGTTCAGGACTTGGTGCTTCGCTGAAGCTTCGGACCACAGGTCGGAAGGGTTGATATTTCGCTCAAGATGCGCGGCTTAGCTTATTGGATCATTCATAGATGAAAACGATGAGCCCTCCTTCGCCCTTCGACAAGCTCAGGGCTATAGAAGGGTTAATTTTTCTCGCCAAAAACCGTGACCCTTAAGGGCTCACTATTTTGGATGAAAAATAAAAAAAGCCTGGCGAAGTGTCAGGCTTGTAATTCTTTGCGGACAAAGGACAAAGGGACATGAGGGGAGTTTAGGAACTAAGGTTCCCAGGGTTCAAGGGCTGCTGGCGGACGGCGGCGAAACGACAGTCGCGATCCCACCCACCCACGAACCAGTCGAGGTCCAGGTCGCGCCCGGCATTACAGTAGCCGAGGTACGGGACGTCCCGGTAACCATCAGAGTCCACCCACGAGGAGCCCAGACAGACGACTGGAAACGCTCGTTGAACTTCAGGGTAGGTTGCCCCAAATGCGCATAGCTCCCAGAACTGATCATGGTCTATATGCAATCCCAGCTGACGGTGTATTTCCCAAATGGTTCGGGAGCTGGTGATTGGAGGATTGGGTGCATACAATACCAACTTGGCCTTGATGGCTATGGGAGCGTCCTCCAATCCCAAGCCAGCAGCAGTGATGTTTGGATTAACGCTGTCGTACTGCCCTGCGTCAATCGCCGCCTGGAAGTTGGGATATTCCACTTTTAGCGGCCACCAAGCGAAGCCTTTGTAGAATTCAAAGGTAGCGCCGGATGGGATAACGCGATCGGGAATACCTAAATCTTGGGCGGCTAATGAGCGGCCGTGCTTGTCCAGCAATTGTTTGATGCATTCTGGATCAGGGTTCGATGAACATTGCTCGCTGATTAACCGTCCGCGAGGAGAGCTTTGCCTGCCGAGATAGTCAGCAAGCCTCAGGCGTAGTGCATCAATAGAGGGAAAAGTTTCGATCTCGGAAACTAACTCGGCATAGCATGTTGTCGCAGACATGAAAAGAACTCCTTGTGCTGGTGTTGGTTTTATTTCCAGTGCGTTTCTGGAACTTGAAGTTTTAGCATGTGAGGGGCATGATGTCAAAATGAAATTTGAGGTACTGACAATTTTTCCGGAGCTGTTTGAGCCGTTTATAAATACGAGCCTTTTAGGTAAAGCGGCGGAGAAGAAGCTGATTGAGATTGGCGTTACTAATATTCGAGATTTCGCGGAAGATAAACATAAGACGGTTGATGACTCGCCGTATGGAGGGGGAGCGGGGATGGTGATGAAAATCGAGCCCATCGCTGAAGCGCTGGACTCGATTAATGACCAAATCCCAATGACCAATGACCAATCAAATCCTAATGACTCAATGTCTCAAACACCACGAAGACGCGTTGTCGTACTGTCGGCGAGGGGGGAGCAGTTTACGCAGGCGAAGGCGGAGGAGTGGGCGAAGGTGGACGAACTGGTTTTAATTTGCGGAAGGTATGAGGGCATCGATCAGAGGGTGGCGGATTATTTGGCTGATGAAGAGGTATCGATCGGACCGTACGTGTTAAATGGTGGTGAGGTGGTAGCGATGGTGGTAGTAGAAGCGGTGAGCAGGTTGTTGCCGGGAGTATTGGGAAATGAGGAATCGTTGAAGGAAGAATCGTATGCCAGCTCCTCCTCTGATAAGGGGAGGAGGGGAGGGGTTACAACCCCCTCTAGCTCCCCCTTATCAGGGGGAGAGATCGTTGAGTACCCACAATATACAAAGCCGGCGGAGTATAGGGGATGGAGGGTGCCGGAGGTATTATTGTCCGGGAATCACGAAGAGATTCGCAAGTGGAGAGAAGGGCAACGGAAAATTAACAGATAAGAAAAAATCCGCGCGGGAAAGCACGGATTTGTAATAAGGAACAGGGGTAGTCTATTATCGATCATCCCTGGGTTGCTGAAATAGAGCCGGCGACGCATGGCTCATCTTGTGTTTCGGCATTGACGTGGTCCAGGGCGAGACGTCCAATTGCCGCGACGTATCCTACTTGTTTTATCAGGCGCAGTGCGTCAGATATGTGCTTTTTAGGGTTCGGAATATATCCAGTTGCGGCATAGTGGGCCTGTGCACAGTAACTAACGGATAACATCTCACCGTCTGGGTCTGTAAAAAAGATGTACTCGTTGTTAGCGGTGATTTTCCAGTTATTAGTAGAGTCACAATGCAATTTGCACTTACGACGGATTGCACCAGCTGCTACCTCAAGAACAAGCTGGG
>CAYJKV010000011.1:9274-11311 GCA_964371255.1 uncultured Candidatus Saccharibacteria bacterium | reverse complement strand
TTCATCCTCATAAACCCGGTTTAATGCCCGATAAATCAGGTTCCAGTCGTCATATCGGTCATATAACAACTCGTCTTCCACTAATTTCAGAGCATGTGGCACAAACGGATGCCACGGCAACTCCTCCTTCATATTAGTGCTTTCCAAGAACTTAGCTCGAGTCTCGTCTATCCAGGCATGCACTTTCATCCCTGTCATGAAATCATTTTGTCCGACCAAGCCGCTCAAAGACAACGCGCTTTCATGCGATCTTTTTCGGCTAGTCACGCCCAGGTGACGGATGTCAGGGAATAAAGTTCCCGCCCAAAATGAGACCTGCTCAACCTTTCCTCCCAAAAAAGTTGCCATTCTCGCTGCATAGACTACATGTCCGACCTCTCCAGCCATATCATTTATTATATAGCTAGACCAACTATTTGACGAACCTAACTATCAGCGATGTTTATCTCTTATGCCAATCATAGATTACTTCCCCCTGCCTCGCCCCGCATAGCCCCGCCAACGGCGGGGCGACGTGGGGATAAGGGGCCTGCCTGCCGGTAGGCAGGCCTGCCTGCCGGTAGGCAGGGATTGAGGGGGTTTCGTCGCCGTGATTAAACCCCTCCCGCCCCCCTAGTCAGGGGAGAGACACAACAAATCAGGGTCGTTTGGTGGAATCGTTATGTTTCAAATTTTCAATTTACAATCTGCCTCCGTCATCCGCCAATCGATGGAGACGGATGGCTGACCAATGTTCAAATCATTTATAGCTTTCAGTGATATAATAAAAAAACCAACAATCACTCCTATGCTCCGTCATCATTGGCCATTAATTTGAAATTTAATAATTTATTTGAAATTTGGATCTTGTCATTTGAGCTTTAGTGTATGACTTCCACCACTCACCAAATGTTTGCTTTACTGGCGGCTCTCTTCTTGCTCAGCCTTTATCCCGTCTCTTTAGGCCCTTTGATTGGCGCGTTCGCCGTCATCGCCACGATGGTCGGTGCCATGACCCCGGACCTCGATCAACCCACCGCTAATATTTGGCGGCGTATGATCGGTGGCAATACTATCGGTAACGTCTTTCGCGCTTTTTCGGGCGGCCATCGTCACTTTACTCATTCCATTATCGGCATTATCGCCATTGGCTGGGCGCTTCATTGGGTGGTCTATAACCTGATTAATCCCGCTTACAGCCAGACCGGTCTGGCACTCTGGCTGGCCTTCATGGTTGGCTATATCTCTCATCCCATTGCTGATACTTTTACTGACCAGGGTGTGCCTTGGCTCTGGCCTCTTCATTACAACTTTCGCCTCCCGCCCGGTCCGGAAGAAGTCCGGGTGACCACCGATAGTTTTGTGGAGCGCGTTTTTGTGAGAAGTGGCATAATAATCGCAGGTGTCCTCCTTTTACAGACTAAATGGCCGATTCTTCTCGACTTATTTCGTTAATTACATCTGTTAATATATGTCCTATCACCGCCTAGTAATCGTTGCCCTTATCGCTCTTATCCTGCCTGCTTCTACCATGGCGGTTAGTGATGAACCGCTCGCCGCGGCGACGATTCACTTGGAAATTTCCGGCCAAGTTGCCCCAATTAATAATCTTACACCGCCCGTGGCCAGTTTATGGAGCAAGGCTCTTCGCCAGCTCGGTATCCGCAGCCAAAGCTCGCGGTATATCGAACCGGGCACCGGACTAACCGTCTCTTCCACGGCGTACGCGCCCTCGCCCTACCAGACCGACGCCACACCCTGCATCACGGCTGCGGGCACCCGCGTTCGTCCCGGTACCGTCGCGGCCAATTTCCTTCCCTTTGGCACCCTGCTGCAAATCGGTAATGACGTCTATATTGTCGAGGATCGCATGAATCCGCGCTACCCGAACTCCATCGACATCTTTTTCTCATCCACCAGTGAGGCGCTGGAATTTGGCAGCCAAGAACTGGATATCGTAATTATCGGCTATGGTGAACCGGGTCAGCAATTACCCCGTGAAATGCCGCCTGCCCCCGAGCCGGCCGAAGGGGATCCGGAAATAGTTATTGCCAATCC
>CAYJKV010000011.1:7312-9174 GCA_964371255.1 uncultured Candidatus Saccharibacteria bacterium | reverse complement strand
CCTTCTTAGTCGAATATACAAACCCATAAATCAAGCATGGCTATTGATACGCGTTTTGCAGTTTATTCCATTTTGAATTTCTGATTTGTTTCTCTCGAAGGGATCCCTTAGGGAAAAATTGGACATTGAAAATTTGTACGCTTGTACTTTGGTCATTATTGCTTTGGATTTATTTGGTCATTGGGCATTGGTTATTGGGATTTATATTCATATATTCTTATCTTCGGATTCACGAACTCTACCCTCGGCCTCAATCCCGGCCATCCCTGATACCAAATCTCCTCGCTCAGTTCATACGGCAACTGCCCGCTGAACAATTCCCTGAAAAACATCCCTTCTAGCTCTCGTTCCTCTTGTCGGAAACGATCATAATAAAACTCACTCACCACCAATATTTCCGGCTGCCGCTCCTTTACACCCTCTGATCCCAAATCAAAACTGGCCGTCTTTTCTTTGAATTTAGCGACGGCATATTCATTCCACGTCTGATATTCCGGCAGATCATCCGCGCAAAGCCCCACCCGTTGTGCCTGCGTCTGCCATTGCCGTAAACCGGCCAGTATTCCCTGGTAAATCTGGTTCGACGCCAACGCTCGTCTCGCCGCCCACTCGCCGTTATCATGCGGTCTCCTGGATATGTTATAAAACCATTGGGCGGTATCTGTAGCATAAGTTGTCACCTCCACTTCATCGTGGACAGTAATGTTGTCCATTAACCATCTTTCCAATTGTCCTCTGGCGTCATGTTTGAAATTCAAGTCAGCCACCACCACATAAGCAGTCGAGTATATTATCGTCGTCGCCAGCGCACCGCGCCAAAATATCCGCTGCCAGCCGGCCAGACTAAACAGAAAGTCATCAAGCATTTTACCCGCTAGTAACAATAAAAACGGCGCGAGCGGCAAAGCATATCGTAAATGACTGACGTGCATCCGGCCGATAATCAAATAATAGGGGAGCACCATAGCTCCTAATAACAATAATGGCTTGCGCCACCTCTTTTTGCCCAAGAGCCATAGCGCATAAACAAGGCCTCCCAGGCTCAATAACGCCATCGGCCAGCCTGTCGCGTTTATATAATCTCCAACCAATGGTAGCCAGGCCGCCGCGCCTTCGGCGTTTCTGCTCCCGTTAAAAAAGAAATCCTTAATATAACCAATGGCAAAATAGCAGGGCAGCACCACCATAGGAAAATTAGCCGCCAACAGCGCGATCAAGCTGCTCCCCACTCCCAATACTAAACGATCATGGCGCCGCTCTCTCTTTTTCCGGCACCAATGCGCCGCCAGCAGCACGATGATTGATATGCCTCCTACAAACCGCACCGCCGCCGCCAGACCGCTACAAATCCCCGCGCCCGCATAACTGTTAGTTGTCCCACCCCGCCACGCCCGTACGGAAAAAAACGACGCCAGGGTAAACCAAAACAACGACGATATATCAACAGTGGCAAAATGTGACAAATTAACCAGTCCCATCGTTAAACCGAGCAGCCCGGCGCTGATTAAACCGCTCCGTCGGCCAAATAAAATTTTGCCTATGCCATACGTCGCCGCGACAATTCCCGTTCCCATTACAGCCGACAACAGTCTTGCCAACATCGTATCAATGCTCCGAACTTCAAAGTCATGCCAGCCAAACACCGCCTGACCCAGCTTCGCCGGGGCTATCGCCAATACCTCCACCTGATAAAAAGGCAGGGCACCGTATGTGTAGTAGTTATGATTAATCTCCTGAAGGTCATACATCATCTCTGCCTTATCCAGAACTTCATCCGGGTGCCACCGCTCCGGCAGCCCCCATTCAATACCCCAAACATTCAGGGCAAAGTTGGTCGCCAATATTATTAATAAGATCCATTG
>CAYJKV010000011.1:0-7212 GCA_964371255.1 uncultured Candidatus Saccharibacteria bacterium | reverse complement strand
CCAAAAGTCAATCAACTCGGCCAGCAAAGCCGTTTCAAAAAAGTTGACGGTAATCTTCATTTAATCAGCAGTGGCAGCAAAGGTAAAATCGTTGATGGCGACAAAACCTCGCTCGCCATCCGCAGCGCCCTCTTAAGCGGCCGCTCTTCTGCCACCGTCGCCATGAAAGAACAACGCCCGTCAATCTTTTCCGCTGCCGACTTTAAGAAATTATCCTTTCCGGACTTGTTAGCCCGCGGCGAAACCAACTTTGCCGGCTCGCCAGCCAATCGGATCCATAATATTAAGACAGGTACTCAACGGTTTGATGGCCTTGTTATCATGCCCAATGAGGAATTTTCCTTTAATAATTATTTAGGTGCCGTCACGGCCGAAAACGGCTACCTGCCGGAGCTAGTTATCAAAGACAATGTCACGACCCCGGAATACGGTGGGGGAATATGCCAGATCTCAACTACTGCTTTCCGGGGCGCCCTAGCTGGCGGGATGAAAATTACAGCGCGCCGCAATCATTCGTACCCGGTCGCTTATTATGGCGCTCCCGGTTATGACGCTACTGTTTACCAGCCGGCTCCTGACTTCAGGTTTATCAATGATACGGGCCGCCCTATATATATCACCACCGCCGTCGCTGGTACCAAGGTGATTTTCGAGATTCGCGGCACCGCCGCCGGCCGCACCGTCCGCATTAATGGACCTTTTGTTACCGAGAAAAAGCCTGACGGATCAATCACGGCCGCTATTGCCCAGTATGTGACAGTCAATGGCAAAATCATTCGCGAGCAGAACTTTGTTAGTAAATATCAACCTGCCGACAAATTCCCCGAAGTCCGCGCCGCCAACAAAGGCTAACCAACCTGCCTTTCCCCCATGTCCACACCAGGTGTGGACATGGACTTGCGATGGCCGTACACCCTAGTCATACCACCACAGTTTATTGCTTCCCCCTGATAAGGGGCCTGCCTGCTGGTAGGCAGGGATTGAGGGGGTTTACAGTTAATTATACCCCTCCTGCCGGTAGGCAGGCTCCTCTAGTGTATCAGGGGAGGTGGAATATATCAGGTTGGTTTGGTATCAGTACACCTCGGAGGTGCATTGCCGGGGCTCCTTCGTAATTTACTGAACTTGTCGGACCGTCCTGACAAAATGCTTTTTGGAAAATTTGCGCCCATTAAAAAAAATTGGCAGCTTATAACTAAAGAACAGAGGCTTCCTTTTCTTGTTCTCTTAACAACAAGGAGATTGCCATGGCAACTCATCGTGACTTGGCAAGAGGCACCAATGATCAAACCTCAAGATTGCAGACTCTGCGACAACGCCGCGAACAACTATGCACTGATCTCAAAGACAACGCCTATGACCGGCCACCAAGCCCGCACCGCAAAGTCCGTCGCCGCGAAAGCTTTGATAGAATGTTAAGCCGGCTCGATAAGGTTCAAAGTGAGATTAACCAGATCGAGTCTAGCCTTGCCAGGCAGAACCGACAAAAAGACAGCGTATAACTTTCATTGTTATCACGCCTGCCCGTGCGGAATCCCGCACGTTTTTTCTTTTTTCAAATAGGTTGGGACCCATTGTCGTGCAACGACATTCCCGAGCCATGGTCTGTTAAGTTGTCAGACCCATACAAACATGGCCGTCTTATACCCTAAAACTAGGGTATTAATACCGTGTTGGTACAAGTGCTAGTGACCTTTTAAGGCAGTTAAGCGGATTATTAAAAGTTTCCGGGAAGGAAAATCGATAGCAGAATTCCCTCACGTATTCTGGTAAATGTTCGGGACTGCTATGATGGTACATTCTTCGAATAAAGGTTCTCAAATTACCAGCCGTTCCTTCTGTCTCCCCATTGCCAAAAATCCAACAATATGGGAACATATCGTGTCGTTGCCCTTTGCCTAACTAACCATCACTAGGAGAACAGAGATGTTCACAACCGAACATGCTAATGCGCTGTTTATCTTCACGACAAATGAGAAAGCAATCCACACCGAGATTGCCGCCGAAGTGGAACATGCCTTTCACGACATGGACCGCTCCAATCTTCATGACGTGATTATTGATCTGACCGGCGTTGAATTGATTTCTTCACGCTTTGCTAACTGGCTTGTGCAGGTCAGGGCGGTAACATCCCCGAAAGGCGGTCACGTCATTGTTTGTTCAATCGGCCAACATATCCAGGAGATGCTCACGCGCCTGCGTTTCTTTGACATTGTCCAATTTGCCTCCAACCAACAAGCAGCCCGTACGCTTCTGGCAAATTTGGAACAACGAATAGTATCTTAGTATGTGGACATAATGCAGCCAACCTCACCCCCGCATGAATTCATCAATTCCTCTGCGGGTTTTTATTACGCAAAAGTATTACTATTTTATTAATCAATCCCCAATCTTCATGAAAGGGGAGGGACAAACGCGTGAGAACAGTAAAAAGCGCTGCCTGAACCATAGAAGAAGCGCCTTGCTTATAGGCAATACTGTTGTGGCCCCAGACGACGTTTTTTTCTTTTCAATTCCATTAGGTCGTTCTCGGCAAAACTTAGCCGGGGATGCCTTACCGTCTCCACCGCCTTCTCAAACAGCGCTAGCCAATTGTCATCATCAAATCCAAAACCGTAGCTTTCTCCACCTACAAATAAACTTTCTAGTTTTCTTCAGAGCCTCGTAAGTCTTTACGGATCTTAGAAGAAAGGGTAACAATAGGTTACCCAAGTTTTGTGATGGATAATAACGTCAGTTCCAATTAGTCCTGGATCTTTTGCAGCTGCTGGACCTTTTTAATGAGCTTGTGCGTCGGGAAAAAACTTTCTCCACCGGCGTCACTGCGGGTTTGTACATAGCCTGATTGAACCAATTCCTTAATCCCAGTTCGCACAAAAGCCACACCAAAGTTATATATACCGCTTCCAGAATCATCCCTCGACTGTAACTTCTCCAGCTCTACCATCTCGCTCAACTCCCTCCATGTGACACTTGCCCAACGACCTTGTTTCTTAGAGAAGTGAAGGAGTCGTGCCGCGGCTTCTTCTGCGTTCGTCGTATGAAACGGCACGGCGGGCAATGACCATTTACAAATCCTGACTTGGCTTGGTCGGCATGGCCATATTATTTCTTCCACCAGCGCCACATCGCAATTGCCATTTTCGATCTTATCCACGTTACTTCCTTTTCAAAGAACCATCTGCCGAAAAATCACACACATTCCAGAACAACTTATTATGGCACTTGCAAGCAATATAGTCAATGCCAATAATAATTATGACTGTATTAAGCCCATAGCTAATCAGTGTTCATTAATGCCTCCTTACAAAACTGCGTTCAGCGTATATCCGATAATAATAATCCCCGCCGATACCACCCCAAAAAACGTCAGCAGCAGCGGTAACTTAATAACTTTTTTTAACATCAAGGCCTCGGGTAAAGACAGTGCCACCGTCGCCATCATAAAAGCCAACGCAGTCCCTATCGGCACCCCTTTATCCACCAGTGGCTGGATTATCGGTATAACGCTGTGCGCACTGGCGTAAGACGGCACACCGATCAAAACTGCAATCGGCACGGCCAGCGGATTATCAATACTCACATATTTTTCAAAAAACCCCAGCGGTACAAAGCCATGAATAATAGAGCCGATCGCCACTCCGGCCAGCACATACGGTGTGACTTGTTTGGTAATACACCATGCTTCATGGAAAACAGATATCAAAACTTTTCTGGAAAATTTCTTTATCTCTGCAGTCTGTCTATTTCCCTTATCTTTATTCTTAATAAAACTCTCCACATATCGCTCCATCTTAAGTCGGCTGATCAGATAGCCGCCTAATATTCCCATGAGCAAACCCGCCGTCACATAAATTCCTGTAATTTTCCAGCCAAACAATCCAATCATTAAAGCCACCGCGAGTTCATTGATCAGTGGTGAGGTGATCAGAAAAGTAAATGTTACGCCTAGCGGTATACCTGCCCCCAGAAAACCTATAAACAGCGGAATAGACGAGCAGGAACAAAAAGGTGTAATCGCACCAAACAAAGCTGCTGCAAAGTAATCTAAGCCAAATAGCTTATGTTTACTTAGCCAGTCACGCAGCGTCTCCACGGGCAAATAATAGCGTAGCCAACTCATGCCAAATGTCATCAGCGCTAAAAGCGCCATGATCTTTACACTGTCATAAACAAAAAAATTCACGCTTTTTTCCAGCGGCGATCCCTCTGTTAACCCCAGCAGCACCGCCGTCACCCAATTCGCCAATTCTTGCAGCATGCCTACTGAATTTCTGTCAGCAGCTTTTTGAGCTCATCCACGCTGGCCACTTGGCCTTTCACACAAACTCGTTCATCAACTACCAGCGCGGGCATCGTCATCACATTGTATGCTAGTATCTCCTGCACCTCAGTTACTTTTTCAATCTCCGCTGCCATATTCAAAGTCTGCAGCGCTTCCCGTGCGTTCTGCTCCAATTGCTGGCAGCTGGCACATCCCATTCCTAAAATTTTTATCTTCATAACGCAGTATTCAATAGATTACATCAACCTCGGGCATAAAAAAAGGAAGAATCTTGCTAATCTTCCTGTCCCATCAATCGTTTAATAACCTCACCAACTGCGCGTGCATTTCAGGCGAATGACTGGCCAGATAACTTCTGGAGGTGGCAGACCAATCAATTATCTTTCCCTGCATATCCGTGACTATCCCGCCAATGGCCGGGATAATCGCCGCTGCCGCGCCAATATCATAAATCGTCGGTGCCAGCATAAAGTATCCACCAACGAGCCTTAAAGCCAAGCGGAAATTAGCTGCGGCGCACGAAGCATAAGAAACTGGATAAGCGACCTGATCTGCTATTTTGGCCACCATCGTCCGTAATTGATGAGCCCGATTCTGATATCCTAAATCGTACGCAACAATAGTTTTGGTCAACGACTCATTGCGTTTTTGATGTTTAACTTTTCGTAAGTCTGCCAGTTCTTTTCCCTCCGATGATAACAGCCAGGCTTTTTCCCCCTTCACTGCCGCAATTGTGTGCCCTTGTGCAGGAATTGCGATCACGCCCATCACCGCTTCCTGCCCATGTACTAGACTGATACAAATACCGAAATCTGGCAGGCCGTTATTAAATGCGAGCGTGCCATCAATCGGGTCTATGATCCATCTCCACTCGTGTTTTGACACATCCGACATTGATTCCTCCGCCACAATCCCATGATCGGCAAACAGTTTCTCTCTGCGGATTAGACCAATAATCAATTCCTCCGATTTCTTATCTGCCGTGGTCGCATAGTTGCCAACACCATCATCCTTATCGAAGATTTCCAGTGTCTGGCGGCGACCCAGGTGCGGATTGAATGGACTTGGCCAATAACTTAATAACAAACGGCTGGCCTTGACCGCCGCGTCCACTGCCACTTCGTAAGCCAATTGTTCCAAGGTCTTCATATTTATTACTCCTGTAAATGTACAACGACTAACCAACCTAGCACAGTATCCGCCGTAGCTCAACAAAAAAGAGGAAATTGAAATTTTTTGAGTCGCGGCTTGAAATTGAATAATTTATATTATGATGCGGTATCCTTTGCTGTGTCATTACTAAAAATATTCCGGCTATGTTAGCCTTCTATGCACTTGCTGTACATACCGTTTAAAACATAAAAA
Organism: uncultured Candidatus Saccharibacteria bacterium; assembly: GCA_964371255.1. GTDB lineage: Bacteria > Patescibacteriota > Andersenbacteria > UBA10190 > UBA10190 > UBA10190. Next base: position 1,562 of record CAYJKV010000011.1, on the reverse strand, counting down.
AAGGCGATGTTTCCATCACCCATAAGTTACCAATATTTGAGGCCTTTCGTCAGTTTTTCACTGGCTCGGGAACGGACACTCCACTAAAAGAAAGCGATTATTCTCGTGCCATTTGATGCTAAAAAACGTGAGGTCTATGCCTCGTTTACCTTCTCTAGCAAACAAGAATGGTATCCGTCTAAATTGACGTACCCAATAATCGGCACCTAAGCAGATGATCAGAAATTGTCGCTGCAGTTCCCGGTAGTCTGGATGTGCGCCGACGGCCAGCAAATCTTCCATCAAAGCCAGCTTCCTATTACCAATCGCTGCCACTTGCTTCCTGACACTATCAATATCCTTATGTATCTTGAATTCTGCGAGGAAGAGTCGGCGTCGGCCGTGGCAAGTAATTTGGAAAAAATGGTTATTAATTTCTGGATTTGCGTATGCGTCGTAATTCCCGGCACATACCAATTCTTCCACAGTCGCTTGCTCCGGCATAATCACTTCCCCGATCTCTGTGATAATCGGTCCATAGGTCACCTGTTTCATAACAACTCTCCGTCTTACATGTGAGATATTTATCCTCGGTTACGCCAAGATTTGAGAAAAACGCTTATTGAAAAGAACAGCCTATTAATACACCTAAATATACTTTCTATCAACAAGTCTCTTTCTATAACCATATTACTTAGTTCGAGCTCACAACTCTGAGCGGTGTCCCTTAAAAACCTCTTAATCTCCCTTATCCCCACGTCGCCCCACCGTTGGCGGGGCTATGCGGGGCGAGGCAGGGGGACAAGCGCGTTTCCTCCCCTGATCCTCCTACGCATAAAGCCACGGAAGGACGCAGTGAGGGGAGGTTTAGGAGGGGTTTCTCAGTTTTGTGAGTAGATACGTACGTAACCCTTGACACACTGTATTATATAATGTACATTAACACGTTCGTGTAAACGTTTTCACAGGCGCAGCAGTTAGTATCTTTCCAATTTAGGAGTATAAAAGATGACGGTTCTCAAGCAGATCGCAGTAAAAAATCAGTCCAAGCGTGGCTGGACCATAACTTTGAACGGCCAGGAGATGATAGTCGTGACTAGCCTACGGCTACACAATCCGCGCTTCGGCACCCTCGAATACGGCGTCACACCTCAAGGCTACGACAGCTGGTGCTTCGAAGAGGTCGGTGGGGGAGGAAGCGTCATTGTGCCGTATGTGATCATAGCAGGAGGCCTCTTCATCGGCCTGGTCCAACAAGACCGGTACACGATGGGCGGCAAAGTCTGGAACCTTCCCCGTGGTTTCCTGGCCGAAAACGAGACGCACTTCGAGGCCGCCAAGCGAGAAGCGGGAGAAGAATTCCGGTTCAACCTCGCCGAACGGTTTTCCGAGCTGTCTGGTCTCCCCGCGAACCCGAACAGCGCCTTTTTCGTCACCATCGAGAACGATAAGGGCGTTCGGTTCTACGGTTTGGAGATCAAGGTCGGTGAAGTTGAATCGGTCGAGACGATTGAATTTGGTAACATGTTGAAGCTCCGAGACAAAGCCCTCAAACCGGTCTCCAAAGTCGGCGAATTGATCTT
>CAYJKV010000010.1:0-14071 GCA_964371255.1 uncultured Candidatus Saccharibacteria bacterium | reverse complement strand
GACGGTGAATTTACTTATCGCTTCAAAACGATTGATCAGAAAAAGGATGACGTGATGGAGGAGATAGGCATTGTTATCGAGGAAGAGTCAGTCAAGAAGATCGTGGTAGGCATGCCGAAAGGGTTAAGGGATAACGAAACAGAGCAAACTAAGAAAACCAGAGACTTTGTAGCTAGATTGAATAATGAGTGGGGAGATAATGTTACAATCGTGGAGCAGACCGAGATATTCAGCAGTGCGGAAGCCAGGCGGATTATTCAGGAAGAGAATGGTCGACCAGAAGAAGAGCACGCCGAGGCAGCGCGTCTGGTCTTGGAATCATACATCAAAAAGGAAAACAGCTAGCAGCAATTTTGACAGAGGGAAGACTGATAATAAGTTTATTTATCGGCAGGTAATTTATGATGAGGAAAAGTACTATACCAGCCCACGTTGCAATAATTCCAGACGGGAATAGACGGTGGGCAAGGGAGCGGGGGAAGCGAGCTTACTACGGACACAGCCGAGGTATGGCAGCCTTTGAGAAAATTGCCACGTATTCGTTTGATCAGGGGGTTAAGTGTTTATCAATCTGGGGAATGTCGCTGGATAACCTAAAAAAGCGAAGCCGGTTGGAGGTGCTGGGGCTGATGAAGGTTTTTAAAGAAAATTTTTTGAGATTGGCGCAATCAGAAGAAATTCATCAAAGAAGGGTGAAAATCAATGTTTTGGGTCGCTGGGATAAATATTTTCCGGCGGATGTGCAGCAGGCGATCAATTCAGCCCGCCAGGTTACCAGTCAGTATCGTGAGGGCAGCTTGAATATTTTACTGGTTTACAACGGCACCGATGAAATGATTCGGGCGATGCAAGCGATCCTTGAAAAACAGGAAAGGCAAAAAGTGCGAGTAACCAAAGAATTGATAAAACAAAATTTGTTTACTTGGGATTTACCGCCGGTTGATCTCGTGATTAGAACAGGCGGTGAGCCGCACCTATCCAATGGTTTTATGATGTGGGATACGGCCGACGCGGAACTGTACTTTACTGAGAAGTATTGGCCGGCTTTTGGGACGGACGACTACCAGGCAGCCTTGCGTGATTTTGCTAGCCGGCGTCGCCGGAAGGGGAAATGATGACCAATACCCGGTTAATGACGGTGGCGGAATTCTCTTGCAGGCGTTCGTAAGGCAGTTAGTAAGCTAAAATTTTAGGAGCCAGGAACTAAATAGTTTATACTAATTTATATGGCAGTTTATTTATCTGTGATAATACCGGCATACAATGAAGAGAAAAGGTTGCCGGCCACTCTTAAGGCGGTAATAAAATATTTACAGACAAAACCTTACAGCTGGGAAATTGCCGTAGTCGATGATGGCTCGAGGGATAAGACGGCGGATGTGGTGAGAACGGCCGCGGTACATGAACCGCGAGTGCGTTTGCTTCAATACGGCCAGAATCGCGGCAAAGGCTACGCGGTTCGTTACGGGATGACGCATGTGTCGGGCGATGTCAGGTTATTTATGGATGCTGACAATTCGACAACGATTGATCATCTGGAACAACTAAAACCTTATTTAAGCATGGGGTTTGATGTGGTGATTGGTTCCCGTGACGTGGCGGGGGCTGATATTGCTGTCCACCAGGCTTGGTGGAAAGAAAAATTGGGCGATTTGGGCAATTTGTGGATTAGATTTTGGGCGGTGGGCGGACTTAAGGATACGCAGGCTGGATTTAAGGTATTTACCAGGTCAGCCAGTGAAGCGGTTTTCCCGGTACTGACCATCGACCGCTGGGGTTTCGACGTAGAAGCCTTAGCTGTAGCTAGACTAAAAGGATATAAAATTGCGGAGAGACCTATCCGTTGGGTGAATGATGTTAACAGTAAGGTGTCGACGCGCGCCTACCTTGATGTACTGCGGGAAGTGGTGCAAGTCCGAATAAATATGTGGCGCGGCAACTACGGTGCAAAGGGAGTTCGTAGTAAGTAAAGGGGAAATTATTAAGCACTTGAAAGTAAATTTCAGATTATTATGATCCGGTAAGCAGCAACTGGGTCACCAGAGATTTAGAGTCATGAGGAGAAGCAACTGATTAAGTAAAAAATATGAAGGCGTCTAAACATAAAAAGAAGACCAGCGGTACGGGACATAAAATGGCGGGAGAGATGCGTGAGGAATTGATAACCGGGAAGTGGGTAGCAGTAGCAACTGAGAGATCACAAAAACCGACCGATTTTATAAACACGCGGAAGAAACCATCTCGTCTGGCTAAGTTCAAAGAGAATTGTCCGTTTTGCCGGCTTGATAAATATCCACAAGAACCAGATGTAATTCGCTTGCCTGACGATCGGGAGGACTGGGAGGTACATATTTTTGGCAATAAGTATCCCGTGTTAAGACCGGGTGATGATTTCCGTAGCTGGCAAACGGGCCCTTATCGGGCGATTGAATCGGTGGGTTATCATGAAATACTGGCGACTAGGAATCACGATGAAACCGATGCGTATTTAACAAATCGGCAAATGGCTTTACAAATTGAAGCGCTAGAGTTGCGGTATCGGCAGCTGCGGGAAAAGCCCTCAGTCAGTTATATTCAAATTATTAAAAATAGCGGAGAGGACGCGGGTGCTTCTTTGGAGCATCCGCATAACCAGATCTTTACTGTGCCGGTCATACCCAACGACGTGCATGATATTTTAGTTGGAGCGGAAAAGTATCGACAGCAGCACGGAGAAAATGTTTTCCAAGCGATGATTGACTGGGAACGGCGGGAGGGAACCAGAGTAATCGGAGAAAATAATGATTTTATTCTATTTTGTCCGTATGCGTCACGAGTCGCGTATGAAATGTGGATTGTGCCGAAAAAGCATGACCCGTATTTTGAAAATATGCCGCCAGCAGAAAGGAACAGCTTGGCTGAGATGATGAGAACCGCGTTAGCAAAATTATACGTCGGTCTCAACGATCCGCCGTACAATTATTACGTTTTATCAGCGCCATGCGACGACGCGGGTTTTGTATCGGACCGGAAAATATACAAAAACTTTCGCTGGCATGTGCAGATTCTGCCTCGCTTAAGCAAATGGGGCGGCTTTGAGATGGGTACCGGTTTAGAAATATCAACCGTGCTGCCAGAGGACGCGGCTGTTTATCTGCGGGAGCAGAAAATCGATCAATTATTAGAATAATTGTGACCGGACTTACAAACATCTTCCAAAATTTCCCATCGCCATTGGCCACTTTTTTAATTGCCATGATGCCGATCGGCGAACTGCGCGGTTCAATACCGGTGGCAATATTGGTCTATAACATACCGTGGCCATGGGCGATGTTAATCTCAATCGTCGGTAATATGTTGCCGGTCTATGTGCTGTTGGTATTTTTTGAGCGGGTGTCGGAATGGCTGATGAGAAAATATGGGTGGGCAAAACGGATGTTGGGGTGGTTATTTGATAGAACAAGACGAAAATTAAATAGGTCAGTGGTCAAATATGGTTATTGGGCTTTAGCGATATTCGTGGCTATACCGCTACCCATGACCGGTGCTTGGACAGGCGCCGTAGCGGCCTTTGTCTTTGGCTTGCCGAAGAAAAAATCATTTCTCGCCATTTTACTGGGCGTATGTATGGCGGCAGCAGTTGTCACGATGGTTACGATCGGCGGTAATGCTGCCGTAATGAAGTTATTAATGATAAGTTGAAGATATGACAAGCACGCAGAATAGCGGACTGGTGGTAGCCAACTGGAAGATGGAGCTATCGCATAAGGGTGAAGTGGAAGCGGCGAAGGCGCTGAAGAACTTGAGTAAAAGTGTTGCCTGGTCAAAGACGCAAGTGGTGGTTTGCCCTTCATATCCGTCATTGTTTGCCGTGGCGCAAGAACTGGCTAAGGTAGACTTAATAGAGGTAGGTGCTCAACATGTGCACTGGGAGGACAAAGGAGCCTGGACAGGCGAGGTCGGCATAAACCAAGTAGCACCGTTTGTGCGTTGGTGTATTGTAGGTCATTCCGAACAGCGTCGAATGACCGGTCTGAATGAAGAAAAAATCGCGCAGACGACGTCTAAATTAATCCAACATGGGATTACGCCGGTCGTTTGTTTGGGAGAGACGGCGGAACAAAGGGCGCAGGATAAAACAATCGAAGTGGTCACCGCGCAGATGAAGGCCTTGCTGACGGTTATGACTAGAATGTTGATGGCTAAGATAGTGGTGACTTATGAGCCAGTGTGGGCAATTAGCGCGAATAATCCGACGGAGCTGCCCGATCCGGCAGAGATGGCCGGGACGATGTTGCTGATGAGAAAAATAGTTTCAGCAGAATTTGGCAATGAAGCAGCGGAACGAATGAAAGTCTTATATGGCGGCAGTGTCAAGCCGGGCAATGTCGCAGATTACGTCAAGGAGCCCGGGGTAGATGGCGTATTGGTTGGGAGTGCGTCTACCCAGCCCCGGCAATTACTTGAGATCGTGCAGGTAGTAGACGGTTTAATGGTTTAGGTGAATGACGGTATGTTAGTTAAACCTCAAGATTACATCAGAGACGCATTGAACAATCATTATGCAATTGGTTCGTTTAATAGCGTCAATTTAGAGATGACACAGGCAATCGTGTACGCTGCGGAGAAACAAGAATCGGCGGTGATAGTACAAACTTCAGAAGGCGCGATTGAATACGCCGGGTTGGAAACATTGTCCGCGATGATAAAAATCTTAGCAGGGCAAAGTAAAATGCCGGTGATTTTACACCTTGATCATGGAAAAAGCGTGGAGAGTGTAAAGCGATGCATTGAGGCAGGCTATGGGTCAGTGATGATTGATGCCTCAAAGGAAACATTAGCCGACAATATTACAATAACGCGCGAAGCGGTCAGGGAAGCACATAAGACAGGTGTTTGGGTGGAGGCAGAACTGGGTGCGATATTAGGCGTAGAAGGAGCAATGGATTTGCAGGGGAAGCGCACGCCGGATGATTTTTTAACCAAACCTCAGCAGGTAGTTGATTTTATTGAGCAAACCGGCGTGGACGCACTAGCAGTGTCGGTGGGGACAATTCATGGTGCATTTACGGGACAAGAGTACATTCGGTTTGAGCTAGTCGAGAAAATTGAAAGAACGGCGCCGGATTTTCCCTTAGTAATTCACGGGGCTTCGGGTATAACTAACGAGCATTTGCGCAAAGTAGCGAGAACCAACGTCTGCAAAATCAATGTTGATACTGAGCTAAGAATTGCGTTTACGGAAGCAGCCAGGGCGTATTTTAATAATACACATACCAAGGTGGATGTTAGAGATATTTTGGGGCCGGCTCGCGAAGCCATGCAGGCAGTAGTGGAGAGAAAGATTGAAGTGCTGGGATCCGGTGGCATGGCGGAAGTTTGATGTGTAGACTGAAGAGTATTGAATTATGAACAGGGATAATCAATCAGGCAGTTTTGATGTGGTGGCTGTTGGTGATACGACACAGGACGTGTTTTTAGAGATGACGGACGCGGAAGTAAAGTGTGATAAAGAGGGAGAGCATTGTAAAATTTTATTCGACTTCGCCGATAAGATAGCCGTCAAAAAGAAGACTGATATACCGGCGGTCGGTAATGCCGCTAATCACGCGATTGGCGTGGCGCGGCTGGGTTTGAGGGCGAGTATTTATACGGTAGTGGGTGATGACGTGCAGGGCCATTTGGCGTCGGAAGTCTTGACGGAAAATAACGTGGATAACCGCTACGTAGTATTTGATAAAGAGCACGGCACAAACTTATCAGTCGTGATTAACTTCAAGGGTGAGAGGACGATATTTGTATATCATGAACCGCGGGCATATCGATTACCTAAAATGCCAGAGACGAAGTGGATCTATTTAACGTCGGCGTCTGGCGATGGGGTACTGGAACTGCATGAACAGGTGCTGGATTACGTTGGTAAAACTCCGGCAGTAAAAATGGCCTTTAATCCTGGTACTCATCAGATGCATTTAGGCAAGGAAAAATTGTTAAAATTACTCGCCGAAACCGAGGTATTATTTCTGAACCGGGAAGAGGCGGCGGACGTCTTGGGTGTGCAGACGGATGATGTAAAAACGCTGATTCAAGGCTACCATGAGATCGGTGTTAAGATCGTGGTGTTGACGGATGGGCCGGACGGATCGTACGCGTCCGACGGGAAAGTAATCTGGTATGCGGGCATCTTTAAGGGTCCAGTAGTGGAGCGGACGGGCAGCGGTGATAGTTACGGCTCCGGTTTCCTCGGGGCATTGATGAAAGGCAAAACTATGCCAGAAGCGATGGGCTGGGGGAATGCCAATTCCACTTCGGTGGTACAATATATTGGAGCACGCGAGGGATTATTGGACGAAGCAGCGGTGGAGAAGATGATCGCCCGGAATCCAGGCGTGAAGGCGCAGGCGTTTGCGAAGTGGTAGGAAAAAAGTCAAAGAGGATAAAAATAATTTATATCATATGGAAGAGAACAAAAAAATAAAATTAGCCATCAATGGCTTTGGCCGGATTGGCCGGGCGGCAGGCAAAATAGCTTTAGAACAGGAAGGTATTGAACTGGTGGCCATTAATGATCTGGGGGAGATTGATAACCTGGCGTATCTATTGCGGTATGATTCGGTGTACGGGCGGTATAGTAAGGTCGTTAAGGTGGAAGGAGATACATTAGTAGTGGGCGAAAGGGTCATAAAGGTTTTGCATGAACCAGAACCAAAGCAACTGCCTTGGCGTGATTTAGGGATCGACGTAGTGATTGAAGCAACTGGCGTATTTACGGACCAGGCAGGAGCCAAGGGGCATCTAGAGGCAGGGGCCAAAAGAGTAATTCTGTCAGCGCCGACAAAAGACGCGGCTATAGCCACCGTAGTACTAGGTGTGAATGATCAAGACATGGCAGGCCAAGAGGTGATTTCTAACGCGTCGTGTACAACAAATAATGTGGCACCCGTAGTGAAAGTCATTGATGAACAATTTGGCATAAAAAAGGCCATGTTAACCACGGTGCATGCTTATACCGCTACTCAGGGTTTAGTGGACGGACCAGCGAAAAAAGATCGGCGGCGAGGCCGAGCCGCGGCAGTGAATATCACACCGTCATCGACCGGAGCGGCGGTCGCAGCCACTTTGGCTTACCCGAAACTGAAAGGGAAGTTTGATGGGGTGGCGTTACGCGTACCGGTGCCAGTGGTATCAATTTCTGACTTTGTGTTTTTAGTCAAAAAGAAAGTCACGGTAGAAGACATTAATGCTGCCTTTGAGGACGCGGCGGATAAAGGCGGGGCAAAAGGAGTTCTGGGTGTGACCAGTGAGCCGGTAGCATCGACTGATTTCATTGGCGATCCGAGGTCGGCGATTGTCGACTTAGAAATGACACGGGTGGTGGATGGAGACCTGGTGAAAGTGATGGCCTGGTACGATAATGAATGGGGTTATTCTAATCGTTTAGTAGAGCAGGTTTTATTATTATTAGGAAAATAGGATGAAATTGGCTTTTTTTGACGCACAACCAGGAGACACAGACAGGATCAAATTAGTGTTACCAGAGGTCGAGGTCGAAGTAGTCGAGGGGCCATTACATGAAAATGTAGGTGATGCAAAAGGGGCGGAGTTGGTCTCGGTGTTCGTCACATCCAAAGTGCAAAAAGAAGAGATGGAAAAACTGCCGCAAGTAAAGATGATTGCCACCCGCAGCACAGGTTTTGACCATATTGATTTGGCTGAGGCGGCCAAGCATTCCATGGTGGTGACGAACGTGCCTACTTATGGGCAAAATACAGTGGCGGAGCACGCCTTTGCATTAATTCTTGCCCTGTCACGGAAGATATTTCAGTCCTATGAGAAGACAGAGAGTATGGATTTTGACCGGGACGGACTGGAAGGTTTTGATTTGAAAGACAAAACTTTAGGAGTGGTAGGCAGTGGGAACATTGGACGGCATAGCGTGATGATTGGCCGTGGTTTTGGCATGGAGGTTTTAGTTTATGATGTTAAACCGAATGAGGAACTGGCTAAAAATACAGGTTGCACCTTTACAGATAACCTGGACGAGTTATTACAAAAAAGCGATGTGATTACTTTGCATGTGCCATATATTCCAGGCGTAACACACCACTTAATTAATAAAGAAAATGTGACTAAGATTAAAAGAGGGGCGATATTAGTGAACACTTCCCGGGGAGCCGTAGTTGATACAGAGGCTTTGCTGTGGGCCTTGGAAGACGGTGTATTGTCTGGGGCCGGATTAGATGTGCTGGAAGAAGAAAACCCAACCTTTGATCATATCGGACTTTTGTCTAAAGGATTTCCGGCCGGGCAGGATATTGCGACTTTACTCCGTAATCATTTATTAGTAGCGCGGGATGACGTGATTATCACGCCTCATAATGCTTTTAATAGCACCGAGGCTAAACAGCGCATATTCGATACTACAATCGAAAATATCAAAGCTTATGTGGCAGGCAAGCCGATTAACGTAGTTGAGAAGAAATAGACTAAAAAGGGAAAAAGGAGTCTATCTTGTAAGACCAAGGGGCGGGATATTGTATTTAAGAAACACCGGCATAGTGTAACATATAGATATGATCAAAAAGCTAAGAACGATGGATGAGATACTGTTAGACGGCAGGGATGTTTTGGTGCGGACCGATTTCAATGTGGCCGTGGGAAAGGACGGCGTAGTCAATCAAGACGAGGACTATCGCATATCCGCGGCGTTACCAACAATTGAGGAATTGATGCAACGGCGTTGCAAGGTTATCCTATTGACTCATTTAGGCCGGCCGGGTGATGATGGCGAAAATTTTGATTTAGGACCAATCAGACGGCGGCTGGAAGACTTGTTAGGTGAGGAAGTGAGGAGAATTGAGTCCCTGTCGGCTAGCCGAGTTAGCGCGGTAGTAGCTGGCATGGACGGCGGCACGGTGGCGCTGTTACCTAATATCAGGGAGGATGAGCGAGAAATGAGTCCGAATAAAGGATTGGCTGAAGAATTAGCGCAAATGGCGGAGGTATACGTTAACGAAGCATTCAGCGTATCACATCGCAACCAAAGCTCTGTGTCATTAGTGCCAACGTTGATACCATCCTGTGCGGGACGCAGGACGGTGATGGAGTATGAGACGTTAAGTGGTTTAATGGATCAACCCAGCCGGCCTTATGTGGCCATTGTCAGTGGCGCTAAAGTTGAGACAAAAGTGTCGATAATCAACAGTTTGCTTAAGGTGGTCGACAAAATTGCTGTGGGCGGCATAATTGCCAATACATTCTTGGCCGCCCAGGGATATTGTGCGAAAGATAAGCACCGGCCAGAAGATATTGAGGAGGCAGAGCGCATTCTCGCGCTGGCCGATGACCGATTGATTTTACCGATTGATGTGGTGGTCAGCAGTCGATCGAAAAAGATACAAGCTAAGACGGTGAAGGTGCAGGAGATGGAAAAAGAAATTGATGGGATATGGGATTTGGGCCCAAAAACAATTGAGCGTTACTTGGATATTTGTAAAGAGGCTAAGACTGTCATGTGGAATGGGCCGGTCGGGAAGTTTGAGGATCCCGTCTATGAAAAAGGGACATTTATGCTGGCGGAGGGATTGGCCAAGCTCGGGGCTAAAGTTGTCGTCGGAGGCGGCGATACAGTCCATGCTCTCGAGCGGTTAAAACTGGTCAATGAATTTCACCATGTGTCGGTGGGGGGTGGAGCGATGATCGCCCTTTTAGAAGGAAGCGCCATGCCGGGGCTTGATCCATTGTTTGTTAAAGAGGCATGAGATGGATCTTGAGATATGCCTAGAATAGAAAAAATTGTCGGCCGAGAGATATTGGATTCACGCGGCAATCCGACAGTAGAAGCAGTGGTGTTTTGCGAGAAAGGGATTGTCGGGGCAGCGATGGTGCCGTCAGGCGCCTCGACGGGCGGATATGAGGCAACTGAGCTGCGGGATAAGGACGAACAGCGGTATCGAGGTAAAGGTGTGAAAATAGCGGTTAGTCATGTGGAGGGAGAAATTCATGCGGCTTTAATAGGTCAAGATACTGCTAATCCGCACAAAGTTGATCGACTATTGCTGGAGTTAGACGGGACGACCGACAAATCGAGATTGGGGGCTAATGCAATTTTAGCAGTATCGCTAGCGTGTGCTCGGGCAGAAGCCGCGGCGCAGGGGCTGCCCTTGTATTTATATTTAAAGCAATTGTTTCCCAGCCGACCAGCAATACTGCCGGTGCCACAAATGAACCTAATCAATGGAGGCCAACATGCCAGTAATAATTTATCAATACAGGAATATCACTTATTACCCATTGGCTCACCTACTTTTTCGGAAGCATTAAGAATGGGCGTAGAGACCTATTTTACTTTGCGAGAGATGTTGAAGGAAGAAGGTTTTCAGGTGGAAGTGGCGGATGAGGGGGGATTTGCGCCAAAGTTGGAAAATAGCGAGATGGCTTTTTCGTTTTTAGTGCGGGCGATTGAAAAAGCCGGCTATATACCGGGAGTAGACGCGTTTTTGGGAATCGACGCGGCCGCGAATGAGTTTTATGACACCGAAACCAAGCAGTATACGCTGGATGGACAGCTGATGTCGTCGGTTGATTTAGCTTTTCAATATAAAACATGGCGGGAACGCTACCCATTAATATCGATTGAAGATCCGTTTGCAGAAGACGCTTGGGATGACTGGAAATTGTTTACAGCTAAAAATGGCGCTTACGTGCAAATAGTGGGTGACGATTTATACGCGACTAATAGTACGAGGATACGAGAGGGAATCGTCCAATCTGCCACCAATGCCGTGCTGGTTAAGCCAAATCAAGTAGGGACATTGACTGAAACGATGCAAGCAATAGTGTTGGCGCAGGAATCAAAACAAAACGTGGTGGTGTCGCACAGGTCGGCGGAAACCGAGGATTCCTTTATTGCCGATCTGTGCGTGGCCGTGGGGGCGGGTCAGATTAAAACGGGAGCACCGTCACGCTCTGAGCGAACAGCGAAGTATAATCGTCTATTAGCCATCGAAGATGAGAGTGGCGGCGACTTGTCGCACGACATGCAACCATTTTTAGAGAAAGTGCGGCAGAAATATGAAGTTAAGTGATGCTAGAAAATAGCTAATTTTATTACAATCGCGGAAGACTGAAGGAAAATTGATATATAGATTAGAATTGTCAAAAGGGATGCCAGAGGATAAATGTGTTATAATTTAGAAAACAATGAAAGCGGAAGAACAACATATCGTATGGGAACGACGGCAGACGGAGATTTGGGATAGAATTTTTCAGGTGATGTCGGATGTGGTGGCAGTGGCCGAAACACTTAATAGTTCCGTCGGACAAAGGCAGTTACAGGAGCAACTAATGAAGTCAGCGATGGGCGTGGGCGTGAAATTAGTACGGGCAAATGCCGCCAACCGGGCGGATAAATTTGAAAGATATTTAGAAGAGGCGAGGATGAAGGCGATCGAGACAGACTATTGGTTGCGCTTAATATATGTATTGCAGCAAAGAGAAGAAGTACAGCGCGATCTATCTAGTGTCATCTCGCAGTATGCGGCAATTATAAATATGCTGAATAAATTTATTAAGCATACCCATGACGAGCCGGACGTAATTTCTCGGCATGCCAGGGGGCCGAAGGTAAGCATGTAACCTTTAGCGCTCTTACAGCATCAATAATTAAAGTTGGGAGCAGCCGATTTACAGCAGGAATTGTGGTCTTTTTGGGGTAAGGAAGACAGTACTTGTGGCAGCTGGTAAAATATCGAGGCAAGGATGGAGGGTGGCGTTAAGATTTCAAAATAAGGTTTGAGTATGGCTAAAACCTGGGGAATCAAAGCGGGGGGAGGGGAAAAGTTTGCCACGATGGAGCAGTTGCAGATGATGCTACTGCGGCAGCGGGGAATTAAGAGCAACGGGATGCATGAATTCTTTTCGCCTAAACTAGAGACGGGCATGCACGATCCATATTTAATGGTGGGGATGGAACAAGCAACGAATCGTATCAAGCAGGCAATTGATAACCAAGAACACATTCTGGTTTACGGCGACTATGATGTGGATGGAGTCTGCAGCACGGCAATTATGATGGTAGCGCTGAAAGCCTTAGGGGCTAAAGCCGTACCGTTCCTCCCGCATCGAACAGACAACGGTTATGGCCTGGATGGGAGCGTGTTGCGGGAACTGTCCAGCCAATTCGACTTATTGGTGACGGTTGATTGCGGGATTAGTAATCAGGAGGAAATAAAGTGGCTGAATGGGCAGGGGAAAGATAGCATAGTGACTGATCATCATTTGATACCAAAGAAGTTACCGCCAGCCCTGGCAGTGCTGCACCCGCACCATCCTCAAGGCAGCTACCCATTTCACTATTTGTGCGGCGCGGGGGTGAGTTGGAAGCTAGCTATGGCGCTGCTGGCAAATGAGAGGTCGGATCGGGCAAGAAACCAACAACAGTTTTTTAATTTATTAAGCCTGGCGTGTCTGGGGACCGTGGCCGATATGGTGCCACTCGTGGGAGAGAATCGCATAATAGTAAAATATGGTTTGCGTTCGTTAGCCGCTAGCGATAGTCCAGGATTGAAAGCATTAGTAGCGGCGGCCGGAGTGGGCCGGACAAACCTTAATGCCGAAATGATTGCCTATCGGATAGGACCTTTAATTAACGCGGCGGGCAGAATTGGCCATCCGCAAACTGCTCTAAACTTGCTATTAGCGGAGAACGAACAAAAGGCCGCTGAAGAGATTAGTGAACTTAAACAACTCAACCAAGAGCGCCGGCGAATCGGCCAATTGATACAGAAACAAGCGGAAGTAGCCGGGACAGCGGGCGGTAATGTTATTGTTGCGGCGGACACGAGTTGGCCGGCGGGAGTGTTGGGATTAGTAGCGGGACGGCTATGCGACAAATACCGCCGGCCGGCGGTGGTGATTGGCAGCGCAGGCGAAGTCGCGGTAGGGTCAGCCAGGGCCCCGGAGGGAGTAAATATAGTTGAAGTATTAAAGCCGTTCGGCGGATTATTGACCAGATATGGCGGACACGAAGCAGCCGCAGGATTTACGTTACCGATTGAAAACATTAAAGAGCTAGAAAAATTACTGCGCACCAACGAAGTTGTCTGGCAAACTCCCAAGGAAGAAGTGCGAGGCCGAGCCGATATTGTCCTGCAACCACAGCTGGTCGGGTGGGACTTGATTGATATGTTGGAACAAATGGAGCCATACGGACAAGGCAACGAGCGCCCGGTCTTTATGATGCGCAATGTATATCTGGGCCATTGGGGGAAAGTTGGGAAAAATAAGGAACACGCGAAATTAATTTTTAAGGTAAATGACGATGTGTTAGAGGGGATTGCCTTCGGGTTAGCAGAAGAAATGGAAGAATGCGGCATAAAAACGCAAGAGATGGTTGATGTATTAGGATGCGTGGAGGTTAATGAATATAATGGACGACGAAGCCTGCAAATGAATATCAAGGATATTGGGAGGGCGGGCGAAGTTAGACTAGTGGAGGGTTGATGCGGCCAAACAAATATATTATTTTTAATTGCTAAGCAATTGACATGTCAGCAAAACTTTACACAGACGGAGGGGCGCGCGGTAATCCTGGTCCGTCCGGTATCGGGTACATACTTTCAATACCCGGGCAGGCGGAGATAGAGGGGAGCGAATATATCGGACAGGGAACAAATAACCAGGCGGAATACGAAGCTTTGATCAGGGGGTTAAGTAAAGCCAGGCAGCAGGGAGTGGGTGAAATAGCCTGCTACTTAGACAGCGAGTTGGTGGTTAAGCAGTTGCGGGGCGAATATAGAGTGAAGGATGCCAGTCTTAAGAAGTTGTTTGATAAGGTAAAAGAGCTGGCGAGCCAATTTTCCCAGATAGAATTTGTTCATGTGCGCAGGGAGAAGAATAAAAAGGCGGATAAACTGGTAAACCTGGCATTAGATAAAGCGAAGCAGTAAGCACAAGGGCCAAATAAAATTTATTGGATAGTTTCCACACAAAATACGTTACGA
This sequence comes from uncultured Candidatus Saccharibacteria bacterium, assembly GCA_964371255.1. Lineage (GTDB taxonomy): Bacteria > Patescibacteriota > Andersenbacteria > UBA10190 > UBA10190 > UBA10190. Next base: position 89 of record CAYJKV010000010.1, on the reverse strand, counting down.
TATTATGTAATATCGTAATATTAATGAAGGCGTATTTTATACTGTCCGTTTTTTGCTTAAGACAACTTTAGACAACTTTGGATAAAAAA
>CAYJKV010000009.1:0-29835 GCA_964371255.1 uncultured Candidatus Saccharibacteria bacterium | reverse complement strand
ATTGCAACCGAGAATGGCAGTGAAGAATTTTTGTCGCACGAAAACTGGAAGTCATTTTCTGGGTTTGTCGAAGAGTTCGGCTGTTTTATTGTCGGCGGCAATACATATACAGCGGTCAAAAACTGGGATTGGGGGTATGGCTTTGATGACTTTGCGGATGCAAAGAAATTAATAGTTACTAACGACAAGGACTTTTCGGTTGATGCAGGCTATGAACTCGCCAGCTCTGCCGAGGAGGGGCTAGAAATGTTATCTGGCTTTGGATTTACGAAAGCACTTCTTTCTGGCGGGGCATATACTAACTCGCTTTTCATGAAAGCAGGCTTGATTGATTCAGTAATTTTAAATGTTGAGCCCGCAATTATTGGTCAGGGTAAGCCGCTGTTCTCGCCAGCCGAGTTTCAGGTAAAATTGCACCTGCAGAAAACCGAACGACTTTCTGATGGGATATTGCAACTTCGCTATGAGGTTGTGCAGAAATAAAGATTCAAACTGCGATTTCAATCGGGAATATCTCAACAAATTTGCTGAGTTGTATAACCGAAACTACCCAGACCGCCGATTGGCCCGTCAGGAGATAAGCGAGCTGGCTTGGTATGCTGTCAATTTCGTGCGGCTCACTTACAGACCGATACCGAAGAAAAAACAGGCTTTATACGATTCACTCATAGACTAGCCCGTCTTCGTCCAGGCTATGTTCACTTCGTAGGCTGGAATGTTGAAAGTTTGGTGAATGAAAAAGGTTCGAACGACGCCTATTCCCCAGAACAAATTGTGATAAGTTAGTACAAATTAAAGTAATGCTTGCCGGGAATTAAGCAGAAGAAAACCGCAGGGCGAACCGTGCGGTTGTGTGAATAGCAAGACCTCCAAGCCTACCGTAAGCACGGCGGCTGTTTGAGGAGTTGGAACAAAAACGCAAACGTGCGTGGTGTTCGTTCCTGCGTAATCTCCTGTGAGTGAAACTTCCGGCGGGGGAAGCAGTCGTAGTGGGGCAGGATTGGCAACTTGGTGACTGGGTCCCAGGACAGGCTCTGGTTTGTCTTCCAAAAGAAGTCGTTGAAGCAGTGTTCACCTTCATGGGCTAGGCTGCAGACGAAGATGAAGCCAGGCTCAAATCCGAATATGCCCCAGTCATCGGTCATGTCTCGATTGATTTCTGGGCAGAGAATGAGTCGCTGGCTCATCACTTCAGAAGTGAAGAACTCATGTAAGGCCGCTTCGGTGGGTTCGTTGTCTTTACTCAGAACAATACGAACTTTGTCGTCAGCGGGCCAGCCATTCGGAATCTTGAGGAATGGCAGGTCAAATTCTTTCACTTCAATGCCGGCAGCAACGGCTGCCTGAGCATTCGCCAATTCTTCCAGAAACTGCTCATTGTAACTCTTGAACGCCATTGTTGGCCTCCTATTGGATTTCTCGCCAAAGAAATGTGAAAAGGACGTATCTACATAATTATCATATATACTATTGTATGTCAAGTTGACTTTCAGGCTAGAAAGTTTCGTAGTTGGGGATGTAGAAGGTCTCTTTCAAGAAAAACCGACTCTGTGATGAGAGTCGGGTGGTTGAGGATGAGCATTGGATGCGGTTTGTGAAGACCGGGTACTCTTCAGTATGAAGGGCCAGCGCCGGTACACTCAAAAAAGTGAATGGCACAGGCGGCGAGGAAAAGAAGAGCGTCCAAGGCGAGAAAATAGAAACTGGTAGAGGTGAATGGATGACCGTTGGATGCCGCCTCTAATACCACCATGCAGATCATGACTGCTAGTACAACACAAGCAGTAACGAGAACAATCAGACCGATCATAGGAAGGCTCCTGCTCTAAGTTGGGAAATGTGCTGTTGAAGAACAGTGTTTTATACTAAATCTGATAGGCGCTGTCAAGGTAAAGGCTCTAAAATAAACGAAGAGGCTGGTGAGGCGTCTAATATTTTTTACGACCACTTGTTGGCTGCCTTGTTGCCTGATTCGCAGCGGAAGTTCGGGTGGTATTTAAGGTACTTTCCTTTTGAATGGCTCAAAGCCAGGAATTTTAGTGAGGTCAGTTGTTGTTTGAAACGAGGCTCAAACATAATCCACACCGGGAACTTAACTGCGCGAAGGGAGGAGTCCTGCTCTCATCGCCTGCTTAGATCGCTGCTGCTAACCCACATAGCGGCCTCAGTTTACCAAGTGAATTCGCAAATTTGGCGACAACAGAAAAAACAAAGAGTGAAAAGAAAAAACCGTATTTTCTCAGGAAAAATACGGTTGGGTAGTGGATTAACGTCGAAGTTAAAAATGCCACTATGAATTCGTTTGGCCGGCGATGATCGTGGGTGGTGGGGCCATCATCATTTCATCAATGATTATGGTGCCCTCTAAGCAATCGATCACCCGACTTGCCACATCATCCACCGACAAAGCAACTGGAGGCTGATGTTGGCAACCACGGTGAAAGGGTGTGTCCACGGCGGCTGGGGCAAGACGGTGAACCATGATGTGCCGATCTTTGATTCTCGGGTCCCGTCTTAACCAACGGACCAATTCGTCTTGAGCTGCTTTGGCAGCGGCATAATGACCGGCATGCAGCCAGGCAGGGCAAGTGGCATCAGTAAGACGGGTGATGGCTGAGCTAATCACCACGACATGGCCAGATGGTCGAAGACAGGTATGAAGATTGCGCATGACATTCAAAAGACCAGAAACGTGGAGGGTGAGGGCGTGACATAATATTCCGTCCTCCAGGTCACAAAGAGGTACGGCGACTTCATTGTCGAAGCTACCGGGCGGGCAGTCGCCGACAGCGTAAATGATGGCAGATAGTCGCGTACAGTATTGTGAGTGTTGCCGCCTGATGCGATCCAAGGCAGGATCACAATTCACACCAATGACGTTGCAATTGATTTCCTGCAACCGTACTGGGGCAGCGGTCCCATTCAGATGCAAGGCGTATTCCTCTGGGCGAGGGTGCAAACCGCGGGTCATTGAAATCACCGGGTATCCTTCGGCCATCAGAGCACGACAGATCGGCCAACCAATCGAACCGCTGCCACCAACGACGAGCACCTCACCCTTTGTTAAGGAACTATTCATACTGGATCCTTTCATAGTGGAAAACTGAGTATCCGGACTAGATTGTATATCACATATTTGATTTATTGGCAAGTTGACAGTTACACAAGTTAGATTTATGGAATATCGCAAAATAATAATTAGTAGTTGACGAGTGCGGAGGCAGCCAGTATAACAAGCAGTTGACGAGATGATTGATGGTTCTTTTTTTACGCGGAGGTGTATGATGGAATTAAATGATAGGGAACGCGGGCTAGTGACAGCAGCAGTGGCGGCTTTCCACACTAAATGGCGAACGCGAGTGAATGATCGTGAGCTTGTTATCAGCGCTGGTGGGTTTACTTGCTTAGTAGGCGCAGGTATTGTCATAGCTATTATTATCAAGTTTGCGGTAGCGCCAGTGAATGCTTTCTGGTGGCAGTTACCGACGTTAGTCGGGCTATTGGCGGCTATGCATGGATTTTCTTTATGGCGCATGCGGCAGTGGAAGAAAGTTTTGGACGACAACTGTTTTCACACGTGGTTACAGGAGATCGAGAATGTTTGGGTTGCCGAATATGACCGACAAAAGTTGCTATCACTTATTTTTGCCTGGCCGGATGGTCCTTTGCATGGTAGCTTGCGTCGTGTATTGGAGGTGTCACAGTTGCGCAGTTTGTCGTTTGTACGCGAGCTCCGTAAATATATGCGAATGCCATGAACGATGATTAGCTTGGGTAGAAGCAGCCTCTTAAGGTAACTTAAGAGGATTTTTTTATTAAATAATGCGATGCGGTTAGGTTAAGGGATGCTGGTAAGTTTATACGCGGGATCAGGAAGAAAAATATGGTTTTATGGCTGATAAGTGATAACAATACGGTCGTTAGGTTGGATGACATAGTTTTGGAATTGGTCGTTCGATTGTTCGTTAACCATCATTTTGACCATGCCTGCTTCGCTGGAGCAATGATTCAGCAGACATTGCTTGTTAAACTGGCTGCCCCAGTGGATGAAGAAGTCACCCATGGTGTAGGTGGTTTTTTCCGGGGACTGGACGTGAATGTCGCCATTTGCATTAGTGGTATTGAAGATTGATTTGCCGAATTCCGACTGGCCGTATTGAGATGGAATAGCTTGCGGCTGGCCATTGATAGTCAAACGGAGGTTAAAAGTGAAATCTACTGCCAAAGGAGTGTCAGGTTGGGTGAGTGTCTCTCTGATAGCGATCACGTGCGGATCGACATAGTTCTCACCAGGAACCGGCGGGTCTGTTTTTAATAGCTGGCGTCCAACTAACAGGGTGGTAATGCCCACGAGAACAAGCACAGCAAACGCCACCGTAATAGTACTGCGACGTCTGCGCACAAGACTAACGAGGAAATGAAAAATAGTGAAGGGTAAAATCAAGGGTAGTGTGACAGGAGAAAAGCGAGGCTTAAAAATATGCCTGAGAAGACGCGGTTTAATTTTTTTGCTCGGGCTGCGAATGTCGTCGACTAAGGCCATAGAGTCCACTGAAGTGTTGAGAGTAAACGTTCTACCTTTAGGCTGATCTTTTGGTACAGTATATGCAGGGAGAATAATAAAATTAGTATTAACTAGCATAGCATGGAAAAAACAATTTATTTAGGCGCTGATCACAAAGGATGGGAAATGAAAAACGCATTGAGGCAATGGTTAGAAGCAGAGGGGTATAAAGTTCAGGACGTGGGACCAGATGCGTTGATTAAATCAGACGATTATCCAGACTATGGCTTTAAAGTAGCCGAGGCTGTAGCAGAGCATCCCGACCGGAACGTTGGCTTATTACTGTGTGGATCTGGAGCTGGTATGGCTGTAGCTGCGGGAAAAGTACGCGGTATTCGTGCCGCTTTGATACATGACCCGGCCATCGCTCGATCAGCCCGTCAGGATGATGACATAAACGTATTGTCGCTAGGCGCTAGTTTTATTGACCTGCCGACGGCCAAGGAAGTAGTGCGGGCCTGGTTGGAAACAGATTATTCGGGTGAGGAGAGACACAAGAGAAGAGTCAAAAAAATTGATGAATACGAACAAAAACAAAGTTAGCGAAGTTCAGCTAAAGACAAGCTTTATCCAATAATTTTCTTGTTTGTACCTATGACCGATACCAGGACGTTAGAGGTGGTGCCAGCGATATTGAGAAAGTCATACGAAGACATTGTGAAAGATTGGCACAAGGTATTGCGCACTGCTGCCCACGTGCAAATTGATGTCACTGATGGAATTTTCGCCGGTGATGGCACGTTTCGCGAGATTAGAAGGTTTAAGCAGTTAGAGAACAGTCAAAAAATCGAGCTGCATATGATGGTGCAGCGGCCAGCCCAATATATTGATGACGTGATTGACCTGAATCCGGCCCGCTGTATATTCCATTTGGAGTCTTTTGCGGGAGCGGGGGATGTGAGGATCGTTTATGAGACCCTGAGAGCTAAAACCCAGTCTGAGTTAGCTTTGGCTATTAATCCCGGCAGCCCGAGCGAGCGGCTACAAGAGTATTTGGATTTAGTTGATTACGTCATGTTTTTAGCAGTTGACCCCGGCTATGCTAACCAGCCGTTTGATCAAAAAATTTACCAGCGCGTGGGATCGTTTCGGGAACAGCATGAAAATTTACCCATCGCCGTGGACGGCCATGTGGACAAAGAAACGGTGGGACCATTAGCCAAGGCGGGGGCGACAATGCTGTGTTCGAACACGGCCGTTTTTAGGGAGGGGGATCCGGTCGAAAATTTGGCGCAACTTAAATTAATAGCGGAGTCAGCCGTGACGGCGTAGGACATGCGATGGGATTTAGGGTATAATAATTAGTGATGAAGAGGCTGACAGAACTTAAAGATTTAAGGCGAATGGCCAGTACGCTGCGACAGGATGTGATCCAGATGTTAGAGACAGCAAAGTCTGGTCATGCTGCGGGATCATTGGATTTGGCTGATATAGCTACGGCCCTTTATTTCAATGTATTGGAAAATTTCGGGCCGCAAGAGATAAATAATCCAGACCGGGACAGACTATATATATCATGCGGACACACTAATCCAATTTGGTATGCCGCGATGGCAAGGGCTGGTTTTTTCCCGGTGGAAGAATTAAAGACATTACGCAAATTAGGGACTCGTTTACAAGGACACCTGGAGCGCGGCTCGCTGCCTGGCATTGAGTCGTCGGCTGCCAGTTTAGGGCAGGGACTATCGATTAGTTGCGGCAGCGCGTATGCGGCATATATGGACCGCAAAAGATATCAGACTTATTGCATATTGTCCGATGGAGAGTTGGATGAAGGGTCAGTCTGGGAAGCGGTCGGCTTTGCCGGGCATTATCGACTACAACATTTAACGGCAATCATTGATCGCAATAATATCCAAATCGACGGCTATACAGAGGATGTGATGACCAAGGAACCGATTGATGAAAAGTTTGAGGCGTTTGGTTGGCATGTAATTGATGTGGATGGACACAACATTGAGCACGTGATCGACGCCTGCCGCGAAGCGAAGGCGATCATTGAAAAACCAGTCTGTATTATCGCACACACGATTGCCGGTAAAGGGGTTGATTACATGGAATTTGATTATCGCTGGCATGGCGCTCCGCCGGGCGGGACGGAAACAGAGCGCGCACCTAAACTGGAGGAGCAGGGGATAGTGGCGTTGAAACAACTGAGAACAATGCACGGCAAAATCGATAACTCAGATTGTTGTTAGTAATAACTTTTTATGTTTACGAAAGAGGCTAAATTAAAGAAGAATTGTTTGGACAAGGACGTGGAGCTAATATCCACACGCGAGGGTTTTGGGCAGGGATTAGTGGAATTGGGAGAAAAGAATGAGCAAGTAGTGGTTCTTTGCGCGGATTTAACAGACTCAACTAAGACCAGCCCTTTCGCGAAAAGGTTTCCGGAAAGATATATTCAAGTCGGTATCGCGGAACAGAACATGGCTAATGTAGCGGTCGGGTTGTCGTTACAGGGAAAAATTCCATTTCTGGCGACATATGCCGTGTTCTCACCGGGAAGAAATTGGGACCAGATTAGAATTTCAGGTTGTTATAACAGGGCTAATGTAAAATATGCCGGGGCTCATAGCGGGTTATCGGTAGGGCCGGACGGGGCAACGCATCAGGGTTTAGAAGATATCGCGTTAACGAGGGTGCTGCCACGGATGACAGTGCTGGTGCCGTGTGACGCGGAGGAAACAAGAAAAGTAACACATGCAGCGGCCGCTATTAACGGACCAGTTTATTTTCGCTACGCGCGAGCAGCTTCACCCGCTTTTACGACTGAGCATACGCCGTTTAAAGTTGGGCGAGCTCAGGTGTTTCAAACCGGGGACGATGTAGCAATAATTGCAGCCGGACCGATTGTCCATACCGCCCTGGTGGCGGCGGATTGGTTAGTAGAAAAAAATGTGTCTTGCCGTGTCATCAACTCACCGTCGATCAAGCCTTTAGACGGTGAAACGATCGAGAAAGCCGCACGGGAATGTAAAGCCATCGTGACGTGCGAAGAACATCAGGTGACCGGCGGATTGGGCGGGGCGGTAGCGGAGTTTACCAGTAAGACTTTCCCGGTACCCATTAATTTTATTGGTATGCAGGACTCATTTGGTGAATCGGGGCAGCCGGAGCAATTATTAAAGAAGTATCAAATGGACGCGGATGCGATCGTCGCAGCAGTGCTGGCAGTGTTAAAAAGAAAGCGGTAAAGTTTTTAGCCAGCAATAATTCGAGCTGTACTCTATGAGGCTCGTTAAGATATGAGTGGAAAACAAATTATCGGCGGCATAGCAGCGGCTGTGTTCATAATAGGAGCAGGTATGCTGGGCGGATTTATATATAGTGTCCAGACTAATAGTCAAGAAACACCCCAAGAGATAGTGGGAGCCGCAATGAGTGATGCTAAGCAATTGTTAACGGGGGATATGGCGGCAGAAGAATCGGTGCCGACGCGAGAGTGGCAAACTTTATGGGTAGCAGATTTTAAAGGTAACCGGGTGCTAGGCCTAAACAGGCAAGGAAAAACGATATGGGAGCAGCAGATGGCCAGCCCGCCGTTGTCTGTTAAAAGTTATAACACGCACGTGGAATACGTGACGGTGGCGCCCAACGGAAACCTCATTATTGCTGACGGAGAGGGTATGATGGTGCAGGAGATGGATCGAACCAGCCATCAGGTGGTATGGCAATATGGCGTTAAGGATAAGCAAGGATCGGCGGATGGACTACTGCACCAACCAGATAAAGCGTATAAGATTAACGAGTTTGAAGTTCTGGTAAACGACGGCAATAACCGGCGGGTGATCATTATTGACCAGCGCGACAATAAAATAGTTTGGCAATACGGCGAGACCCTGCGGATGGGCACTGGTCCCGGACTACTACGAGGGAACACTTGCGCGGTGCCAATCAATAATGGGCAAAGAATTGCAATCGTAGACACGCTGGAAAAGAAGATAATTGTCGTTGATCGGGCGACAAAGAGTATTGTTTGGGAGTGGACGAAGTCTGATGCGAAATGGTTGCAGCATGCTTGGCCAACCGACCAGGGCGGTTTCATTATGGAAGATAGGCAAAAACATGAGGTATTTGAGGTTGATGCCGCGGGACAAATTGTCTGGCGATTAAATAAATTGGCCGATGGCAGCGGTTTGAAATATCCCACGGATGTAATGGGGTTAGCCAATGGTAATGTTTTGATCGCCGAGGCCGGGCGGACTAGAGTAATCGAGGTCGTTCCGGCTACTGGTGAGATAGCAACAACGGTCGGGGGTGTAGGATTCGTGACAACAGTCGAAGCGCAATGACTAGGCATCGATTATGGTGGGGCTTAACCGGTGGTATCATGGGCTGTGTTTTATTAACGGCTGGTTATGCGTGGTGGATGAAGCCAACGGGACAGACGGAGGATGTAATAGGACCGGTCCCGCAGTCGTTCGAAGAGTCAGGGATAGAAAAAGAAACCGCGCCAGAGGTAATAAACGAGCCGGCAGAAATAGTCTTTGTTGGACCGAGGGAAAACATACCAACGGAGGCTCCGGCCGCGTATGGTTTTTGGTCCTTTGCCATACCGGTATCTGACGTTCTTTCCCGATCCGGCCAACCATTGATTGGAGAATTTAAGTGGATGGCAAAAAGTGGTTGGCGGGGTGTAGTTAATTTACGGGTGGACGGGGAAAGAGATGAAGTGGGGGATGACGCCAAACTACCTGGTTTTAACCAGCTAGGCTTGAATTATCTGCACTTGCCGATAGTGGATGGCCATCCACCGACCGATGAACAGGCTGAGAAATTTCTGAAATTTGTGACTGACCCTAACAACCAACCGACTCACGTTCACTGTCGTGGCGGGATCGGTCGAGCCGGGACAATGGTAGCTCTCTATCGTTACGCTGTGCAAGGCTGGCCGATGGACCAAGCGATTGCTGAGTCGCGCGCTTTTAAAGGCGGGGTAAGCAGTTTGCAGGAAGTATGGTTGGAACGCTATGCACAGACTAACCGCGCTGGCGGTTATTTAACCGGCGTTAAGAATTGAATTAACCTCAATGACGATCAGGGAATAGCGCTGATAATAAAATTTACGATGACCGCTGAGAGGGCATCAATAATTAAACCAACAAGAGCATAAATAATAGTATTGCGGGCACGTTGGGCAATATCTTCGCTGTCACGGCCGGACAAGGCAGTGATGGTGCTGAATATTATGACGGTTACAGCGATAACAGCGACAAAAGATAAAAGGGCATTAACGATATTTGTGATGGCCGAGAGTAACGTACCCTGTGCAGTACCTGCGAAGGGAGTGACCGGACCAAATTGCGCAAGTGCCGTTAATGGTTGGCTGAACAAGAATAAGAACAGAAACAGGGTGAGACTGTTGATTGTCCTCTGCGCGGTTTTTTCTGTTATAATGAAGAGATTGTTAATAACTTTTATCATTTAACATAATTTTATATTATGGCAACAACAATACTAGGAGAGTTAGGAAATAAAATGAAAGATGCAGTCGTGGGAGTGTTAAAGGGTGCGGATGAGGTCTATGACACACTTTTTAATACTGTCCGTGATAATGTGGTGGCTCTTTTGCAGGGAGCAGGGGATGTCACGTCAACTGCTGTCGAGAACGTGAGAGATATCGTAGTCGGAGCTTTAAAGGGAGCGGGTGATGTGGGAACAACCGGAGCAGAGGCAGTGTCAGGTGTTGTTAAAGGCACTTTAAAAGGTGTTGGCGAGGCTGGCGGTGATGTGGGCAGTTTGGTCAAGAATACTGTATCGTCGGCAGTAGTGGGGGCCAGTGAAGTAGGGGCGGACGTGACGGATGCTTCAGTAAAAGCCGTACAAGGCGCGGTGGATGCGGTGAAAGAAGTAGGTGGGGATGTGGGGAACGCTACGACCGACGCCGTGACCGGTGCGATAGAGGCGGTGGGTGAAGTGGCATCCGATTCGGTGGAAACCGTCAAGGATGTACTGGGCACATCGGTGGATGGGGCTAAGGACGTCATCGAAAAACTGTAATAACATCTAAACTTGGGACAAAAGCGTCCGCTGCTTGCGGACGCTTTTGGTATCAGGTGGAATGGATCGTAATGAAATTCGTTTGGCGGATGAGGGCAGATTTAGTATTTTGAGGGAGGGCAAGTTAACAAAAAGATGACTACGACAAATCATAATTGGGCAGGATTGGTAGTAACCATCGTGATCCCCGCGCTGATTCTAATGGAATTTAGCGATAGCGCGCTGGGGCCGCTGGGCACTTTAGCATTGGCTTTAGCTTGGCCGCTGGCGTGGGGAGGGTATCAGTATTACCGGAGCGGGCAGGGTGATTGGTTGGCAGTGATTGGCGGAGCGGGCGTACTGCTCACCGGTGGCATTGGTTTGTTACAGCTGGAGGCAAAATGGTTGGCTGTTAAAGAAGCCGCCGTCCCATTAGTGATAGCGATGTTTATTATCGCTTTAGCCAACACAAAGTATTCATTGGTGGAGACGATGGCCAGACAAGTAATCGATATGGATCGAGTACGGACTCGCTTGACGAGCAACGCCGCGATTAATGGTTATCGACAAACAATGAAAACAGTGACCTATTTAGTAGCGGCCTCTTTCTTATTATCCGCAGTTTTAAATTTTGTCTTAACCTCGCTGCTAGTCAAAAGTCCGGCGGGCACAGCCACTTTTAATCATGAATTAGCAAGGCTAACATTGATCAGTTATCCCATAATTGTGTTACCATCAATGGCGGTATTGATCGGGGCGATCACATATCTGGTTAATCAAACAAAAAAACAAACCGGGCTAGTCCTGGAGGATATTTTGAAAGGCCAATGATAATAAATTTTGTCACCACCAATAAGCATAAGGTAGATGAAGCGCGGTTAGCCCTGCGCGAATTCGGCATTGAAGTCCGGCAGGTGGATATAAATTACGAGGAAAACCACGACGACAGCATGGAAGATATTGTGCGGCAAGCCGCGCACAGACTGGCCAATCAAAGGCAGCAACCAGTAGTAGTGGAAGATACAGGCTTATTTTTTAAGGCCTGGCCGGGTTTTCCCGGAGCCTTGCCTAAATTTGTCTGGCAGACGATCGGCTATAAAGGAATTTTTAAGTTGTTGGAGGGAGCTGACAGGAGAGCATATTTTATAACGGTCCTGGGATGGTGCGAACCGGGTGAGGAGCCGCAATTATTTACGGCGAAAATGCAAGGTGAGATAACCAAAAAAGTTTATAACGAAAATCGCGCAGTGATGCCGTACGACAGAATTTTTGTTCCCGCCGGAGAAACAGAGACTATCTCAGACATGAGTTTGGCGAAGAAGAATAGTTTTTCTCAACGGGGCAAAGTATTTAGAAAACTGGGAAAATGGCTGAGGCAGAAAACTGGTCAGTCTTAGGGGCAACAGAAAAACGAGATTATTCCTAAAGGAGGCGGTGCGGGGTTAGTTCGGCACTATCGATCGGCAGGTCCACATATAGTTTAGTCAGGAGGTGAAGCGGGCCGCGTAGGATGAGGAAGCGCTGGTTGGGATCTTTGGGTGGGCTGATTGATTCATAAGGACCGCGCACAAGAATGGATGAGGCCTGAGCGGGCGGCAGCTGTTTGGTGCGGTCCAGTAGCGCGGCGCAAATCTCCTGGCTTTTACGGCGGACAAGACTAGGCTTCTTAGCCGATATTTTTAAACGGACCTGGCTATGAAATGGCGGCAGCAGAAGACGCTGGCGAAGTTTGCAGTCATGGTCCCGAGCAGAGTCGGGATTGTTAAAGATCCTCTCCAGCAGAGGCGGCTGCCGGGTGACTAAATAAACAGGGCTCGCCGGGGTCTTGATCAGTTGCTGGAGCCGGGAAACTGTAATGTGAGCATTCTCGACACTGCGGAAATCAGGAAACGTAATGGACTGCTCGGGAAATAACCAAACCAAGCGGTCGAACGATTGTACTCCTTGGGCAAAAACTCGGCTGGTGGATAGTTGGCAGTAGCCAAGCTGAACGGCTGAGAGATTAGCGCGCAGGGTTTGGAGGATTTTTTTATTGTCGAGCCGGTTATAAAGCAGAAGGGTTCTTTTTTTAGCCGAGCTCCAGGCACGCAATTTTAGCATCACCTCGTGCGGCAGCGCATATTTTTTTACCTTATCGTCGAAGGAAAAGGGAATGATTTTACTTTTTAGAATCAACGGATTATTGGCAAAGAGCACAACCGCCGCTGTGGTCACGGCCTGCGCGAGACGCCAAGAAGGAAACGAGGACAGATAGAGGAGAGGACAATGATAGATATTAGCCAGCGCTTGGACGCCATCAATATTATGGAGGCGAGGATATTGATCCCAGAGTTTATGGGCAGGATTTTGTTCTTCTTCAATGATGATTAGTCCGAGACGGGAAAAGGGTAAAAAGAGCGCTTTCTGGGTACCGCGCACAGCCTCAATTTGACCGGCTTTGACACCGTGCCAAATGGCACTGACAACCGAGGGCCGCAATCCCGCGTGATAAGCCATGCCGGGACCTGGCAATAAATTAACTTCCGGTACGACGGTCAGCACCTGCTGGTGGCGACGGGCATAAAAAGAGACCAGGGAGCGGATTATTGCCTGGCGCTGTTTAGGGCGGTGATTAATTATGGCAACCGATCCCTGGGATAAGGCGGTAAGCAACTTCGGATCTGGTGATTGGGAGCGCCGCTGATGATAAGAGGCTAACTGCGGGAAGGAGAGCGTAGGCGGTTTGAACAAACGCAAGGTATAGCCTAGGCCACCATGCATAGTCGTGGCTAAATATTGAGCAAAAGCGAACTGTTTTGGAGTGAGTGCGACTGAGGAAAGCGAGGTAATTGTTTTAGCCTGAAATGGCGGACGGCGGTGATGAAGACGCGTGATGACCCCGGTGGCACGCCGCGGGCCAAAGGGCACAGAGACAATGGAGTAGATCGTGGGCGGGATGGACGGCCGGGCGGGCAGGCGGTAGGTATAGGATTGAGGCCCCAGAGGAGAGAGAGGTAAGGTGGGTGCAACTTCGGCGTACTCAGTCATAATACTGAACGCCAAAACGGTATAACGAAACGTTTTCTTGGCGGAGGTTTATACCAGCCTCGCGCAAGGCTGTGGCGAATTGGTCCTGCGCGGTTTCTATGCCGGGACGTTGGGGCAAGATGACAGTTGTTTTACCATGATCAGAAATTAAATAAAGGCCATACCGCTGAGGGTCGAGGTGGTGATAGTCGTTGATACGTTGGACCGCGTCCAAAACAGCCACACTATAAGCGATTGAAGGCAGATCTGCCCGACGGATTTTTATAAGTTTAGCTTGCATGATGGCGGCAATGGTATTAGCCGTGATTTCTTCGGCTAGGTGGCTGTGTTGCGGGAGGGGACGGCCAAAGACCGCTCGTAAGCGCTGACCTGGCTTCTGATAAAGATAGACGTAGCAAGCGCGCTGCAATAATAGTTCAGGCGGCTGTGGCGACGATAACGCTGGCACGGTTTGTGTTTTAATGTAGTGCTCGGCCACTGTTTTAGCTAATTTGGCAGGGCTATTCATTGGTTGTAATCAGCTAAACCAGAACAGACGCAGCCGTCTGGCTGAAGAGGTATAAAGATCGGCTTGCTTGAAAGGCAGGGCATCTCATAAAGTTAAGACATGCAGACACAGAAAGCCACCCTAACGCAGCAAGGACGTGTTGATCTGACACGCGAGACAAGGTTATTCATCGCGGCAGAAATACCGGAAGAAATTAATGGGTTACTGAGTGAAAAGCTGCGACAATACGCGCCATATATTCGCCGCGCGATGAAAATGGAAAATTGGCATTTAACTTTTTTATTTGTCGGGATGATTAATAACTTTCCTAACTACGCAGGTGCGCTGACGCAAGATTTACCCCAAGCTTTTTTACCAACAATCACGCTCACGCACGTCGGCCGCGGTTATCAAGCTGGTCAGTTGTGGGCCTTTGCTAAACCGACGGCTTTACTGCACGCCATTAAGCAAGCGCTATGGGAACGAGTAGCCGGGCAACTGCCCGAGCTTAGCTTATTAAACGAACATGATGATTTTGTGCCGCACATCAAATTAGCCGAGTTGCGGGACCGGTCAGTCAGCAAATTTGTTGCTGATTGTCCACTGCTGGCGACCTGGCCGATAAAGCAGCTGTTTTTATATTCCAGTACGGTATACTTGGGAGAGCAAAAATATGAGGTGGTCGGAACGATTAAGCTTTAACCATGATCAATAGCATGAGGATAGAATCGCTAAAATTAGGACAGGTATCGTGCGATTATGTGAGTAAGCTGGAATGGTTAGAAATGTGCCGGCGGTGGCTAAAAATGGGCGGTTGGCATCAGGTGGTGACTCTAAACCCAGAGATGGTGATCCGGGCGGAAACGGACACGGATTTCCGGCAAGCCGTAGCGGGGGCGTCGATCCGTGTGCCGGATGGGGCTGGTTTGATTTGGGCGAGATGGTATTTACGGTCGAAGTTTTGGCCATGGCTCCCAAGCCTGTTGGCTTTTTTATGGCAAAGCGTGGAGCGCATTACCGGCGTGGACGCAGTGACAGACTTGGCCGGATTATGTCAGGAGTTTAGTTTACCAATCTATTTATTAGGCGGACAAACGAAGGCAGCACAAGCGGTCAGGACTTGGTTAAAAAACAAATATCCAGGTTTAGAGGTGCAAGTATCACCCGCGCATGTTTTTGATATAGCCGGGCCGCAAACAATAGTCGATCACATTAATCAAGCCAGGCCAGCAGTCTTGCTGGTGGCTTATGGTGCGCCTCAACAGTCGGAGTGGATTAAAAAGCATCAACACGATTTGCCATCGGTTGTCATCGCGATCGGAGTTGGCGGAGCGTTCGATATCTTGAGCGAGACATTGCCGAGAGCGCCAAGGTGGTTACGTCAAATAAATATGGAGTGGCTGTGGCGATTATACTTGGAGCCCGCGAGAGGTCCGAGAATTTGGCGCGCGGTTGTCAGTTTCCCTTTATTGGTGCGCCGACAAAAAGCACACTAAGGCGCGAAAAAATATAGCTTTTCCACAATCCGTACATTGACGCAATCGAAACCAAAAAGTAGGGTAATATGATGCAAATAATTCATCAGATACACCCTGAGCATAAGCAAAGTTGGCACGTTAAGCCGACTATCGGAAAAAAGAACGCGATGAGTCATGGCTATTTACTTAGCTAAATTGAGGAGGTGATGGGGGATATGGCAGATTATGATATGAAGGAAGAAGGGGGATTAATTGATCGAATCAAAGAATCACCCCGTACGGTCTCAGCATTAATAATAATTTTGATTGTCGCGGCAGCGATCTACGCTTTTTCTGGTGATAACAACCAAATTAATGGAGAAACAGCCGATGAAGCAGCGGTGACAGAGGAGACGACCGAAGAGAAAGGCAGTGAGAGCAAGGAGGAGGCCGGCTTAGATGGAGAAACAGCCGATGAAGCAAAGGACGCGACGGACAAAAAAGTAGCCGGCGACACCAACGCTGCGGGAGAGGAGAAAACAGTCCCAAAGGAAGCAACTGATAAGAAGCCAGTGGCTGAACCACAACGTACAGATGGTAGTTTTATTGAGGTGGCAGAAGCAGGGAACGGCATCACTCATCTCGCCAGAAAAGCCAGTGCGCGATGGTTATCCGAAAACCAAGCGGGCTACGCAGTGTCAGATGAGCATCGAATCTTTATTGAGGACTATATTCAAAACAAATTGGGTACACAGGGATTAGAAATGGGGCAGACTATGGAAATTGGTTTTGATGTGATCCAGGAGGCGGTGGCGGCAGCCGGGGAATTGAACGAGAGCCAACTGAAGAACTTGAGTCAGTACACAAGTGTTCTAAAATAGAGTTGCCAAACAGTAAAGTTAACCAGCCTCGCGGACGCGCGAGGCTGTCGTGTTATTAAAGAAGGTATGGGCCGGGGCTATAAACAGCGCCGGGTAAAATAAAAAGTTATGGGACGGTAGTCGACAAAAGCGCTGACTGCTATGATACTGGCAATATGAGTGAATATAACCTGGGGTTACATAAACCGTTGCCCGAAGATGCCAAAAAAGTATTTGCGGGCACGATTTTTTCTATTTGGCAGTGGAACCAGCTATTATTTGATGGTTCAACCCAGTTGTTTGAAAGGGCCACGCGGGATGACGTTACACATGCCGTGGGGGTAATGCCTGATGGACGGATTCTGTTGACGGAGGACCAGCAACCACATCGTGACGCCGTGATTACGCCGCCGGGCGGTAAAATAGAAAAAGGGGAAACACCCGAGGAGGCCGTCCGTCGTGAATTTATGGAAGAAACCGGCTATCAGATTGGCTCCTTAATACCTTGGCATCATTACAAACCGGCTAATGACAAAATTGAATATACCTGCTGGGCGTACGTGGCTAGAGATTTAAGAAAAACGGGAAAGCCAGCGCCGGAAGCAGGTGAGAAAATTAAGGTTTTGTTCTACTCTTGGGAAGAGTTTTTGGCGTTAGGACAAAATCCAAAAATGCGCGACTTAGTGCTTCGAATTATATTACTAGAGGCACAAATCGATATGACAAAACAAAATAACTTAAAGGCACTATTTTATGGTTAAGAACACAACGCCCGTGGTAAGAACTCGGATAGCGCCCAGTCCAACCGGCTTGTTGCATGTAGGCACGGCTAGAGCGGCTCTTTTCAATGAGCTTTTTGCGCGTGGGCGGGGCGGTCAATTTGTATTAAGGATAGAGGACACAGACCGTCAGCGCAGCCGGCCGGAATATGAACAGGACATTTTAACTGGCTTAAAGTGGTTAGGATTGGTCTGGGATGAGGGACCGGATGTCGGGGGCCAATATGGTCCTTACCGGCAATCAGAACGAAGCGAGCTTTACCGAGCCGCTCTTCAGCGGTTATTGGATGAGGATAAGGCTTATCAAGCAACAGGCAGCAGCGCGATCGTCTTTAGAGTAAAAGAAGGGATCATAGAGTTTGATGATTTAATTCGCAGTCTGGTCAAAGTACCGACAGAGAGCTGGGGCGGTGATTTCATTATCGCCCGCTCAATGGGTGATCCGTTATATCATCTGGCGGCGGTCGTTGACGACGAAACAATGAAGATTAGCCATGTGATTAGGGGAGAGGATCATCTGACTAATACCGCCCGCCACATTTTGCTGCAGCAAGCTTTGGGATATAAGACCCCGCAGTACGCGCATTTGCCTTTACTGTTGGACCCAAGTCGTCGGAAACTGTCAAAGAGAGCAGGGGACGTAAGCTTGCTCCGCTATCGCGATAAGGGTTATTTACCAGAAGCTATGGTTAATTATCTGGCCTTATTAGGGTGGAATCCGGGCGGACAAGAAGAATATTTCTCGCACGAAGAACTAACGAAAGAGTTTAGTCTGGAGAAGGTACAAAAAGGTGGAGCTATCTTCAACCAGGCTAAGTTATCGTCGATGAATAAGTATTACTTACAGCAGGTAAGCGATACGACACTGCTCGCTTGGGGAAGACATTACCTAGAGCAAGGCCAGACTGACAACAAGGAATTATTGGCGATGGGAGAACAACGATTGTTAGCGGCGCTTAAAACAGAACAGGGGCGTTTGTCGACTAATCAGGAGTTGGAAACGTCCCTAGACTGGGCTCGGCCGTCATGGGTGGGGAAGTATGAGCCAGCGTTACTGGTATGGCGTGAGAGTACAGCGAGCGAGACCGCCGACTATTTATCGGCTTTAGCGCAGGAGTTGTCTGCAGTGAGCGATAAAGAATGGGCGGAGGATAACCTGACCACCAGAATACTGCTCTGGATCAAGGCACATAGTTGGCGCAATGGGGATGTGCTCTGGCCGATGCGGGTCGCACTGACCGGCCGCGAGCATTCTCCCGGCCCCTTTGCGGTGGCCACCGTGATTGGGCAACAAGACACCTTAACGCGACTTAAATTGGCGCACGAACGGCTGCGAGATTCAATTTCAGGAGAATAGACGGTTAGTCTATACTAAAAAGTATGCGACGCAGACCTCGTTGGCAACGTATCGTGTATGTCGTCATTATCCTCATGATAGCGATCAGTATGGTCTTGCTATCTTTTGTCTAGCAGAATGATGAAACGACCGGTGTTTTACCGACTATTGTTGATCGGATTGATAGTGCTGGCATGGCCAGCTTATCAGCAAATAGCCGACGCTCAGACGATTGATGACCTGCGCGAAGAACTAAGCAGCCGCAAGGACACATTGCAGGCAGCGGAAGCGAAGATTAAGAAATTCAAAGAAGAGATTCAGCTGAAGAAAAGAGAAGCAAAGTCCCTGGAAGAACAGATTAATATTATTGATGATAATATTGGCCAGATAAGCCTGAGTATTGAAGAGACGATTGCGGAGATAGAAACAACCGCAGCTGAAATCGCGCTGGTGGACAAAGAAATTGAAGAGAAGGAAGCGGAGATTAAGCATCAGAAAGAGTTGCTGGCTGAATTTATTCGTTCAATATATTCAACCAATCAACAATCAAGCGTAGCAATTTTTTTGAAGTACGCCACATTTTCTGAAGCGGTGAATGAGGCGGAGACATTACAAAGCCTGCAGGAGAGAAGTCATCAAGCTTTGTTAGTGATCAAGGATTTAAGAGAAGAGTTAGTGCAGAAAAATACTGACCTGCAAGAGTTCAAAGAAGCGTTAGAAAAGCTTAGGGTCCGCCAAGCTCAACAACAGGCAACCCTGGCGGCTAATCGCGAATCAAAGGAACATGTCCTCGATTTGACCAAGGCGCAGGAGGAACAATACCAAGCCTTGTTAAAGGAATCACAACGGGCTCACCAGGAGGCAGAAGCCGAGATTAAAAAATTAGATTCCTTAATTAGAGAGGAACTTCGCAAACAAGGGGTAAACAAATTACCTTCGGTGGGAGTATTTGATTGGCCAGTCGAGCCTATCTTTGGTATTTCTTGCGTATTCCATTGCTCGGATTATCCGTATGCCTACTTGATTGGCGCTCATTCAGGCATGGACATACCGACGTATGTTGGGACGCCGGTCATCGCGCCCGCCGACGGTTACGTGGGGCGGGTACATAATTCCGGCGGTCCTGGCTATAACTATATATTGCTGTTACATGGGGATGGCGTATCTACTGTGTTTGGTCACCTGTCCGGCTTCGCAGTCAGCGAGGGTGAAATGGTGAGTCGAGGGACGGTAATAGGCTATACAGGTGGCGCGCCTGGCACTAATGGTGCTGGGCTTTCTTCGGGTCCGCATTTACACTTTGAAGTAAGAGTCAATAACTCGCCAGTTGATCCCCAACGGTTTCTATAACTAACATGAGTTTTAACCCGGATGACATTATTGAGAAGTGGGTGATGCGACTAGTCCCGATTTGGGGTCCTTTTTACGCACTGTATTATCTGCTACGTTTGGTATGGAAAGAGATTTTTAGGGGAAGTGACTGAGGCTTGGCCAGTAGTTTAATTTATCAACGGCAGGACTATGAAATATGATCGAGTTTAGTGACGTCGCTGAGTTTTTTTTACAGTTAGAGGGTCCTTATCGTTGGTATGTGATTGGTTCGATTCTGATTGTTTTAACAGCTATTATTACACGGTTTATTTTTAAAACTTTAAAGTGGTTCTTAATTATTGCCTCAGCCGTCATTGTGGGCCTCACGTTTGTGCATTATTTTACAGCGATTGATTTGCTGGTGTTGTTGGAACATATCGATTAGAGAGTAAGGACGCGCGGAATAGTGGGGGAGGGGAGACCTCGACTATTAAAGTGATAAAAACCTTCATTCGCTCCAATCAGCGCCAAGAGCCAAAGACAAGAAGTCAGGGATACGAGGCAGGAGTTTGATAATCGTTACAAAAACTTGGAAGCCGAATAATACTCGGCAATCAATGTTAGCCAGCTAGAGATGTAAGTAATAGAACAATTATTGTGCGACGTTATAACTGGTTCTGGTCACCCCTAAGCTTAGATTGATTTGTACGCTCTACCTATGACTAACTTAGCCGCTTGCTAGACATATGCGCAGCGTTAGTTTGATCTTGAAATTAGAGATGAGTATAAACGCAATTTTTTATCTTTGTTGATTGAGAGCGAGCTAAATACCCAAGCACTGAGGTTATACTGCCCATCCGGGGGAGTGCTGGAACGACGCCAGACTAGGCATGTGTTATTTGTACTATGGGCAGGTATGTTCATACCTATAAAATGGTATAGGGCATTTAAATGACCCATATTCTGATAATGCTTATTGTATATTGGTAAGAAATACCGAGACAGATAAATCGGCATAAAGGGGTAATAATTTTGCTTAGTCACTAGGGGATTATTGCCGCATATCAGGTTATATATGACATTGAACAGAGTGGTTGTGTTGACAGGCCCTGTTGGGTGAGAAGAGCGGCAGAGAAGACTGGTATATAACGTCGCGCAATGTATCTTTTACGACGCTGACCCCTAAGTTCCCCGTAAATGTTTATCCACAGGCTCGACGAACAATTTACATACACGTCAAGATTTTAACTTAGTTCAGTTTTATTTTCTTTCGTTGGTATCGGCGCTTTGATCTGACGACTAGAGGCTCTCCCCTACTAGACAGATAGTGGATAGGTGCCATTTTTACGGTTCCGAATAGTTCTTTTGTTGTAGTTGGTTATATTGTATTTTACAAATATCGTAAATGTGTTGTTGTACATTCCCTGCTGCTATAAGCCCAGTTTTTCCTTGGTGCACTTACTGGGAGAATAGCCCGCGCGCTGCGCTTCCTCTACTGAGGCAAACCAGATTTGATTCGATTCTTTAATTCCTTTACTGGCCGGACAACTCAGATCATGAAATAAGTCGGAGTTAATACTGCCCACGTATTTTTTATCAACTGGCAGCGAACCGGCGATCGAACCAGCGACCTGCGGCGTAGTTTGAGGAGAAACGCTGATGACTGGCATGGCTGGATTTGAATCAGGGCTTGCTTGTCCTTGCTCCTGAGGTTCGGGATCGACAGTTTTGTCGTTCACCACGGCATGCAGGTCAGCCGCATCACCAGAAGAACGCGCGCAGGCCTGATCTTCAAAAACAATCGGGGTTGATTGGTAATAGGGCGACGTCGTCTGACCAAGATACCATCCGATAATAAAGACGATCATCAGCAGTAACAGTTGGCCGCTTTTATTTTTGTGCTGTTGCCAAAATGCCCAAGAGGTAGATAAGTCCATTAGTTTTAGTATACAATTTACGCGGAACTATCATCTATGATTAAATATGTCTTTTGGCTCGGAAGCAATGCGACCCTGTCTCAATTAGAGCTGTCGAATGCGCTATCCCGGCAATCACTCCCCTATCGAGTGATGACGTCGAACGAGCGCTATATAATTATCGCCAGTAAATTCAAATTGGCGGAGCGTTTGATTGATCAACTGGGCGGAGTAGACCGGATAGGCATGATTATTGGCGAGCAAGAGACAATTTGGACACCGGCGGACGTAAGCCAAGCATTATCTCCCAGCGATAAAAAGATGATGGTGGGATTGAGCAAATTTGATTTGCCTAAAACGGACTTAACAAAAATGGCTAAAGAAATAAAAAAACAAAGCCGACGTCAGGGAATGAAACTTAATTATTTGTTGCCGCGGGGCAAGAGCGAGAGATTAAACGCGGCACAAGTAATTTTCAATAATTTATGCCGAGAGCCGAACGCGGAACTGACAATATGGCGTGATAATTCTATCTTCTATCTGGCAAGAACGGAGCAGGTACAAGACATTCAAGCCTATGAATTGCGCGACACACAGCGGCCGGCACGTGACGCAAAAGTGGGACTGCTACCGCCTAAGCTGGCCCAGATCCTTCTGAATTTGATACCCGACAGTAAGAAACCAATGAAGATCTATGATCCGTTCTGCGGCATGGGAACAGTGTTACAGGAAGGCTGGTTGATGGGGCAGGCCATGATCGGATCAGATATCAGTGAAAGAATGGTGCAGGCGAGTGACATGAACATAAAACAGCTGGCGGAGCATTGGCCTGTGCGAGCAGAGCTTTGGCCAAAGATTTTTGTCCACGATATCAACCAGCCGGTCCCAGCAGAATTCATACAGTCATGCGATGCGATTGTGACCGAACCATATTTAGGACCGCCGTTGCTCACTCCCCTATCAACCGAGGAAGCACTGACTCATCATCGTTTATTAATGGGCCTATACAAAGCTATGTTCAATAATATCTGGCCGGTTTTAAAAGATCGTGGCTGGGTAGTAATGGTCTGGCCAGCCATTGTCAATCAGGCGGGGGTCAATTCATCCCCTACCCTATTTCCTCGGCAGTTTATTGACGAGGTTGAGAGTATAGGCTATAGTTTCAAGCAACTTGGCACTAGTAATAAGGAAGTAATATATGCCAGGCCGGACGCATTAATTGCCAGGGAAATAACCCTCTGGCAGAAGAATTGAGAAATAATAATTGAAATATTCTAGTTAAATACTATGGCGCATAAAAAAGCGGGAGGATCAACCCAGTTAGGAAGAGAGTCAGAAAGCAAACGATTGGGTGTAAAAATTTATAGCGGACAGAACGCGAATGCCGGGCAGATTATCATCCGACAACGCGGCAGCCATTACACAGCTGGCGACGGTGTTAAGGTCGGAGCCGATGACACACTCTACGCCGGCATAACAGGAATAGTAAAATTCATTAAAAGAAAAAAGCGCACATTCACCGGCAAGATGAAATCAACGACGGTGGTCTTGGTAAAAAAATTCAATTAAGCTGGCGGGCAACTTATTGTATAGAAGCCTAATAAGGATGCCTTATTGGTGAAATTTAAGATCGCACGGCAAGCGAGGTGTTTTTGATCGCCGCGGCGATAAATGCATTGAATAACGGATGGCCGGAGATGGGACGAGAAGTAAATTCCGCGTGATACTGAACACCGACAAACCAAGGATGGTCTTTGATTTCGACAATTTCTACCAGATTACCGTCGGGGGTAGTGCCGGAAATAACCAGACCAGCTGCGGTTAAGGACGTGCGAAAGTCATTATTAAATTCGTAACGATGGCGATGGCGCTCGCGTACTTGTTTAGAACCATAAGCAGCACGGGCGAAGGTATGATCACTGAGGACGCAGTCCCAACCACCAAGACGCATGGTGCCACCTTTGTCCGTGACATTTTTTTGATTGGCCATAAGATGTATGACCCAGGAGCGAGCAGAAGAAAGATCTGGCTGGACTGTGGCTTGTTCGTCTTCCGCGGCAAACTCCTGGCTAGTGGCTTCGGCCAGACCAGCGACATGACGCGCAAATTCCACGACAGCCAACTGCATCCCCAGGCATAAGCCGAGATACGGGATTTTGTTTTCACGCGCGTATTTAATCGCTTGAATCTTGCCCTCAATGCCGCGTTTCCCAAAACCGCCAGGAACAACGATGCCGGCTACATCTGACAAGAAGACAGCTGCACCCTTATTTTCAATTTCACCGGAATCAACCCAGCGCAGATTTAAATCATGATCGGATTGCCAGGCGGCTGCTTTTAGCGATTCAATTACACTGGCGTAGGTATCTAACATCGTCGTATATTTGCCGACGAGCGCGATGGTAACTGACGGCTTAGGCTTTTTTATTTTCTTCACCAATGTTGGCCAGCTATCTTGAGCTCGGGCAGACAGCTTGAGGCCCAGTTTTTTAGCAATAACTTTATGTAAGTGGTGTTTTTCCATTAAGATGGGAACTTCATAGACGCTGGGTACAGTCGGCAAGGGCAAGATAGCTTCGGGCGGCACGTTGGTGTACAAAGATAATTTGTCGACAATGCCGTTCTTGACAGGATGGTCGGTCCGGGCAATTAATACGTCCGGCTGAATACCGATGCTGCGTAAATCACGGACGCTATTTTGCGCAGGCTTGGTCTTGACCTCGTCCGACGCTTTTAAATAGGGAAGAAAAACTACGTGCACATATAAAACGTTGGCTCGGCCTTCGTCCATCATCATTTGGCGCGCTGCTTCAATGAAATGAAAGCCTTCATCATCACCCACCGTCCCGCCAATTTCAACAATATGAACATCATGGTTATTGGTGGTGGCGGCTTGCCGGGCATAGTTTTTTACGGCATTCGTGACGTGCGGGATGACTTGGACTGTTTTACCCAGGTAAGCACCGGCGCGTTCGCGGGCAATGAGAGTCTGATAAATCTTGCCAGTCATAATCGAGGAAGCAGAGGTTAGGCTTTGGTCCAAGAAACGCTCATAATGGCCTAGGTCTAAGTCGCATTCAGCTCCATCATCAGTGACAAACACTTCGCCGTGCTCGCCAGGATTCAAAGTGCCAGCATCAACATTAATGTATTGATCAAATTTCTGCATGTTCACTGACAAACCTCGTTCTTTGAGTATGTTGCCAATGGAGGCAGCGGTAATCCCCTTACCCAGACCTGACAAAACGCCGCCGGTGACAAAAATATATTTTGGTTTTTTGGAGGGCATTAGTTGATAATTATTCTTCAGCCGCAGCGGCTAACGTTTGGCTTTTCGGGTCAGGCACGACTGTTACTTTTATAACCGTTTCTACTTCCGGTGATAAAGTTACTGTTACATCAAATGTGCCGAGAGTTTTGATCGGTGCCGGTAAGTCTATCGCCTTGGCAGACAGTTTTAAGTGTGCTTGCTGATTCAAGGCTTTGATGATTTGTGCGGCCTTGATCTGACCAAAGATTTCCTGGCCATCCTTAAGGCGGGCCATGAGTGTTAATTCTGTGCTCATCAGGCTTTCTGCCTGAGATTGCAGGGCAGCCAGTTGTGCCTCTGAAGTTTTTTGCCTGGCGTCATTCTTTTGCTGTAAGGTGTGCTCATTTTGTGACGTGGCCAGAGCCGCTTTGGTTTGTGGAATCAGCATATTTCTAGCGTATCCTTCCGAAACCGTCACGATGTCACCGGCTCGGCCGATATTAGCTACGTTTTCCAATAGAATTATCTTTACTTTTTTGGACATTGATTAAGATGGGCCATCCACTAATGGCGTTTAATGTTTGATAATAAAGGATTGATAATGGTCGGTGAGGGGCGTAAGTTTTAGCTTTACCTGATTCACCTGCGCTCGCTCTGGGCCAGCATAACATTTTTGTTTAAGCTCTTCCAGTTGTTGAAATGTGCCTTGAGCTAAGATATAGACGGTGCCATCCGGCAAGTTGGACGCGAAACCAGTAATACCAAGATGTCTGGACCAATGGGCGATGGCGGAGCGAAAGTTAACTCCCTGGACGCGACCAGAAATCTTCAGCTCAGCCTGAATAATAGCTGCTGAATCAGGGAGCGAGTTTGTTGATCTCTTCAAGGGCACGGTTTAGCTGTTCATCAGCCTCATTGGTTTGATCAGCTTCGACCGGAATAGTTGGTGTAATCCCCTCTTCATTGATGGACCGGCCTTTCGGCGTATACCACTTGGCGATCGTCACGCGCAGGCTGGAGCCGTCGGATAATTTAATAAATTCCTGAACAGAACCTTTGCCGAATGTTTGAGAACCAATCACCGGGATGGATAACTGATCGTTTAAGGCACCGGCAAGTATTTCCGATGCTGACGCGCTTCCACCGTTAACCAGGATAACTGTTGGTATGTCTGCTAGAATGGTATTGCCGGAAGCGGTGTAGTCTTTGTTTTTATGGCCTTGCTCTGACACAACCACCTGTCCTTTAGGCATGAAGCGAGATGAGATGTCAACGGCTGACTGAAGAAAACCACCGGGATTGCCGCGGACATCCAGAATAATTCCCTTTACTTGATCGGCTTTGATTTGGCGGGCGATATCGTTAAAACGCTTGGCAGTGTCGCTGTTAAAGTTTTTAATGCTAACATGCGCTATCTTGTCTATCATATCGAGCCGGACGCTTTCAATGGCGATAGTATCGCGGGTAATGGTAATGTCTTTTGGTTCGGACTCGCCCTCATGCAGAACGGTAATTTCCACTGGCTGTCCATTTTCACCGCGGATGCTTTGGACGACTTCGTCTAATGTGGTTTCGGCCGAGAGGGATTTTTGATCAATACTGAGGATAAGATCGCCCTCCAAAACACCGGCCTTTTTGGCCGGGGATCCGTCCAAGGGCGAGATGACGACGACGGCACCGTTCTTGACACCAATCTCTATGCCAATACCGCCAAAACTGCCTTCGATTGTTTCCTCGAACTGCTTAGTATCAGCGGGCGGGGCAAAGACAGTATAGGGATCGCCAGCGGAGCGCACCATGCCGGCCACCGCCCCATAATATAGTTTATTGTCATCAATTTCTCCGATAAAGTTGGTATGTAATTTGTCCCACGCCTCCCAAAAGGTGGGAAATATCAGCTGCCTTTTTCCCTGGTCTACGGAAACAAATTGCAGCGCGTCATACTGTTTTAACTCGCCTGCCGGGATGATATACCGGCCAAAAAAGAGGCCTAAGCCAAAGATTAATATTGTGCCGAAGAAGACCAGGTGCTTACCTGTTTTTGGTTTCGCAGACAATAAAGGAGGCTCTTCCACGGCTGGTGGCTGAATATTCATGCTGGTTAGTATGACGGCTTTCTAATTAATTGTCGAGATCAAGCGTGATGTGCAGGTCTTTCAGTTGCTCGGTTGTCACAACGGAGGGAGCATTCATCATTAAATCTTTAGCCTTACTATCTTTGGGGAAAGCATAGATGTCACGGATGCTGGGCAGGTCAAGCAAGAGGAACAAAAGACGATCCAGTCCCGGAGCGATTCCACCATGCGGTGGCGCACCATAAGAAAAAGCCCGAATCATACCACCGAATTTTTTATCAACATCTTCCTTAGAATAACCAGCCAGGCCGAAGGCTTTGTACATAATCTCAGGATGATGATTACGGATAGCACCGGAACTTATTTCATACCCATTCAATACTAAGTCGTACTGGTAAGCTAGTATGGTTGTGGGGTCCGTGGCATCCAGAGCCGTTAAACCTCCCTGAGGCATGGAAAATGGGTTATGGGAAAAGTCGATTTTGTTCTCTTCCTTATTAAACTCATACATAGGAAAGTCGGTGATCCAGACCCAGGCAGCTTTGGCTGGATCTTTCAGGTTTAATTTAACGGCGGCGGCATTACGAACGGCGCCTAATGTAGTGGATACGGGCATAAAATCGCCAGCCCCAAAAAATATGGCATCGCCGGGCCGAGCGTCTAAATGCTTGATGATCTGGGCCGTGATCTCGTCCCCTAAGTATTTAACGATCGGAGAAGTTGGCACGTCTTTAACCAAAATATAGGCCAAGCCAGACGCGCCAGCCTTAGTCGCGATTTCAGTGAGCTCGTCAATTTCCTTACGGGTGAATTTAGCACCACCCGGAACGTGCAGCGCATGCACTATCCCCTGCTCGTTGATGGCGGAGGAAAATACTTTGAACTGGCTAGGAGCGACAATAGATGTGACGTCGTGAATGAAGAGGTCAAAACGTAAATCTGGCTTGTCGGTGCCGTATTTGGCCATTGCTTCCCGCCAAGGCAAGCGGGTAAAAGGTACAGCCATGGTTTTCTTGGCACTGAATTTTTCTGTCAATTCGATCATCAGGGGTTCAACCACCAGGAAGATATCTTCTTGTTCAACAAAACTCATCTCTAAATCGATTTGGTAGAAGTCGCCTGCAGAGCGGTCGGCCCGAGGATCCTCGTCGCGAAAACAAGGCGCAATCTGGAAATAGCGGTCGAGGCCGCCGACCATTAATAATTGTTTAAATTGCTGCGGCGCTTGGGGTAGGGCATAAAACTGGCCTGGGTATAATCGACTGGGCACAAGAAAATCGCGAGCGCCTTCGGGAGAGGAATTAGCTAGAATGGGCGTTTGCACTTCGGTAAAATCATGAGCTGACAAATAACTCCTGATATGTTGTATAAATTGGTGACGCGTTTTCAGTATTTTTTGCAAACGGGGATGGCGTAAATCCAAGAATCGATATCTCAGCCGTAATTCTTCATTTATATCTTCGTCCTTAGCCACAGCGAAAGGAGGAGTCAGCGACTTACTGAGGACATCTATTTTTTCTACCTGGATTTCGATACTCCCGGTTGATATGTTTGTATTAATCATGTCTGCCGGCCGCTTAATTACTTGACCCGAAACGCAAATAACATCCTCGCTGCGCAAGAGTTCCGCGGCCTTGAATGTATCAGGATTATCAGGATGAAAAGTAAGTTGCACTATCCCCCACTTGTCGCGCAGGTCAATAAATATCAGGCCGCCATGATCACGACGAGTATGTACCCATCCGCTTAAGCGCACAGTTGTACCGGTATCTGCAATACCAAGCTCGCCGCAACTATGAGTGCGATATTGGTTTATAGTAATTGTCTTCTTGCCTGAAACCATGCCTTACAGCGTAAATGAGGTTGAGAAGGAGAGCAATACTGATAACCGGAACAAAGGTAAGACAAGAGGGATATGTATCGGCTCAATACAACGGAAGATGGTTGGGGCGTGATTGGGTTGATTGACACGGGATAATGATTATCCTATGGTAAGGGATTGTTCGTTTTTCAAGTTTCTAAATGGAGGTAGGGCAAATGTGGCAACATATTAGCGTCACAGAATTCGGCGGAGTGACAAGCGTTGAGTTCCTGTATAAAAAGATACTTGATCCAGAAATGATAAGGGAAATCGGCGACGAGCTTAACCAGCTGATAACTAACCTGAAGACGCAGGGCGGAGGAAGGGTGATGCTGGTTTTCACAAGGGTTGAGTTTGTGTCCTCAGCGTTAACTAATAAACTGGTATTATTTGACCGATGGGCAGCGAAGAATAATATCCCTTGGCGAATGTGTGAAGTGTGCCCCGCGGTAATGAGTGGATGGACCGTTAGCCGTTTAAACCAGCTGTTTAGAATAGATGAGACCAGAGAGGATTCAGTGGCAAAACTCTAAACATGCAGAAACAAATTTATTTGCTCGGGGATAAAATATAACGGCCAGCGGCCGTTTTTTTCTTCCTAAATTACCCAAGAGTCTGGAAAAAATATTATAGTTTCAGCCAAACTCCTGGGGTTTTTCGTGCTAGGCACGAAAAGGTCGTATGTCCCAGGATGCGCCCCGCTCCTTCAAGACGGGGCTCAATTGTATCCGAGCTCTCGTAGAGAGCCGGACTTTTATAGAAGAACACTGTACGCACGAGGCGCACATTTAAGAACTCACCTAGTAAATTGGACAACTGAGGGCCGGAGCAGCAAAAGGCGGGCTGTTAAATGTATACCTAGTAAATGACAAGTAGTTAAAGAACTAAATATTGTAATTTAATGGCGATAAAATGCAAGCGTGATAGATG
>CAYJKV010000008.1:0-35106 GCA_964371255.1 uncultured Candidatus Saccharibacteria bacterium | reverse complement strand
ATACGGACAGTACCTACGAATTAGGTACGTCTGCCCTCCGTTGGGACGCCCTCTATGTCGGCAGCATCAACGCCGAAGGCAACATTGTTCCCACCGCCGACTCCACCTACAACCTCGGCTCCGACTCTGTCCGTTGGCTTAACGTCTTCGCGGATAGCCTCGAAACCTCCACCCTAGTCTCTACCGGTAACATCTATCCCTCCGTCGACAACACCTACGACCTTGGTACCTCTTCTCTTAAATGGGCTAACGTCTACGCC
Organism: uncultured Candidatus Saccharibacteria bacterium; assembly: GCA_964371255.1. Classification (GTDB taxonomy): domain Bacteria; phylum Patescibacteriota; class Andersenbacteria; order UBA10190; family UBA10190; genus UBA10190. The sequence goes on along the minus strand of CAYJKV010000008.1, from coordinate 34,846 downwards.
CACACCATCGATCTGGACTTCACCGCCGGCTCTGTTCTCTTCGTCGATAACAATGGTCAGATCACCCAGGATAACAGTCAGCTCTTCTGGAATAATAACGATAATCGGTTGGGGATTGGGACGACGGCGCCGACATCACCACTTTATGTAACATCTCCGTCTGATTTAGGAGATAGTGTACCTGTTGCACAGATTATAAATCCAACTATTAGTGGGGGTAGAGATGGTCTATATATATCAGCAGGCAATACTGATACTGCACGTATTCTTGATGCCCGTGCAGACTCTACTTCTATATTACTTGTAAAAGGCAATCAGTCTGTAGATATTAATTCTCCATCACCAGACACAAACTATGCTAATTTTTCCGTGTTTGCTAGTTCTGGTTTCGGCGTTAGTGGGCTTCCTACATTTATAGTTCGAGGATATGGCTCGACAACAAATGTCAACTTCCAGGCACAAAATTCGTCAGGTACTCCTTTAGTTACAATACTTGATAGCGGCAACGTCGGCATCGGCACCACTGCTCCCGGTTACAAACTCCACGTAGTAGGGGATGCCGGTATCGGTGGCACCCTCTCTCCTCTCGCTGACTCCTCTTACGATATTGGTACCTCCACCGCCCGCTGGGACGCCCTCTACGTCGGCAGTATCAATGCCGAAGGTAACATCGTCCCGACCACAGATAGCAACTACGACCTCGGCGCCTCTGCTCTCAAATGGAACACCCTCTACGCTAACACCATCGTCGGCAACATCACTCCCACCGGCTTCACGCAAGGTTCTGTCATCTTCGCTAACAACGATGGCGGCTTAGCTCAAGATAACAGCCAATTCTTCTGGGATGACGCTAATAATATGTTAGGGATTGGGACGACAGCGCCGGCTACCGCCTTGCATCTTTCTAGTGGCGTTTTAAGACTGCCCGCTGGCAGTGCCTCAGCCCCGAGCCTGGACTTTGGTGGTAGCAACGGATTTTTTACAGAAACAAGTTTCCTTATGTTCCAGTCCAATAATGGTACAGGTTCTGGAATATTTGGTTTCAACAATAATACCGGTGGTACCACGGACGCGGGGACTGCGTATCTCTCTCTGAGAACAAACGGTGCGCAAAGGGCTGCTATATTGGGTCGTGGGACAGGAAGTATGTCATTCCTTGTTGGTGGTACTACAGAAGCCATGCGGATCCTAAGTTCTCTTAATGTCGGCATCGGCACCACTGCCCCCACCTCCTTCAAACTCCAAGTCGCTGGTAACATCGGTCCCAATACTGACAGTTCCTACGAATTAGGATCTTCCGCCCTCCGTTGGGACGCCCTCTACGTCGGCTCCATCAATGCCGAAGGGAATATAGTCCCGACCTACACCGGCAACTACGATCTAGGCACCTCCGCCCTCCACTGGAACAGCCTCTACGTCGACTCCATTACTGCTTACGGCGCTATCACCCCGGGCACCGACTCTGCCTACAACCTCGGCTCCTCCGCCCTCGCCTGGGCCAACGCCTACATCGACACCGCCATCATCTCCGGCGCCATCGGCATTAACCAAACCGCTCCTGAAGCGCAGCTTCACATTGGGACAGATGATCTTGTCGTAACAGGGGATGGCCGAGTAGGAATTGGTATAAGCGCACCGACAACCACCCTTGATGTCTGGGGAGAAATAAATAATGTTCTTAATAACAACGCCACTGTTCAATACCTTGCCACAGATCTACAGGGAGCAGGATATCCCGCTCTGGATTTTGTCTATAACGTAACCAATCGCATGGGGATTAGAATGTATGGCGGTAATGGCCTGAATATATACAACTCTCAAGACGGCGCAAGCAAGATGATTATTCAAAACACCGGCTCCGTCGGCATCAACACCACTGCCCCCACCTCCTTCAAACTCCAAGTCGCCGGCAATGTAGGCCCCAACACAGACTCCGCCTACACCCTCGGCTCTCCAACCATGCGCTGGGAAGGCATCTATGCCGATTCTCTCGATGTTGCCGGCAACATTCTTCCCTCCACCGACTCCTCCTACGACCTCGGCTCCTCCGCTCTCAAATGGAATACCCTCTACGCTAACACCATCGTCGGTAACATCACCCCCACCGGCTTTACTCAAGGTTCCGTCATCTTCGCCAATAACGATGGTGGATTAGCCCAGGATAATGCCCAGCTCTTCTGGGATGATAGCAGTAACGAGCTAGGCATCGGGACGACAACTCCTGGATATCCGCTAGAAGTAAACGGGACAGCCCAAGCGACCACGTTTCAGATCTCGAGCAGTGTTTATATGACTGGATCTGGTTTTACCGGGTACTATATTAGACAACCAAATTCAACAACCACTTTTACTATTGGCCTAACGAGCAATTCATCTTTAAACGGAACATTTATAGAACTTGGCAGCGGTGTAACGCCAAATGGCTCAAGTGGGTCATTTGTAGATGTTGAAATTGATCCAACCATAAACCAATCAGGAACAGCCTCTGCTACATTATTTAAAATCAATCCCACAATTTCAGCACAAGGCAGTGGTGGTGTAAATTTACTTTGGGTTGGAAGTGATAATACACCAGCTATTGTAGTACCAAACACCGGTTCCGTCGGCATCGGCACCACTCTCCCCAACAGCTTCAAACTCCAAGTCGCTGGTAATGTAGGCCCCAACACTGACTCCGCCTATGATTTAGGCAGTCCCACATTGCGCTGGGAAGGCATCTATGCCGATTCTCTAGACGTAGCCGGGACCATCTTCCCAGCTACCGACTCCACCTACGACCTCGGCTCCTCCGCCCTTGCTTGGGCCAATTCCTATATAGATACTGCCATCATCTCCGGGGCTATCGGCATCAACCAGACCGCTCCTGAAGCCCAACTGCACATCGGCGCTACTGATTTTGTGGTAACAGGAGATGGAAAAGTGGGGATTGGTACGACGACGCCAAATGGTTTGCTTACTTTGAAGGCTCCCGCTTCCGACAGATGGATTTCTTTTGACACCAACTATACCAGCAACTATAACGCTTTAAGAACAGGGGGCACTTCTAATCAGCTATATCTCAGGATTGGAGATGCTGGCTATACAGGGTATTTTCTAAGTGATCATTGGGGAACACCTACTTTGACAGTAGGGTATGGTACCAGCGCTTTAATAGAAACCCGAGATACCAACGAAGATCTAACCATCGACCCCAATGGTACTGGTAATATTATTTTGCAGCCAGAAGGGTCTAACGTCGGCATCGGCACCACTCTCCCTAACAGCTTCAAACTCCAAGTCGCTGGTAATGTAGGCCCCAACACAGATAGCGCCTACACCCTCGGCTCTCCAACCATGCGCTGGGAAGGCATCTACGCCGATTCTCTAGACGTAGCCGGGACTATCTTCCCAGCTACCGACTCCTCCTACGACCTCGGCTCCTCCGCTCTCTCCTGGGCTAACCTGTACGCCGATACCATCAACACCGACTCTCTGTTAGTCAGCGCCGCTGGCTTTGCCCAGATCCCCGTCGGCACCGCCCCCACCCTGGACACCACCGGCCAAATCGCCATCGACACCACCTCCGACCAGTTCGTCTTCTTCGGTGCCACTGCCAAACAAGTTATCACCCCCAAGGAATACAAGAGCGTAACATTGGAAAGCCCGGCCGATACCGACAACTTCAACCTCTTCAAAGCCCCTTATCCTCTGACCATTACCGACATCGAATGCGTCGTTGATCCCGCCGACGCCGGCGAATCAGCCGTCATCGACGTCCAGGAACGCGACGGAACAGGGGACAACCCGGCCACTGTCGATGCCACCATTTCCTGCGATAACGACGGGGCCGCCGATGACGGCAGCCTGTCCAACGGCTCCATCGACTCCGGCGACTGGGTATCACTGGATATTGGGGCCGTGACAGGCACAGTCACGCAATTGACGGTGACGGTTACTTACACGGCAGACGCACAATAAACCCGCACACCTAATTCCTTTCTATGTATTACGTATATATTATGAAAAGCTCTAAAGACAATAATCTCTACACTGGGTCCACAAACAACTTAAGGCGCAGGCTTTGGGAACATAATAATGGACAAAACTTTTCAACTAAACACCGAACACCTTTTACCTTGGTTTATTACGAAGCCTATCTTGACGAAAGTGATGCCCGAAAGCGTGAGGGCAGTTTGAAGCTACGAGGGAATGCTTTAGCCCAACTAAAACGCCGTATTTCCCAAAGCCTGCTAAAGGAATTAGGTGTGCGGGTAAACCAGCAATGACCAAATTCTCAAACAAAAAAATATATAGCCAATTCTCAAAGGTTAGTAACCAAAACATTGCATACCGAACGAAATGCAGGACATTGCACGGTACCAGCTACGCTGAAGTATATAAGCAGACGCAGCGAATTTATCATGAAATATCACGAAAAACCAAGCGCAAACCATACATGCGCTCGATTTACTTTAAAAATGAAAAAATATTCTTCGAATACTTCTGGCATCACTTGCGGCAGAAGCGACCTTCTGAAAGATTCAGGCGACTCAAGTTTTTCCCCGCTGCTATCGAGGTAATAAAGCTCTCACGCCACCAGCCATCATCAAAAGTAAATCCAAACAGACCAACCGAAATACTCCACCGTTTTGCCGGCATCACCCAGGATGGGCAGCTCTTCTATGTTCAAATTAAAGAAAATAGACGCAGCCAACATAAATATCTAATGTCATGTTTTCCTTCAAAATAACCCAAACAAAAAAATCCCCCGCCGAAGTGGAGTGTATAAACTCCTGGCCGAGGATGTATTTACAGTATAACTCCCTTCATGAAGGTGTCAAGAGCAAATTATTCACCCGTTTATCACCTATTATGAGCCTATTTGCACAAAAAAATCCCCCGCTAACTGAGGTATATAAACCTCGGGCCGAGAATCTAACTATCAGCATGCCAAAACCTACCTCTATGTCAACACATCAATCACTAAAAATGGCCCCAGAACTGTTACACCCCCGGACAAAGCCGGACGATTCGCAGCCCACATTGGACCATCTAAAAGACATCATACAAAAAAATAAATTTATGTCAACAGTTGATTTCTTTTTTCAAATAAACATCCAATAACCCAAGTAACCAAACCCCAATGACCAATTCCCAATTCCCAATCAAATCCCAAATCCTAATGACCAAGTCGGTCTACGACTTGGAGGAACGCACTACAAGGTTTAGCGAAACAGTGATTGATTTCTGTAAAAAACTGCCGCAAGACACTATCACTCGGCCTCTCATCTCTCAATTAGTTCGCTCCAGCACCAGTATTAGTGCCAATTACTGTGAAGCTGACGAAGCCAGCTCTAAGCGTGATTTCATTAACAAAATAACCATTGCCAAGAAAGAAACTAAGGAAACAAAGCACTGGCTCCGGCTTATTGCCCATACACTACCCGAATTTACAGATATTTGTCGCCAGTTATGGCAGGAATCTAAAGAACTGAATTTAATTCTTGCCGCTATTGTTCGAAATTCTAAGAAAACACAGCTATGACGCAACGTCATAAAAATTGGTCATTAGGGCTTGGTCATTCATTGGTCATTGGTCATTGGTCATTTGTCATTTGTAAACATCTTTGGTCATTCATTGGTCATTGGTCATTGGTCATTGGTCATTTTATTAGAGATAAGTCTCGCAAACTCGATAAACTCGAACTTCTCAAAGTCTCTCTTTCAGCTCTCTTAGCCTTTATCCTCACCTTCTCCCCAATCTTACCCAGCTTCAAGCTCGAGCATTTCCAGCTCCTCGGCGCTCTCACCTCCGAAGCCTCTTACATCACTTGGACAAATGCCGCTGGCAACAATCGCTGGAGCGATCCTGCCAACTGGTCCGAGGGGGTTGTACCGGGAGCCGATGACATTGCCACATTTAATGGAACATCGAGCGACAATGTACTAGTTGAGAACGATGTCAGCATCGCCGGCCTCTACATAGATAAAGATTACGATGGAATAGTTGCTCTTAGCTCAACACAGCGCATTACCATTGGCACTGAAGGTTTAACCCAAAAAGGTGGTACTTTCGATGGAGGACAAACCCCAATGATTGTCTATGGCTCAGTTAAGGTAATGGCAGGTAACTTCACCGCGCCAAAACAAGATCTCGAAATAAAGCAACACTTGGCCGTCTTCACCGACCAGTTTGATGCCAACACCGGCACTGTTTACTTTACTGGCGGTGATCAAGTAATAACCGGTTCATTCACTCTCAATAATTTCGTGAAGCAAGTCGATTCCTATCACAGCTTCCAATTACAATCCGGCAGTCTTATCAGTTTTCAAGGAATGATAACACTCGCCGGTACACCTACTGCCCCTCTCGACCTGCGGTCATCAGACACCGGCCAACCCGCCTCTATCAACGTTCAAGGCGACTCCGCCGTTTCTTATGTCGACATTAAGGACATTATCAATATTGGGAATACCATCGCCTGTCCAGATACCTGCCTAGACTCGGGCAATAACACTGGCTGGACGCTTCCCAGCCCAGCGTCTACTGAAAACGGTACTCTCACCGACCAAACCCAAGGAATTATTACTCAAATAAACAAACTCTTCGAATCTGCCAGTCCTCAACCCGCCATTCCGGATCCAGACAACACGACGGTGCCCGACCTGACTACCCCGGAGCCTAGCTCTCCAGGCCTGGAAAATTACCCAGAGCCGTCCGCCCCAGCCCCTGCGCAACCGTCATCTAATATCAGCAAAACAACCGTTAACTTTTCCGGTGATGAAAACATCGCCTTCACCGTCAATATTCAACCCTTAGCCAAGCAAGTTGTTCTCGATCCCATTACTTCTCAGGACAGTGTAATCTCCGACGTGCCGGCAAAAAACATTCAACCTGCTCCCACCCCCCTCGCCCCTAGCTCGTTACCCTCAGCCACCCCCAGTAACAAGCAGCCTCTTTCCGGCCTGTTTGAGACCAAAATCGGCCAAGTTCTCTCTCGGTCTGTTGCTTCTACAATTAATTTCTTCGCTCTGCCTGTCACCCACGCGGCTGCTAATGATGACAGCGCGTCAGATGAAGATCTGCAACCCGCCGAGCCAAGTGATGTCCGTGCCCGCATCATTGATCCAGCCGGGCAGCCGCTCATCACCAGTCCTGTTATCACCACGATCAATAACGCTACTGTCATCACGATGCCTGAGCCGGGCAATTCCATTCGTCCGGGCAAATATCAGCTGGAGGTAACCGTTAATATGGCTGGCCAAGACGTCACGGAAACTCAGGACTTCACTTGGGGTGTATTAGCCATGAACCTTGACCAGTCCACTTATGCCATCAACGACGAAGTCGCAATCGGGATCGGCGTTCTCGACGATGGCGGCCGCACCCTCTGCGACTCTAACCTCACTCTCGATATTACTGGCCAGGACAACAACGGTTTGGGCATTGGGCATTGGGCATTGGGCATTGGCGACGGCATCAGCCGTTCGCCTAACTGCGGTCCCACCACTGTTACCAACAATCCGGACTATTCCGCTGTATTTTCACCCACCCAGGCAGGGGAGTACACCCTTCATCTTCAAGCCGAAACCGACAATGGCATAAGGACGATGGATCGTTCGTTCCAAGTTACCCCGCGTGCGCCATTTACCACCAGCAGATCCACTGCTACGCGTATTTTTCCTCTTGCCGATTACACCAACTCGATCACTATCACCGCCGCCGAAGATTTTCAGGGCGATATTTATGAACCCATTCCCGGCGATTTCAAAATCAAGGGCATCTCCGCCCCCGGTACCGTTATCTTCACTGACCCCGGGCAAAAACCATATATACCGGCCGGCATCGGCGGTCCGGTTGATCCAGCTGCGGACGTAGGCGCCGGGAAAACACCCAGTGAGACAATTTACCCCCCTGATAAGGGGGGCGAAGAAGGGTTGGAAAACAACAACACACCAGTCGTTAAGAAAGCGCCGTCACCGCAGTCCGCTAACGTAACCTCACCCGATGCAAATGCGAAAGTCCCAACCGTAGCCGGCACTGTTGCTCCGTCGCCAATACCACAACTTACTGATCAACCATCTCCATCACCTAATCAAACTCCTGCCGCCACTCCGTCGCCATCCGTCTCACCCGCTGTGGACACAGGCGCCGCGAAAACACCAGGTGTTAAAGAGGCGCCGCCCTCTCCCTCCCCCTCACCAGACCCCGACGAACTGCTTAAACTCCTCGATGAGATCAAAACCACCCTTTCTCGCGATAACCCGGATACGGACACCGCTTTCAGCCTAGAACCGCTCAACCCAGCCATTTATGACCAGCAATTAGCCAATCAAGACCAATATATCGTCTGGCGGGACGTCTCCATCAAAGCCAGCGAATCAGTCACGCTAACGTACGTCTATGACGCGCCTGACAAAAGCCCCGAGTTTTACCTTCTCGGTCCCCTCGCGCTTACGCGCTCAAATGAAGTAAACACACCGGATGTGTTAGCCGGGACTGACTCATCCGGTGTGGAGGCCGGGAATGTCGGGGAATCGTCCGCCGAGGCAGACACCACATCATTGGACATTTCCGAGGACCAGATCCTCTGGTCCGAGCCTCATGCCTGGCAGCTCGCCGCTGACGCCGTCTTCAATTCGGCCGCGAGTGGCAATTGGAATATCGGCACCACCTGGGGCGGTGCTTGCAGCTCTAGTTGTACCGCAGGAATAGATTTCCCTGACACGACGGACACTGCAGTAATTGCCAGTGGCCATACTGTCACTCTGGATTCAGCGCGAACAGTGAATACTCTAACGGTCAACAGCGGCGGTACCTTTGACCCCGGAGCACACTTACTAACCGAAACCACTCTCGACGTCACGGGCACGATTAAAGTAGGCGCTTCCACTTTTGCCGGCAGCTACTCGGCTACCCCAACGCTTAACGCCGGTTCTACTGTGGATTACAGTCTTGCTGGCACACAGACAGTCTTAAACACTCTTTCGTACGTTAATTTAACAATCTCTGGTTCGGGCACAAAAACTTTGGGCGGGGCCACTGCCATCACCGGCGACCTTACGGTTACCAGCACTTTGGCTGACGGAGGCAATGCCATCACGCTCTCTGGTGCATCAAATACAATTTACGGATTAACCGGCGGCGGTACGATTTCCGCCGCTGTCACTCTCGGTGCCAATTATACAATCAATGTAGCCTCCAACACGCTTACTGTCAGCGGAATAATTAGTGGAGCATACAATCTAGCTAAATCTGGTGCAGGCACAGTTTCCTTAACCGGCGCGAACACTTACACCGGAACCACCACAATCAGCGAAGGCACAATAAGCGCCAACAAGATTGTAGTTGCCAGCAGCAACAGCTCGCTCGGCAACGCAAGTTCAGCTGTCGTATTGGGTGGAGAAGCTACCTCGGGAACTCTATCTTCCACTCAAGGCACTATTAGCTACACCAGAGGATTTACCGTTAACGCCGGCGGCGGAGAAATAGATAATTCAACCGGCACTTTAACTATCGCTACCGGTGGAATAACAGCCAACGGTCCGCTTAGTCTCGGCCGAACGGGAACCATCACGATTTCAGCGATAATTGCCGATGGTGCTACGGCCGGCAGTTTAATTAAAATCGGTACCACAACGCTAACTCTGACAGGTGCCAATACCTTCACCGGCGGACTAACCATTAAGGCCGGCATGGTTTTCGGAGGAACAAGTACCTCTGCTTTTGGTGGTTCAGGTACGGGAGCTATAACAATTGGGGATACAAGCGGCAGCGCGTCTGCCACGTTGTCAGCTAATAACAACCTTATCTATGCCAACCCGATTACGGTTGCTTCAGGCAGCAGCGGAACACTGTCTATTTCTTCTAACGGTTATACCCATTTCACGTTAAGTGGAGCGATAACGTTGAATAATAATTTAACTATTTCCGATCCCGGCGGCAGTATTTTATATATAACTGGAGGAATCACTGGCACCGGCAATCTTACCCTAAATTCAAACGCGAATGATTATTACGGCGTTGATTTACGAACGACTGCAATAAATAACATCGGCACCATTACCAATTCCGGCACGGGAAATAGGACCACCACCATCAGCGCCGTCATCGGCACCAACGTTACCGGTGTTATTCAAAACAGCGCCACTTCGCAGTTGACTTTGTCGGGGAATAATAGTAGCTATGCCGGCGGAGTGACAATAAGCGCTGGGACGGTACTACTTTCAACAAGTGCCAATGCGGCCGGTACAGGCACGATTACCTTAGGTGATAGCGCAGGCGGAAGCAATGCAGCGACCCTTCTGGTTGCCACAAACAGCCTAACTTATGCCAATGCTATCGCATTAGCTTCCAGCACCACCGGCACCCTTACAGTCGGTAATACCGGTACCGCCATATCGACAACGTTCAGCGGAGGTGTCACCGGTACCAACAATCTGACTATTAATGAAAACGCTACTAGCGGTACCATTACATTCGCTGCAGGAACGCTCAATCACACCGGTACCATTACCAACACTGGCGCAGGCACCGGCACCACCACCATCAGCGCCGTCATCGGCACAAACGTCACCGGCGTTATCCAAAACAGCGCGACGTCGCAGCTGACTTTGTCGGGGAATAATAGTAGCTATGCCGGCGGAGTGCAGATAAAGTCTGGCGTGTTACGACTTTTAACAAGTGCCAATGCTGCGGGAACGGGGACAATTATAATTGGTGATTCTTCGGGTAGTGCTAATGCGTTGTTAAGGGGTAGTGCTTTAACTTTTGCAAATCTTATTAGTGTGGGTACTGCGAGTGGGAGCAGTAGTGGTGATTTGAAAATTAGTGATAATGGTTCATATGACAGTTTTACTCTTAGTGGAGCAATAACTTTGTATACGAATTTAACTATTCAACCAAGTGGTGGAAGTACTATTACAATAAGTGGAGGAATTACAGGGACAGGGAATGTTAGTACAAGCAATACATCTGGTTTAGTGAATCTTTATACCACCCCCATCAATCACACCGGTACCATTACCCACACTGGCGCAGGCACCGGCACCACCACCATCAGCGCGGTCATTGGCACCAACGTCACCGGTATTACGCAGAACTCGGCTACCTCCGCCCTCACACTATCTGGCAATAACTCAACCGTCGGAAGCGTGACAATCTCCGCCGGAACTTTGATATTGTCAGGAAGCACCAATCTTAATGTCTCTGGTAGTTGGACCAACTCCGTGGGCGCAGGCGGATTCACCGCCAACACAAGCACAGTTACGCTTACCACCGGCACGCACGCCATTACCGGAGCCAATACTTTTTACAACTTAACGATTAATGCCAACAACGCTGTAACTTTTCCAGCCAGCACCACCCAGACGATCAGCAACACTTTTTCGTGTACAGGAACCGCAGGTAACGTGATTACGATTGATTCTTCGTCATCTGGAACTCAAGCAACATTAAGCAAGGCATCTGGCACGGTTAGTTGCGATTATCTTTCGCTCAAAGATTCTGCTGCCACTGGCGGCGCTGAGTGGCACGCTGGAGCTAATTCGACCCAAGTATCCGGTGTTACCGGCTGGTTAGACCTTGGTGCCGTTTTTATCGCGGCCGCGAGTGGCAATTGGAACATCGGCACCACCTGGGGCGGGGCCTGCGCTTCCTCTTGCGCGGAAGGTGGTGATTATCCCACCACCACCAGCTCCGTCTCTATCACCAATTATAAAATATCCTTAACTGGCACGGCTGGCGCTGACGACCTTACCATTTCCACTAATGCTGTTCTTGATCTGGCCGGCAACGACTTGACGGTTAACAACTCTTTTACCCTTAACCCCGAAGGCACCCTCATCCTTCAAGGCTCCGAAACCATCTCCCCGATCGACACCAACAACGGCACCGTCATGTACAACGGCACCGGGCAGTACTCTGGCCTCAAAGCTGGGGACAGCTACAACGATCTCGTCATCAACAACGGTCTCGTCGGTTACTGGAAGTTTGATGACGGTACTGGTACGACTGTCGCTGATAGTAGTGGTTATGGCAATGACGGCACATTAACATATAGCGGCGGCGACGAATGGGTTTCCGGTACACCTTATACCAACTTTACTAATCCGTACTCCCTAGATTTTGATGGCACCAACGATTATGTACAGATTACCAACACCTCGGCACTAAATCCCTCATACATCACCATTTCTGCTTGGATTAAATCCGACAACCTGACAACGTTAGATGATTTTGTTATGAAATGGCCAGGAGGTAATGGTCCTGGGTATGCCTTACTGTCAGGTGTTGGCGATGCCACTAAACTTAGGTTCATCTACGGTAACGGAACATCATATAGTACTATTGAATCTACTGCCGGAGCGCTATCGAGCAACGCCTGGTACCATGTTGTAGCTACTATGGATGGCAGCCGGGAAAAAGTCTACGTTAACGGTGTTCTGGTTGGTGATGAAGTAACTTCCATTGCGTCCATAACCAGTGGCACGACTGACGTCATCATCGGTGGCGCGCAAGGTGGTGGCGGCTTGCACAACGGCCGCATCGACGACGTCCGCGTCTACAGCCACGCCCTCACCGAACAGGAAGTAAATACCTTAGCTACCGGCTCCATCTCTCCCACTGGCACTGGTCTGCAGCTTCTCGACGCCAACCTCGACGTCAACGGCGATCTCATCATTAATGACGGTGAATTAGATGTATCCAGCAGCAACTACACCATCACCGTCGCTGGTTCTTTTGAGAACAACGGGGGAGCGTTCACCCCCCGTTCCAGCACCGTCACCCTCGACGGCACCTCCGGCTCCCATGAGCTGCAAAGCGGGGGACAGGCGTTCAATAACCTCGCTATTTCCCCTAATATCCCATCAACTGCCGATTGGACTTTGCACGACGACTTAGATGTTGATGGAACTTTTTCTCAAGCAGGTAGCACCCTCTCCACTAACTCTACCGACAACTGGACCATCCACGCCGCTGACTTCGACCAGACCGCTGGCACCTTCACTCCCAACACCTCTACCGTCACCATCGACTCTGCCTCTAACCAAACCATCCAAGCCGCCTCCTCCCTCTACAACCTCCAGGTTGAAGATCCCACCGAAACCAACCTCGTCGGCTACTGGAAGTTCGATGAAGGCCAAGGCACTACTGCCGCAGACTCTAGTGGTAGTGGCCACACCGGCACCCTCACCGGTAGCCCTAAGTGGACTACTACCGTCACCTCTACCATCTCCTATGATAATCCGTATTCTTTGGATTTTGATGGGGTGGATGATTATGTCAGTTTATCAAATGAAACAGCCACTCCAATAGAATCAACCGGCACTGCCACAGCTGCCGGCTGGGTGTATTACAACGGCAATGGTAATTATCCTAAGATTGTTTTCTTAAAGGGGGAGAATATAAATTCAATGGCTCTGTTTTTGGGAGGATATTCTATCGATAGACAACCACAGTTCAGGCTAAGACAATCAGACGGAACAATTATAGCGCCAAGGTATGCAACAGCGATTCCGATTGGTGAATGGCATCATATTGCAGCAACTGCTGATGGCTCTCAAATAAAGATTTATGTAGATGGTGATCAAAAATCTTTATCAGGAACCTCTACTTATGATGGCACAATTAGCGGAAATCCTTCGGCTGCTCAATCAAGTATCGGATATTCTCACAACGGCCAAATCGACGACGTCCGTATCTACAATGCCGCCTTAACCGCTCCCGAAATCGCCAACCTCGCCAATGGCTACTACGCCAATGGCGACTCCGGCACCGCCACCTTCACTCTCAATGCTAACCTGGACATCAATAACAGCTTAACTTTCCAATCTGGTATCCTCGACGTCTCCGCCACCCCTTACAATATCACTCTCGCCAAAGACTGGAACAACTACGGCGGCGCCTCCTCCTTCACTGACCAAACCGGCACTGTCACTCTCGATGGAGCCAATCAAACCATCCGTGGTACCACCACCTTCTACGACTTAACCGACCAGGAATCAAGCACAGACACCTTAACCTTCGAAACCGGCAAGACTCAAACCATCGCCCACACCTTAAACTTTGACGGCGCCATTTCTAACCTCCTCTCCCTACGTTCCTCCGTCCCAAGTACCAGATACACCCTCGACGTCACCACTGCTCAAACCCTAACCTACGTTAACGTCCAGGACTCCAACGCTTCCACCAGCAATATTACTTGTTTAACCGATACTTGCGTCAATAGCGGGAATAACGATGACACGGAAGACGCCCCCCATTGGGCCTTCCTCGCCTCCTTCCAAGCCGCCGTCTCCGGCTTCTGGAACATCGGTACTACCTGGGGCGGCGCCTGCAGCGGTTCCTGCACCGAAGGCACTGACTATCCCAGCTCCATTAACACCGTCACTATTCCTACTTACAAAGTCACTCTCACCGGCACGGCTGCCGCCAGTAACCTCAGCATCTCCTCCGGTGGCAGCTTAAACCTGTCTGGTTACGACTTAACTGTCGCTAACAACTTCGTCCTCAACCCCGAAGGCACTCTCATCGCCCAGGGCAGCGAAACCATCCCCGCCATCGACACCAACAACGGCACCGTCATGTATAACGGCACCGGGCAGTACTCTGGTCTCAAAGCGGGGGACAGCTACAACGATCTCATCATCAACAACGGCTTAGTCGGTTACTGGAAGTTTGATGACGGCACGGGCACCACCATGGCCAAAGACAGCTCCGGCTATGGCAATGACGGAACACTTACCTTAATGGACTCTGCCACAGATTGGGTTACCGGCACCCCTTATCTGCAATACACCAATCCGTACAGCTTGGACTTTGATGGGACGGATGATTATGTGGACGCTGGCACCGCAAGTAATCTTGACCTAACCAATGCGGTAACTATCAGTGCCTGGGTGAAAAGTGATGATACTACATCAATAGATCGCCGGATTATACAAAAGAGTAATCCTTCTGCTGCAGATCCGTATATACAATATGGCCTGCAAACACTTCAAACTACCGGAAAAGTTAGATTTCAGTTGGACATCGGTGGGACTTTGCGTGGCCTTGACTCAACTAACGCCCTTCCTGCTAATGGTTGGCACCATGTTGTCGGTACCTATGATGGGACAAATAGATACATATACATAGATGGCGTTCAAGACGCCAGCTCCTCATTATACACAGGCAACATCGGATCCCACGTAACCTGGCCTCTCTACATTGGAAAAGTAGCATATTCAGCCATTAATAATTTCGACGGACTCATCGACGACGTCCGCGTCTACAACCACGCCTTAACTGAACAAGAAATCAACTCCTTAGCCGCCGGCTCCATCTCTCCCACTGGCACCGGCAAACAGCTCCTCGACGCCAACCTCGACGTCAATGGCGATCTCATCATTAATGACGGTGAATTAGATGTATCCAGCAGCAACTACACCATCACCGTCGCTGGTTCTTTTGAGAACAACGGGGGAGCGTTCAACCCCCGCTCCAGCACCGTCACCCTCGACGGCACCTCCGGCTCCCATGAGCTGCAAATTGGCGGCCAGGCCTTTAATAACTTAACAATCAGCGGCAGTGGTGGCACTTGGACTCAGAATGATAATCTCGATGTCAACGGCACCTACACCCAGTCTAACGGTACAGTAGACGCCAACACCACCGACAACTGGTCCATCCACGCTGCCGACTTCGACCAAACCGCTGGCGCCTTCACTCCTAGAGCTGGCACTGTCGTCGTCAACTCCGCCTCTAACCAGACCATCCAAGCCGCCTCCTCTCTCTACAACCTCCAGGTTGAAGATCCCACCGAAACGGGTCTCGTCGGCTACTGGAAGTTCGATGAAGGCCAGGGCACCACAGCCGCTGACTCTAGCGGTAACGGCAACACCGGCACCCTCACCAACGCTCCTAAGTGGTCTACTACTGTCACCAGCACTATCACCTACGATAATCCGTATTCGCTCGACTTCGACGGTACGGGGGACTACGTCACTGTCACCGACAGTGCGTCGCTGGATTCCGTCACCGGCGCAGGCCAGCCACGCACTTGGGCATACTGGATCCTGTATAACGGCGGAGCCAACGACTGCATTACGGACAAGTCGGGGTTCGAAGGCAACTCCCTCTGGAGCGAGTCGCAGTCCACCTACATCCAAGGGGGCGTTACGACGACAGGTCCTGTCCAAACCCCCACCCTCACCAACGGACAGTGGTACCACATCGCCTTCACGTACGATGGCGCCAATACATCGCTGTACCTCAACGGGAACCTCGTGGACGGCCCACAAGCGCAAACTGCCCCCGCTGACAACAATAATGCACTGCAGATCGGAGGCACTTCGGTTGGGAGCACCTACACGCTCAATAACGGGAATCTCGACGACCTCCGCATCTACTCCGCCGCTCTCACTGCCCCTGAAATCGCTAACCTCGCCGATGGCTACTACGCCAATGGAGACTCCGGTACTGCCACCTTTACTCTCAACGCTAACCTGGACGTTAATAACTCCCTCACTCTCCAATCCGGTATTCTCGATGTTGGTAATAGTATTAATTCCTACAACATCACTCTCGCTAAAGACTGGAACAACTACGGCGGCGCCTCCTCTTTCACTGACGAGGCTGGCACCGTTACCCTCGACGGTACCTCTCAAACAATTAGAGGCACCACCACCTTCTATGACTTAACCGACCAGGAAACCTCCTCTGACACCCTAACTTTCCAAACTAGCACCACTCAAACCATCGCCGGCACCCTCAACTTTGACGGAGCCATCTCTAACCTCCTCTCCCTGCGCTCCTCCGTCCCGTCTACCCGCTACACCCTCGACGTTACCTCTCCTCAAACCCTCACCTACGTTAACGCTCAAGACTCTAACGCTTCCACCTCCAACATCACTTGCCTCACCACCACCTGTGTTGATGCCGGCAACAACGACGAAGACGAAACCACGCCTTTCTGGGTGTTCACCGAAGCCGCCACCCGCGGCCGCATTATGATTATCTCTCTCCTCCACCCTTCCCATCTTTACACCCCGGGGGTGTAAGAAGGGGACAGGACAACCAATCCAGCTGCTTCTAGCTACTAAAAAACCCATTTCCCATCTTTACACCCCGGGGGTGTAAAGATGGGAGGAGCGGGACTAACGCAAGCTATTCCAGCACCTGCGCCTTAATCAAAGCCAATTCTCTCTGATAATCTTTATGATCTTCCACAAATTTTTGGTAGTCAGCCGGCTTATCATCAATTAATCCCTCAAATCGCGATAGAGGATTATCCACTTCCTTTGGTTGCACATATTCCATGTAAGATGAGTATTGCCAACTTTCCGGTTTATCTACTAAGCCAGCAGTCACCGGATTTAGGTGTATGTACCTGGTTAAGTGTAAGAGCTGCCCATCGTTTTCTACTGACACATTTTTAAAACGTCCGGTAAACAGTGTGCCCTTCCTGTTATATTTAGTATTGAAATATTTTGCGTAACTATTCAGGGCCATTCCTAGCATTTCAGAAATACCTTTTTCATCCAGCTGCTTAGCCACTATATGCAAATGTGTCGGCATAATACAGAAGGCGATAATCTGCACTTTCCGCCCCAACTCATCACCCAGTTTATCTACGCAGGCCTCAAACCCTTCATCCCTGACCTGTGCTGTGGCCATAAATTGCGACACTTTTGCGGGTGGATTTTTCAGCGTAAAAAACCGCAATATCTTTAGCATCCGCTCATAATCTTGCTTACCACAAAATATCTTATACCCCGCAATACTCTTATTCATCACGTGGTAAACCTGACCAGTCACTAGGGGACAACATCTAATCATTCCTATATATTATCACATTACCTTCAGCCACTTTTCCCTCATGTCACACCAGGTGTGGACCAATAGGGGTGTATTACCAAATAAAAAAGCCTTGAGGAGTGTCGGAAAGCATACTGAGATCGGGATTTGGAATCCTCCAATAAAAGAAGTTACACTCCTCAAAGCTACGGAACAAAAGTACAAGACATATCAAATATTAACTTATTAATATAAAAAAACAAATTATATCTTCCGAGGCATGGCTCCAAAGAACTAGTAAAAACCATGCCGCACAACACTGATTGGGATTTTTAACTTGATAAATATCTTCAGGAATATGGTATTTGATGTGCATAACTACCCTTCACCAATAAAATCTCGAATGCTACTTTCATTAGACGTATAACCTCTAATACTTTTTTAAAATTATGGCACAAGATCCATCGACATCTCCCACCAAACCGCAAGGCGGAACTACCGGCAAAGTAAAACTGCATCGCCGTCGTCGTGGTGGTTTCCTAAACCTTTTGCTTTTTATTGGTATCATTGGTGCTGTTGCCTTGTTTTTCTGGGCTGAGCAGCAACGCCGTGACGCTCTCAGTAAACTAGAACAAACCGAACAACAGCTGCAGGAAATCAAGGAGTCGACGGAGCGCAGCGGACAACAGGTAGCAGATGAGGTTTTGGGCAAAGTGCGTGGACACATCGTCTTACCCGAAGAAACACAGCCTACCGTGGCCACTATAATAGACGTTGATCGCCTACGCGAAACCAGCGATTTCTACCAGAACGCCAAAAATGGTGACCATCTTATCCTGACTGAAACCCGTGCGATCTTATATAACCCCGAGACCGACCGAATAGTCGACGTTGTACCTGTTATGCTTAATCCTGAGGACGCGGCCGCACCTGAAGGCGAAGAAGGGAACGCAGCTGATACTGGTACTAATCCAGCGCCTGACAGTGGTGCCGACACTGGAACAGACACTGGCGCTACAGGCCAAAACCCAAATCCAGCCACCGCAACGACTAATCCAGCCAGCCAACCAGTGCAAACTCCAGACAGCGGAATATAAGACACGCCTAGGCAAATACACATCAGCTTAACATAGCCAATAATTACATAGGCACTGCATATGCAGTGCCTATGGCTTTTATATAGTATTGGCTTAATTGACTAACACTTCCTAAATTCCAACCGTATCCATCTCAACATCGTTTTTAGCAGGAATTCCAAGTCATCTTTTTACCTTCGAATACCCTATTTACTTCACAACCTAGGTCTTTTATAGTAATAAGTCTTGTTCCTTCCATTTTAGCTACCTGGTAACATAAAGGGTTCCTGCGCATGAATAAGTGCCAAAGCAGCGGCTGTACAGGTCATGTCGATTACACGCAACCGCACGCCATCGCGAATAACTTCCTTTCCCCGCGCCGCGCTTTCGCCTGCAGCACATGTCACCGACTCCATTGGGCTAACGGACTAGTCTTGTACTGTCCAGGACAGCCTCAAAATGCCTTCCTGACAACTCACGAAACAATAATTTGTCCCCCGAAGCGCACCGATTAACAGCCCTTACGACCCTTCTTCTTCTCCTCGTTCTCTACCACTTGATACCAGGTGGTTTTTTTATGCTTATGTTGTTTATAAGGCAATATGCCTCGCGTATCGCAAGTCTCACTTGTCGGCCTTGTTTGGCAGAACACAGTCACACCAATGCTTGATCTGGCGATAAACACGAACCAATATATCATTTCCCTACAGTGATAAATGTTTCAGATGCAGTTGTCTTTCTTGCGGTCCGCGTTATAACGTTAGTATATGAGAGGCAAAACCATGACTATCGGCTTGGTCTTCACCGCGACTATATTCTTAGCCTTGATTAGCGTATACCCGGTCAACCGCAGCCATGAACTCCGCCCCCAGGCTGTACAGGTGTTTGAAGAAAAAATAGGGGAGATTAATCCCGCTCCGGTAGAAGTAATCGAGCATGAAACCTCAAGCAACGAAACCGCCGACGTCCAGGCGGTACCTGTTGTTGATGCGCAGCCAGCCGTAGCTGGTACCAGCAATGATAACCCCGATACCGACGTAAAACAGACCATTGAGAAAGAAATAACCGGCGACGCCGTAAAAGTCAAAGTTGAGCAAAAAGTAAACAGTAATCAATCCATCAACAACAAGGTGAATATCAAGGTAGATACCAAACAGGATCCGCCCTTGGTGGAGATTAGTACCGCACCCAATCCCACCAACTGCTCCTCCAATTCATATGACTGCTCTGATTTCCTTACCTGTTTGGCGGCAGAGAATGTCTACCATACTTGCTCAAGTGACATTCACCAACTCGATCCTGACAACGACGGCGTGCCTTGTGATAATCTTTGTCAATAAGAAATCGCCGACCCCTTATCGTCCATATTTTATATGAACAAGCAAAATAAGGAGTCCCCAGTCGTTCATCTCCCCTTATTCACTGCTCCTTTTCCCAGCAGGACAATAGTAGTATATTAAGCCTATTGTTCTTCCAGTTTTTATCGGTGGTCAGGCGATTATTAAAAGGAGCGGTCTCATGGCAATGCGGGTTGAATGGGTAGAAAAACGGCAGGTTGATACGCAAATTGATGAACCGGTTCGTATGTTCGCCTTTCTCGACAATGGCACATGGCGATTCTACGAACAAGAAATCTGGGACGTCCGGATTTTCCCAGTCCCATCGACACCGGCCTTACTTCAACATCTGTCCCAGCTCGGCCACGTCACTGCCTAAGCGGCAGTCATTGATCGCCAATCAGTTTTTCTCAGTGCTGTCACTTTCAGTTTCTAAGCCGTAAACAGGCAGCACTTTTTTCAGCTCTTACCAGAGCTTTTTTCTTTGCTATAATTACAACATCCAATATTTCAGTTACTCCTATCTAATCACTTATCTCCCATGTCCTTCATAAATAACCAAAATTCTTTGTACTTGTCTTTAGCTTTTGACTTCCTCTCATGCCTTCCCGCGTGCAATCCGCTGCCTTAACTGGCATTGAAGCCATTCCCGTCGATATCGAAGTCAATGTCATGCCTGGTTTGCCGTCTTTTACCGTTGTCGGCATGACTGACAAAGCCATCCAGGAATCAAAAGAGCGCCTCACCAGCGCTCTCGTCAGCCTGAACTACACACCACCGCGCCGCAAAACCATCGTCTCCTTGGCGCCAGCCAGCTTGAAAAAAGAAGGGTCGCTTTATGACTTGCCCATCACCCTAGCCTATCTAATAGCCAGTCAGCAGATAAAACCAACCACCTCACTTGCTACTGCCCATCAGCCCTGGTTTGTCGGCGAGCTTGGTCTGGACGGCACAGTTCGTCCTATCCGCGGTATCTTACCGATCGTCCTCGCTGCTATTAAAAAAGGGGTACAAAATGTGTACATGCCCGCTGCCAACGCCAGTGAAGTCTCTGCCGTAGCTGACCGTCTTAATATCTATCCATTAGATTCTCTGCAACAACTCTTGTCCCATTTAACCGCAACTCATGACCATCCATCCATGCTTATTCCTCTCACCCCAGCACCTTTTTCACAGCCAAATTCTGAACCAGATGTCGACTTCGCGGACATTAAAGGTCAGGACCATGCCAAGCGGGCTTTATTGATCGCTGCCGCCAGCGGCCACAACGTCCTGATGATTGGCCCGCCTGGTACCGGTAAAACTATCCTGGCGCGCGCTTTGGCCGGTATATTACCGCCGCTATCCTTTGCGGAATCTCTGACCGTGACTTCTTTGTATTCCGTTGCCGGTCTGCTGCCCCCTAATCACGGTTTAATAAATAAGCGGCCGTTTCGCAGCCCGCATCATGGTGCCAGCAGCGTGGCATTAGTTGGCGGGGGAGTCTATCCTCGGCCTGGCGAGGTTAGTTTGGCTCATACTGGTGTTTTATTCTTGGATGAACTACCCGAATTTTCTTCCCACGTCTTAGATCAGCTGCGGCAACCAGTGGAAGACGGGGAGATTACTGTCTCACGCGCTGCGCATACCATCACTTTTCCTTCCCGTTCCCAATTAGTGGGGGCTATGAATCCCTGTAAATGCGGCTATGTCGGTAGTGATAAAAAAGCTTGCCAATGCTCACCCGGTGACGTCCTGCGCTACCAGCGTCGTGTGTCCGGCCCCTTGCTTGATCGTTTTGATCTGCATGTCCTGGTTTCCGATATTCCCGTGGACGAAATTCTGGACAATAATCCAACCGGTGCCACCTCCGCTGAATTGTCCCAAATTGCGCAGACTGCCCGTCACTTTGCCCTCGCCCGTCAGCAAAAAACCAACTCCGACCTGAATCTCAAGGAAGTAAAACAAATTTGTGTTATTGATGAACCGGGCAAAAAATTACTGCGCCAGGCCGAAGACAAATTCCATCTCTCGCCCCGTGGCATTCATCGGCTGCTCAAAGTCTCCCGTACCATTGCCGACTTGGCGGGGGAGGAACACATTCTGCCCAGCCATATCGCTGAAGCGCTGCAATATCGCGAGCAATTACATGTAGCTTTACCCGATTTTGTCTAGTGACCAGTGGTATTTTCTCAGCGGTTGAAGATCAGCTCTCCCCTGATAAGGGGAGATAGAGGGGTTTTTGCCAGCGCCTGGAAATAGAGCCACCTTCAACTTCTTTTTTTGGCATTGATAGGTCATTTGGATTTTGACATTAGGGTTTAGTATCTTGTCGTTTGAAAATTTACTTATTGAAAAATTCTTTGAAAATTGAGCTTTGTCCCGAAGGGATCCCTTAGGGAAAAATTGAAAATTGATCTGAACATACGTATTTACCCTCCTGTTTTTATCTAATTTATTTTGCATACCTATTCAACCACCCTAATCTTCCATAAGTCTGCTACAATAAATAAATCCTATGTCGTATGTCCCTCCGGGCCGTCTCCTTCGCGCCGTCCTTTATGGTGGCGGTACTGCTTTATTGCTGCTTGATCTATATTTCCTCGCCACCGCGACGTTCACACGTAACTTTGTGCCGCTCGTTCCCGTCTTAGCCGGTATCTTTACCGCGGGCGGCTTGCTCTTTATTGTTTATGGCGAACAGCGTGCTCATGAAGACGACAAAAAAGCTCATTGGCGTATTGCCCGCGTGTCTCATCAGCTCACAGCGCCTCTCCAATTGCTTCAGGAAGACTTGTCCGGCATATTAGCGAACGCTGGCACTCTCCCGTCTGATCAGCGCCTTAAAATCAAAAATATGGCCACTCGCTCAAAAGTTGTTTTGGAAAACATCCGTGATGTATTTTTGACACTGCAAGCCCAGGAAGGCCGGATCTCTCAAACGATCGAAGCCCAAGATATCTGTCAACTCATGGATCAAGCGCGCCAGCTAGTGGCGCCGCTGGCCTCCGCCCACAATGTGCAGCTTCAATATAAAGCCTTCTGTCCCAGCGCCCTTGCCCGCGTGGACAAAAAACTGTTCCTGATCGCTATTACTCACGTCCTGGAAAATGCCATTTATTACAGCCGTACTCCCGGTGAGGTAAAAGTTCATATCGTGCGCGGAAAAAAAGATGTGCGACTGATCATCCAAGATCGAGGAATTGGTATTTCACCCCTAGAAAACGAAGTCGTCTTTACCCCCTGGGCCAGGGGAGAGAATGCCGCCCAATACGATCCGGACGGTATTGGTATCGGTTTGGCGCTCGCTCGGCTTATCCTCAAAGAATTTCGGGGCTCCATTTACTGGACAAAAAAATCTCCCGGCCTAGGGACTATCTTCACCATCCGCCTGCCGCTGCTACAAACCAAAGAAACTCGAAAGAGTAACTAAGTCTCTCCCGCCCACCTTGTCGACAGGGTAATGACTCACTGGTCGTGGTGAATCCTCACCTGACCAGGGGGCAAGAGGGTTCCTTCATCCATTGCCCATAACCAAAGCTGTCAATCATTAATAACACAACATTTTGCGGCTGCGGTATAACATGTTGCAGTACGGTATCAGCATATGGATGGGCTCCCTGATTTACGCCGAGTAATATCTCAATTAATGCCGGAATCTGTGCAAAGCTATATCGCGCATAGTCCGGTCGCAGAAACTGTTCGTCGCCTAGACGTGCCTCAATGTCTTTCAGATGATCATTAATAATCATAACGGCGTCACTTTTATTGATAATACCACCAAACGGACATTACGATGATGTAATTCTAATCTTTTAAGCCATAATCCTTAAGCATTAATTAAAATCGTTGCAATCAAGGCGCTGCAACAGTAGTGTCGGGTATCGAGAGGCAAATAGATAGTATCAACACGTTAGCTATCAGCATTTGAGAGAAAACGATTGACCGTGGCCTGTTTATAATATATAAGTACCAGGTGCGAGTTTTGTGTTAACGCTAACCGTTTCCGAGGGAGAATGTTATGCACTACATGTTCCTTGCCTTATTACTGGTGTTCTCCGTTACTGGATGCAGCGCTACTAGGCCACAGTACTGGCAGGTGACCATCCGAGACGAACAAGGTCAAATAATATTGCAGGACGTATCCATTACTATCAGCCCGTCCGACAAACCTTCGGTGCCAATTTACGACGGCGACGAACCAATTACAGTGCCGATAGCATATTGGAGGAGGCTTGATTTCAAAGACAGTTGGTGTGTCTTACAGCCGGGCTGGATATTCGAGAGTAATGAAATTAATACTGTTGCGGAAGGAAAAGCCTACATACGGACTTTGCCGGTCGAAAAAGATCAGTAAGATCCCTCGTTCATCCTCCTTCACGTCACCAAAGCCTGCTTGCCAGGCTTTTTTCATTATTTAATCCATAGGCCCGACGAAGTCTTGGCGTAGTCTGGGCGATTGATGGGAATCGGCCGCTAATTCATCGGCCGCCCGCCGTGCTGGCGGGCGAACCATAGACTTTTAACCTAAGCCCTCATTATTATTTTGGGCGATTGATGGGAATCCTCCTCCGCCGAAAAAGCGCGCTCGCTTGGCTCGATACGCTTTTTCTCCCTGCCTGCCGGCAGGCTCCGGAGCCTGGGTTGTCTCGAAGATGAAGCAGTCCATCTTCTCGCCATACCCTTCGATTCCCTCTATATTTAAAAACCTTTGGGCGGCTAAAGGGAATCGAACCCTTATCGGCGGGACCACAACCCGCAGCTTTGCCATTAAGCTATAGCCGCCATATTCACCCCATCCAAATAAAGAACACTTTTCACCAACAGGTTGAGTATAATTTGCCCTAATTATTGCTAAAAATCAATTATTCTCGTATGGTATGCTCATTATTAAGCCTTCCAATCGCTTAATAAGTTGAACATTAACCAGGCATTTGTATTTTGGATTTTGCCTGCCGTCCGTAGCTTTGGCGAAGGATGGACATTTGAAAATTTAGAAATAGATCCCTCCTCTGTTGTTTGAAAATTGAAAATTAATATATGCCCCTGTAGCTCAACTGGATAGAGCGGCGGCGTTCTAAGCCGAAGGTTGCAAGTTCGAGTCTTGCCGGGGGCACAAGAAATAAGAAAAATAATAAATTCATCGCAAACATTTTCCCCCTGAAAAGGGGGATTAAGGGGGTTTGGTCTAGTACGGCCTTACTCTTATAATTACTCTTATCCTAAAACCCATTGGTAAACACTGGATCTGTACCTGATGCTATTCATTGACACTAGACTTACCCGGGACTAGTGTTGAAACGTTGTTCGTTTCATCACGACAAAAGGAGTCAGTAACATGGATAAAAACCAAGGTCCCGTCTGGGCAAGCCTGGAGGATATGTTGAGGCACATTGCAGAGGAGCACAATGAGGAACCTAAAAATTCGAAGAGTGCCGCCGATCCGAAATCAGTTAAACCTCCCGCGCCAACCCAATCAAGCCCTGGGCACGCACGGACGGGTCTTTCCGACTAATTTTTACCTAATTTGTCTGTTTGCCCAATATGTTTTTTGGAGGATAGTCTCATGAAGCAGATAGAAGACCAAACCTGGTGTGATTTGGAACGATTATTGAACAAGGTTGCGAACGAGCGGGAAGAGGACTCAGACGGTCCAGGAAACATGCCCACCGCCAACTCCTACGCGGCACAAACAATGATTAAGACGCTCGGCATGGAGCGACGGAAGCCGATCGGCCTTTTCTGATTATCCCTATATTCACACCATTCCCCATGTCCACCCCCGGGGTGAATATAAGGGAGTGATTAGTATCCCTTTATAACCCTGCTGTAGTTAAGTCCATCCGCTCCTCTTACCAACGATCAAAGGAGAGCTAAAATGCTCGAAGGTATTCTGTTAATCGCCGGTTTGCTTCTGGCTATTGCGAACTTGCTTGTCACCTGTTATACATCGTTCTTTCTCCTTGCCCCCTCCGTCGTGGCCAAGTTAGACAAAACCCGCTGCGCGCTATCTTTCAGCATCGCCCTCAGCTGCTTCGTCCTAGCCTTTATTTTGACAGAGTGGGTACTTTGCCTACTAGTTGGGCTTTCCTACTTATCCGCCGGTGGCTTGAACCTATATCGGCGCACCCTGCAAGCTAATGCCTAAGCAGCTCCCTCATTCCCGTCCCAACTCCACCCCGTCCGAAACTTCATTTCGCCCGGGGTTTTTCTTTATCGTTTTTTACGTTAGTATCTTCTTTAGGATTTATAATTTATTATTTGTTTCGGATTTCGTGCTTCGGATTTCGAATTTCTCTCTTATGTCTCTCAAGAAAACAACGCAGGACCTAATCGGGGAGCGCCCCACGCCAGAGGAGCTTAAAAAGCTTCCCCGCACCCCCATTACCGTCCTCGTCGATAATGTCCGCAGCCTGGATAACGTTGGCATGATCTTCCGTCTGTGTGAACTGTCCCGAGTTGATCATCTCTATCTCGCTGGCTATACGGGCTACCCTGAAGAAGCAGGGGATCAGCGCCCACCTCAAATAATTGCCCGCCATTCTCACCGCATCACAAAAACCGCTGTTTATGCGGTGCCATCTCAGCCATGGAGTCATGTTGACGACCCGCTGCCCTTAGTTAATCACCTTAAGGAGGAAGGCCACCAAATAGTTTGTCTAGAACAGACTAAGGACAGCGTGCCTTACCATCAAGTGTCCGAAAACGGCTATCAAATGCCTCTGGTACTAATTATCGGCCATGAGCGCCTTGGTATCCGTGATGAGCTAATTAATCTCGCCGACCTCTCCATAGAAATCCCTGTCCTAGGTATAGGTAACTCCCACAACGTCGCCACCGCCTGCGCTATTGTTCTCTATCATCTTCTGGCCAGCCAGAATAAAATATGACATTATAAATTCAGTATTACTCACTTCGAAACATATATTTTGTTTCAAATCTATTCTTCTGAACAATTAGAATAATGAAGAAGAAAACCTGCTCGCAATGTAGAAAAATAAAAAACTTATCATTTTATAATTTTAGGAACAAGAAGCTAAACATCTTAAACTCAGCTTGTAAGGTTTGTACTCGAAAGCAAGGGCAATTAGCTTACCAAAAAAACGTAGCCCACTATAAACAGAAAGCTAAAGAAAATAATCGGAAAAGACACATAAAGACAATGCGTTTCGTGTATAAATATCTTCAGAGTCACCCCTGCGTAGACTGCGGTGAGCAGGATCCTATAATTCTTCAGTTTGATCATGTTCGAGGAAAAAAAATTAAGGCAGTAAGCTTAATGATAAGGGAGCGTTATTCAATACAAAAAATTGCTTGTGAAATCAGCAAATGTCAGGTACGTTGTGCGAATTGTCATATGAAGAGAACGGCAAAAATAAGCAAGTTTTACAAACATGTTTATTCACAGCATTATAGCGAATAGAACTAGGATTATTTAGTGAATTGTACTCTTCTGTACTCACACGCCCTCGTAGCTCAGCGGATTAGAGCGCCTGACTTCGGATCAGGAGGTCGCAAGTTCGAGTCTTGCCGGGGGCACCATAAAACAAGTTTCTTAAACCTACTGGCCTGCCTGTCTGGTAGGAAGAAGAAAACCGACGTTCTGGCGGGCGAGCCCTGCCGGGTGCAATCAAGTCAAAGTTGTATTATTTGCTTATCCTTGACGCTGTATTGCACGAATGCTATACCATTTGTGTCGTCGGCGTCGGGATATAAATAACTGATGACTCGAAAGAGATGACAATCAAGACCAGTTCCTTTCAGGAGAAAGACCATGCTATTGATCATTCTGGACGCACTTTTCTTCTTTGCGTGCGCTACATGGGCCATTGTCTTCGCGTTTGACGCCAAGTGGTGGCGTGCAGCTATTCTGTCTTTATTCGCGCTTTTAACACTGATCGCCGTAATTGATTGTTACAAAGTTCTTCTCGAAGAACGTGCGGCTAGAAACGATAAGGGCAAGAACGCTCCTCCACACAATATTTAAACTTGCCCCTCCGCCCCTCTTGCATAACAAGTTTGCTTTGGGGCTTTTTTATATAAACAACCAAACTTTAATCTGCACCTAAATAAAAAAACGGTGGATAGGAGATCGATTGGTACAAGACATTTTCTTGCGTACCAAGTTCTCAAACTATCCACCGCCAAAAGTCAGAAAATCTGGTTATTTGAATGATAACGAAAGCTGCGGGGATACACCTGGATTCCTTGGGGATGTCATTGTGTCGCCAAGCACTGTTTTCTGCAAGCATAAGACACAAAAATCATCCTCATTACATCCTGGTGCGTTGATGCGCGTGCGCTCCAAGCTCCAGAAATCATTGATCCGTACCCCACATTCCAAACAAAACCTATCTGACGGCATCGGTTTTCTCCTTACACCGATTTTGAAGAAACAAAAGAACAAGGACACCATACACCCCCACTTCATAAATGTCTAATATAAATAAACGTAAAATATAAAGTGTAGGGTAAGGCAACAGACCAAACCGTACGAGCTCACAACTCTGAGCGATGTCCCCTAAAAACCCCATAATCCCTGCCTACCGGCAGGCAGGCCTGCCTACCGGCAGGCAGGCCCCTTATCTCCACGTCGCCCCGCCGTTGGCGGGGCTATGCGGGGCGAGGCAGGGGGACAAGCGCGTTTCCTCCCCTGATCAGGGGAGGTTTAGGAGGGGTTTCTCAGTTTTGTGAATAGATACACCAAACCTAAAGGTGTCAGCCGCGCAGATTTCCTAAGACTTACCTTTGTTTCACCATGCTTTGGAGGTTTCTCCTCACGTTTTCGTTGCTACAAACAAACGCCAGCCTGCAGTATACTCATTTCACCGCTTTACTGAAGCGTGCCGGTGTGGTTTTTGTATTAGGCTAAAAACACCCTGACTGTTCTCCTAATGCGAAAATCTATGAATAATAAACATATGTCTAACAGTTCGCACCCGTCCCTTAGTTTAAGCTCGCCGGTCACCGATATCCCTCGGGTGGGCCCCGTTAAGGCCGAGTATCTCAGCCGGCTTGGCATCACCCATGCCCGTGACTTCCTGTTCACATTTCCTCGCAAGCATGATGATTTCTCCAACACCACCCCTATTGTTCAGTTAAAACCGAATACTAAAATGACCGTTCGGGCTAAAGTTAAGCAGGTTAAAAGTGATTATGGCTGGCAAGGCCGCCGGCGACTGCTGCGTATCTTTGTAGACATTGAAGACGACACCGGAGTTCTTAATGTGACCTGGTACAACCTGCGTTTTCTAGAGCGGCAATTATGGCAGGGGAGAGAACTGTTAGTAGCCGGCACTGTTGAGGACAATCCGCAATATAACAAACAATTATCCGTTAAATCACGCCAGACTGGCGCCAAAACATACCTTGCCACTAAATTCCGCATGCGCTCGCCAGTCATTGAGTTCGTCACAGGCCAGGATCCCACCCATACCGGCCGCATAACGCCTGTATACCCCGAGACATATGGCGTGACCTCCCGTTTTCTTCGCTATCAGGTAAAAAATTTATTGCCCCTATTAAAGCAAATACCAGAATATCTTCCCGCCGACATTATAAAACGCCGCCATTTCCTGGGTATTCATCAGGCTATCGCCCAGGTACATTTCCCCGATACCACCGAACAATTAGAACAAGCCCGTCGTCGGCTCCGCTTTGATGAACTGTTTTTTCTCCAATTAGCCGGCTTAGTCCGTCGTCGTCAGCGTCGGCAACAGGTTTCTGTGCCAATATCTCCAAGCCATAAAAATATTGATAACTTCCTTGCCCGTCTCCCTTTTATTCTGACGTCCGCCCAGCAGCGGTCCGTGCGTGAAATATTTGCGGACATCAAGCAGCCAGCGCCGATGAATCGACTGCTGCAGGGTGACGTTGGCTCCGGTAAAAGTGCAGTTGCTTTGGTTGCCGCATATGCCGCGTTGGCGGCTAAGCAAAAGGTAATTTACCTCGCACCAACTGAAATCTTAGCCCGTCAGCAGCATGCTAATTTTTCAAAAATATTAACTGATCACTCCGTTCATTTGCTCGTCGGTGCCACCAAACAACGTGACAAAACAATGGTTAAGTACAGCTTAACAAAGCGCATACCAGTCATAGCTGTTGGTACGCACGCTCTACTGCAGGACGACTTTGACATCAAAGATTTAGGTTTAGTTATTATCGATGAGCAGCACCGATTTGGTGTGAAGCAAAGAAAATTATTGCTCCGTCAAAATGCGTCTGCGGTGCCGCACCTGCTGACCATGACCGCTACTCCCATTCCTCGAACGCTGAGCCTGACCGTTTACGGTGATCTTGATTTGTCTGTACTTGATGAACTCCCGCCAGGCCGTCAACCAATCACTACCGCGATCGTCACCGCCGCCCAAAAAAACGAAGTTATTACCTTTATGCTCCAACAGCTGCATCAAGGACGACAAGCCTATGTCATCGCGCCTTTGGTCGAACAATCCGATCGGCTGCAAGTAAAATCTGCACAGGAAACCGTCAAAGAAATGCGGGCCTATTTTCCGGACATCGCCATTGAACTGATTCATGGCCGGCTAAAACCTCTGGAAAAACAATCCATCATGAATAATTTTCACGCCGGCGCGATTCAACTATTGGTTTCGACCGCCGTTGTCGAAGTTGGTGTCGACGTGCCCAATGCTACCTGCATGATCATCGAAGGAGCCGAACGTTTTGGTCTCGCACAACTGCATCAGTTCCGTGGTCGTATTGGCCGGGGAACCCACCAGTCGTATTGCTATCTGTTCCCATCGACTGATGAGGGGGCCAATAATGAGCGTCTAATTACGTTGTCCAATACCACTGATGGCTTCAAGATAGCGGAGGCAGATTTGCGTTTACGCGGTCCCGGTGAGGCCTACGGCCTCTCGCAATCGGGTTTCAACAATCTGCAGGTTGCCTCGTTACTTGATTACGAAACCATAAAGATATCTCGTAAGGAAGCCGATAAACTCCTAAAAAATGATCCAGAACTACTGAGATATCCGATATTACAAAAAAAAGTGGCTCAAAAAAATCTGGTCGCTCATTTCGAG
This sequence comes from uncultured Candidatus Saccharibacteria bacterium, assembly GCA_964371255.1. Taxonomy (GTDB): domain Bacteria; phylum Patescibacteriota; class Andersenbacteria; order UBA10190; family UBA10190; genus UBA10190. The sequence goes on along the minus strand of CAYJKV010000008.1, from coordinate 3,651 downwards.
TAAAATTACGAACATAAAATCTGGACAAAGCACAAAAAACTTGAAAGTTAGCACAATAAAAGTGTACACCAAGGATATTACAAATACTCGATCAAAAACTGATCTATGAAACCAGCCATCCATAACGGACAATTAGTCTGGTAAATCTGAATGGTACAGGTGTCTTCATAAGTCGTTTTGTGGTGGTGTCGTTTAAGTAAGTGCTCACTGGTTAAGGAAAGCAGCGTATTTCCCCCTGATAAGGGGGATTCCGCCGGCTGGCGGAGGGGGTTTGAGGCAGTTCTGCTCAGTATTGGTAGGGCGCTATGCTGCAACGGCCGCACTTTCAGGTTTATGCAGGTAAAACATACCTCCATGGCAGCAGGGCGTCCTTTCCGGCATATTCAACGCCGATCCGAGACGCAGATAAAATACTACTCTTCGCAATTATATAACCATCATCAACCACCCAGAGATTATCACTGGTTGTTAAGTCTTCACCATTCTGTGATCTGGAGATATGCATCGCACGGCATAGCTTGCCTGGGCCGTTCAACACATTCTTCTGCTTGCTGCTGCCGTCGAATCCCGCACTAATTCTCTTCAGACTCAGCGGGGACACTGCACTATCGCCACTTTTAGCTGGTAGGGCACAGAACGACGCCAGCCCTCTAATCAGCACCGCGGCTGGAATACCCTCTTTCTCAGTGACCACATTTAAGCAGTAATACATGCCATAAATCATATAAACATAAGCATACCCGGCTTCGCCAAACATCACTTCCGTGCGCTTGGTCCGGCCTTTTGCGGCGTGGCACGCCAAATCATCCTCCCCGACGTAACTTTCTACTTCGTTTATCCGGCCGACTAGAACTTTCCCTCGCCATCGGCGCATTAAAAGTTTTCCCAATAGCTGTTTTGCCACAATATGCGTGTCCCGTGCGAAAAATTGGCGCCCTAGACGCTTATCTGTCATACGTGAAAAATATACTAATCTCCAAAGGAATAGAAATTGCCAAGTCAACAACTGTGTATGCATAATCAATTATGCCTTACTTATTGACCCTATTTAGCGACATCCTATATTTCTTCCTGCCTGCCATTATGGCCAATTTAGCGCCCATCTTCGCGGCCTATTACCGAGTCCTTCCTAGCTTAGATCGTCCGCTCGATGGGGGACTGACGCTGCGCGGACAGCCTCTTTTTGGCGGCCACAAGACCATCCGCGGCCTGATCACGGGTGTTATAGCCGCCTCTATTATCGGTCTTCTGCAGGGTAATTTCATACTAGGCCTGGCCATGGGCATCGGCGCCATTTGGGGGGATGCTATTAAAAGCTTTTGTAAACGGCAGCTGAATATTGCACCGGGCGCTCGTTGGTCACCGTGGGATCAAATTGATTTTGTCATTGGCGCCATTATTTTCTCCTTTCCCATAGTTCCCCAGTCGCCCTTTTTCTATCTAACGGCCATTCTGTTTGTCGGCCTTGGCTCCTTTATTTCTAGCTTTACCGGCTACAAACTACGTATCAAATCCAGTCTCTAGCCTGCCCTATTAATTAACCAATAAAAAAGCTCATCTTTATTTAGATGAGCAGGTTAATCAAGTCAAAGGACTTATCGTTTAATCGGTGATATTCAACTCCTTTTTCAGCTCCGCGACTTTCTGATCCAGAGCCGGACGAATTGATGGGGGGTATAAGTGTTTCAATAACGTCGGAAACCACTCAGGACACTGGCTGGCAGTGACAGCAGATATTAACTCCACCATCCTTTCTTCAACCAGTGAACAACACGTGTGCATCTGTACTGAGTTGGCCACTGAGTCGGACCGCATCGCAACCAACTCATCCCATTCATTAATATGGGGCAATAAATCAGGCAATACTTCCGCCATTCTGGCCAACACCTGTTCCTGCAAGGCAGAGCCAGAACACGTTATAGTGCGCATCTCCGCTAACTGCCTCCAGTTACTCGTACTTTTAACCACCTCCGCTGTTCTTGCCTCAATACATGGTCGTAACTGCAAAGATGCAGTAGACGGTCTGTTCCAAATATTCACCAGCTCAACCCAGTCGTTGATAGTCTTTAGGAACTCTATCAGCCGCCCTGTGAACTGGTGTTTGAAGTTGTCACCATCAATAACTGCCGTCCATGCTGCTATCAAGTCATGGTAGTTGGTGATACTAAGCAGCCAATCAGGCAATATCTCCTGCATTCTTGCTATTATCTGTGATCCTGCCTCGGTGTCGTCTGAAGCTTTCGCTAGCATCCCTGCTAACTCATGCCAGTCAGTGATCCCAGGCAGCAGCAGGGGCAGCACTTCCGCCATCCTTGCTTCAATTAGTTGGCGGGAAACCGATCTATAATCAGTTCTATCCCACATTCCAGCCAACCTGTCCCAGGCATCAATCTCACACAGCGAAGTTGGCAACACTTCCGCCATTCTTGCCTCAATTAATTGGTTTGCCAACGACTGATAGGAAGTTTTGTCCCACATCTGGGCCAGAGAATTCCAGTCCTGTATATCAGGCAATAAAGCGGGTAACACTTCTGCCATAGCCGCCTCAACCTGTTCCCGAGCTGCTTCTATTCTGCTAACTTTATTCCATAGCATAGCTAGCTCATTCCAGTCCCTGGGAGACGTTATGACCTCTATCGCCCTGGCCCAAATCAGTTCCTGTGCTTGAGACTGGTAAGAAGTTTTTTTCCTCATAGCCACGAGCGTGTCCAACTCGCTTATGCTAGGCAGCAGCAGTGGCAGCACTTCCGCCATCCTTGCTTCAATTTGTTGACGGGGAACCGATCTATATGCAGTTTTATCCCACATTACAGCCAATCTGTCCCAGTCAGTGATTTCCTGTAGATCACTGTTCAGAATAAAACCTTCCGGTAGTTTATAGCTGCGCAACAACTTCTCAAGAATTGACTCAGCCATCATTTCGCTCCGTATGCTTGAATTCTCAGAAAAAACACAAGCATCGAAGCAAAAACTGGCATATTTAAAGATTGCCAAAGAACAGCTCCGCACTGTACTCCCGTCCTCAATATTAATCAAACACCGCTGCCGATACCCAGTTTAGAATTTTATCTGTTTTAGATTTCTAATTTGTTTAGCCTGCCTGCCGGTAGGCAGGGATTTCTCTGGTTTAGGATCTATGTGGCCCGCATGGGTTCATTTTGCGGCCATTAGGATTTGTTTGGTCATTGGTTTGACCGTTGGATTATGCCTGCCGTCCGTAACTTTTCTGCCCGCCGAAGCTTTAGTGAAGGTGGGGGCTAAGGATGGACATTTGGATTTCCGCACTTTTGGTCATTCGAGTTTAGGATTTCTCTGGTTTAGGATTTGATTGGACATTGGGATTTGGACATTGGTCATTTTCGTGCCTATCCCAATAACCCTTCCAAATGCAGTATGAACTTATCAATTATCTGCTCCGTCTTTGGTTCACTTTTTAGTTCGTCCACGACATGATTTATTTCCTCGGCGCTTGCCTCCGACAACCCAATATCATGGGACAGTTGCAGCCGTGAGCGGGCACTGGGCTTCTCCTTAAAGTATTCCTGTAAAATCGCGTGCCACTGAACTATCTTTTCCTCGTCATTCACCAGGCGCAATTCATCCTCATAAACCCGGTTTAATGCCCGATAAATCAGGTTCCAGTCGTCATAT
>CAYJKV010000007.1:34856-75291 GCA_964371255.1 uncultured Candidatus Saccharibacteria bacterium | reverse complement strand
AGTTCATACACTCTAGGGTAATCCCAGAGTGTTGCACTTACTTGTTGAGCCTACTAGTTAAAGTCCCTATAAAGCCTTTTTATAATGATAAATCGCTCCAGATTCTAATTTTAGTAAATTGATAGTGCTCGAGGAGCTTTCAGCTTTACTCTGTTATTTTACGCTTTTCATTTTACATTTTACGTTATTTATTCTTTGCCGCCCAGCAGAGCATGTCACCTGAGGGCGGGTTTCGGATTCTTTACGTTTAGGATTTAGGATTTTTTTATAGTTTTGACCTTTGTTATTGAATTGACATTTGGATTTTTAGCGCTTCTCTTTGTTTATAATTTCTCTAGTTTAGGATTTAGGATTTCGTGGTATTGATTGGACATTGGTCATTGGGCCTTGGTCATTCCCGTCCTACTCTTCCGATATCCTCTCCACCTCTTCAATCGTCGTCACTCCCTCAATCACTTTCAAATACGCATCCTGCGCAATCGTCGTCATCCCTTTTTGCATCGCCGCCTCTTCAATGGCCATCATCTCTTCTTCTCGCAATATCATTTCTTCTACCTCGCCCTTCACTCGCAGCAGCTCAAAAACCCCCACCCGGCCCCGGTAACCAGTCTGTCCACATTCCTTACAACCCTTAGCTTTATAAAAAACCAACTCCGGCTCCATCAGTTTCGCTGGGCTAAACACGTCTTTGCTCACTCCTTCCATCACGTCGCTGATATGCTCCCGCACTGCCCGGTCCGGCTTATAAGACTCTGCGCATCCTCGGCACACCACTCGCACCAGCCGCTGTGCGATAATTAAATTCACCGCCGGTGCCAGTACATACGGCATCACTCCCATCCCCGTCAACCTCAGCAACACGCCCAGTGCGTCATTGGAATGGATCGTTGAAAAAACCAGGTGGCCGGTCATGGCCGCGTGGATACTCGTTTCCACCGTTTCTTCATCCCGCATCTCTCCCACAAAAATAACATCAGGGTCTTGACGTAAAATTGAGCGCAGGCCTACCGCAAAAGTGTAGCCGGAATCACTATCAATCTCCGTTTGTTCAATCCCTGGTACACGATACTCAATCGGATCTTCCAGTGTAATTATTTTCAGCTCCGGCCGGTTAACTTCTTTCAGGCAAGCCGCGATCGTGGTTGTTTTCCCCGAGCCTGTTGGTCCAGCCGACAATATCATGCCCGTACTTTCTTTTAATACCTCTTTTACGAGGGCTATATCCTTAGTTTTCATCCCCAAGTCTTTCAGTTCCATTACGCCTTCTTTTCTGCTCAACAGCCGCAGTACAATATATTCGCCCGTTCCGCCCGGTAAAATTGAAACACGAATGTCATATTTTACCTTGCCAATATGCATCATAAAGCTCCCCTCCTGCGGTACCACATGCACATTAATTTTTAGGTTGCTGAGCACCTTGATCCGCGACAGCAGTTGCCGCCACCCATCTAATCCAAACGAGGCTACGTCCTGCAGCACTCCATCCACGCGGTACCGCAGCCGCGCTTCATCCCTTTTTGGCTCAATATGGATATCCGACGCCCGCATTTGCACCGCCCCGGCCATCATGGGCCCCAACAATTGCGATGCAGGAATCGTCGAAATTTTATCGCCCAAGGCCTCAAAACTATCCATGGCCTGCGCAAATTCCTTTAGCTGTTCTTCAGGCACAATTAACAAGTCAGCCTCGACCGGCACATACTCCGCGTCTCTGCGGTAACGTCCCAGCGCTATTTTCAAACTATGGTGGGAAATTATATAAACCTGCGGGGCCACGCCAAATCGGCCCTTTAATGTATTCAATAAATCAACGAAGGTTTTGTTTTGCGGATTGACCACGCCAATCTTAACGTCATTCCCCCGCTTATAAAACAGTGCCGCCCCCGCCCCCTCCGCCACTGGCTTTGGCACCATTTCTAAAATGCCGGACTCAAACGGGAAAGCAAATAAATCCACGTATGGCAGCTGCAGCATTTGCCCGCGGCGTCGGGCCAGCCGCTCTTCCTGCTGCGTATTCAGGGCATCTAACCTCGCTCCGACCGTCCCAAAATCTTTCGACTGATCTCTGTTCATAAATTGATTATACACTGACTGATTACCTCTTAGTTACCCCAAGCCTTAGAAAAATTTAATAGTTTGCTAATAAACCTCCCTAGTAAACAGTCCAATATTCCCAACCACAATCACACACCATTGCCTTGTCACACTGCTCAGCAAACCACGTCTTTTAATTACTCATTATGTCAGACAAATTTACTAGCTCTTTTTCAACAGCTCGCTTATCAATTTTTGCAATTTAGCACTATCGTGCACCACCACTGCCCGGGGTACTATGTCCCCCTTTTGCGCTGTCGGCAACGCGCCGCTCACTAAATTATCCTCGATTAACTGGTATGACGCGGCCCGGCCCTTAAACCTTACCCACTCCTGCCCTGGCACGAGCTGAATCCTGGCTTCTTTCTTGTTCGCGATTACCACATCCATCTCTCGCCCCAAATACGATTCATACACCTTAACAAAATCCTCTCCCGCCCAGCCCGCTGTTTGGTTTGGTGTAGTTAACAGCGTCATAACCGTTACCATCTTCGCTTTTGTTCTCTTAATTGCTCGTTGTAATCCCGACAAAGCTAAGGTGGGTAAAATAGTTCCATAGGTATGCCCAGGCGCCACAATAATATGCGTCGCTTGGGCTAGAATATTTTCCGCTCTCTTGTTCAAAGGGACGTCTCCTTCCGCAAACTGAACCTTAACATCACCTGGTTTCCAGCGTGGGTCCGCCTGCATGTTTACGCGGTGGGATATCGAATGTTGTCCTTCCCCTAATAAATTACTAAAGCCGTTGAAAATAATCACTGCCTGCTCAGTCAACGACGTAGTAGTGGTCGGTATGACACCCGCGTGCTTCGGCACCTGCAACACTCTGGCCATAATAGCTAAAGCCCGATCAATCGGCGCGTCTTCTTCATCTACGGCCGCTGCCGCTGGTTGCGTCTTCTCCAACGCGGCCAATAAAATATTTCGCACCGTGTGCCCCAGAAAATCCCCCTCGCTGAACCGATATTCCAACGCCGCTAAAAATTCATTCCCCCGGAGATCGCCCCTCATTGGACTTAATGCCATCAATGATTTTGTCAGGTCGCCGACAGCCGACACTCCATATTGGTCACGTAACCTTCCAGTTGACCCGCCATCATCAGACATATGCACTAACGCGTGCAAAGTAGCAATTTCTTCCTTCATTAATAAAGGCAGCAACGCCAGCAACAAACGCGAGGTGCCATTGCCGCCGCCCAAGATAACAATTCTGGCTTTTTCTATTTTGCTCATCGCTGTTCAATTAATATAACCACAAACACGGCAATCTCCTACCCCTCTCTCCCGAATCGACCATCATAGGAAGATAACTTAAAATAATCAATACCGATACCTCATCGCCCCGCCTCCGCCGCGTTATTACCATTCACTTATTAATCTTCCCCTGAGCCTCCCTCAGGTTTTTCCCATCGCCCCGCCCGCAACGAGGCAAAGCAGCCAATCTTTCTTAAAAAGAGTTGAGTCTTAAGAATTTTATAAAGGCTTTCTGACAACCTGTCTTTTGCCCTTTGGGTTTTATCGGCTTACTATCTATTTCTCTATCGGCTCATCAAAGGCTCCCCCGCCCGTCGCGCTAGCTTGAGTAACAGCCACACAAACCCACACATAACGACCAGCCAGCTATCCATCCCGCCTGTCGCTGGAAAACTCGTCATCCCGGCCACGAGCCCTAGCCGCACGTCTTCCTGCCACCGCGGCAATATGCGATAGCCGCTGCTTGTTTCCGACACCACCCCCGTTATTGTTACCGTTGTGCCTTTTTTCATTTCCGGCTTATCGATTTTTGTCGAGGATTTTATATAGACTCGAATTTCGCCGCTGCCATCATCCACATAAAAAGTATCACCGTTCGTTTCTGTCACCTGTCCTTGCGTCATCACCAGCCACCCTTCTGTCTCCTCCCCCACCTCCCCTGTTTCCACGCGGTGTGGCTCCGGGACTTCCCCCTGGCCCGTCACCAACAGGTCACTTTGTTGATTAAGTTTTATTCTGGCTTCTCCGCCAATGGCCGATACTTCCCCTATGACCTTAACTGTGTCACCCAAGCTTAATTTTGGCCAAGACGCTTTTGAAAAATACACTTGCACACCAGAACCGGCTAAGTATAACACCCTCTCCCCCAATATACCGGGCGGCACACTCACAGTCCCCGTCACCTCAACCAGCGCCCCTTTTTCTTCTTGCCGAATATCACTCAGAGCAATTTTGGAGATTTTCGTTCCCGCCACCAGGCCCTGCTTTGTTTCCTGCGCCGCTTCGCCTTCCTCTTCCTCTTCGCCACCTTCTTCCTCGGCCGGCACGCTGATCTTATTTTCAGACCCCGGCGTTGGCGTGGTACTTACTAAATAATCGTGTTCCTGGTTCCAGTTAAACGAGCACCCCTCTTCGCTTGTTTCATAGCCCCTCTCCTTTTTTATGCTTCCCGCCGGATCCATTAAACGCACTGCGTCATCGCTATTGTTGAGAGCAATTTTTGTCTCAGTTCGCATAAACACTTTAATCTCCCCCGCTGCCATGCTGACACCCGAGGGAATTGTGTAGGGCTTGCTGCCCCCCTCGCTATCGTCTAGCTGCCACCCCGCCAAATCGGCTGCCTCACTTCCTGTATTCTTTAATTCAATAAACTCCCCTTCGCTGTCTGCTCCAGTCGGATCAGGCAGGAATTCATTAATTATTATTTCGTCTGAATATTTTGGTTCAGTTATTACGACCTCCAGGTTTTCTGCATCCGTCTCTGTTCCGTCAAACACCACCACTCTCACCTCGAATTTACCGGCCTGTTTATAACTATATGCAATCTTTGCGCCGCTTAGTGTTGTTCCGTCACCCATCGTCCATTCGTATAATAAATCATCGTCCTCCAAGTCAGTTGTGTCTTCGGCTGTAAAAACCAATTGTTCCCCTACTAAACCTTCCTCTGGACCACTGATCGTTGCCACTGGCGCCTCATTAACATGCGGCCGGCTGTTAACCTGCCCCGGTGTGCCTTGTCTTCCCCCCGCCTCACCAGTGGAAGTATGCCAACTCTCCGCCAACAATCCATCGCTATTAGCAATTGTCCTTTCCATTGCCACTCCATTGTCATTATTGGTTCCGGCATACCACACATCAAGTTGATTAGCTTGATCCACTACATTATCTGCCGCGTCCCGTAAGGTTATCAACTCACCAGCATTCATTAATTGTGCCGAAGAGCTTACTTTATTAGCGGCAACCGTCGTCGCCTCCTCATTTTTTTCTATTAAGTAATATCCGCCGGTCGCTATTATCCCTCCTTCCTCCCAGTCCACAATTTCTATAACCCCTTTGTCTTTTTGTTGTTTAGTTAAAGTCCACCCGGCTAGATCAAGTTCCTGCTCCGTTGCATTAAACAACTCGATATACTCCACCTCATCCCACATCACCTCGTTTATTACCACACCTCTCTCTGCCGCAGACACCAGCAATGGCAATCCCAGCAACAAAAAAACAGCCAAGGCTGTAGCTGAAGTTACGCGCGCCCCCACATGAAAAAAATCTCTTTGTAGACTCCCCTCCATAACTCTTTTTGTTTTGTTTGTTTATTTTTCCCTTCTTGTTATCATATCACCCCCCTACTTTTCCAGTTTCAATAGTTTTCCACAGCCGTTGGTGCTTACTCGACATTGTTCCTGTACACCTGATAAACATACTTCCCCCCAACTATTGCGCCCAGTCCCGCTACTGCCAGTACGACCCACAATCCGCCCGGCCAATCAGCCCACACCCAAAACACAGCTATCCCCTGCCCCACTACCGTAACTTTTCCGCCTTTTCCCATACTGGCTATAACCTTCCCCAGTCTCACTTGCGCAGACGCCGCCGGTAACGACACAATGTCTTTTGCCAATATCATGCAGGCATAGTCCGGCACCACTTTATTCATCAGCAAGACAATCAGCCCCACAATCAAAACTGTTCGGTCAACCGCTTTGTCAAAGATATAGCCAAACTTTGTTACCTGCCTGAGCCGGCGCGCTAACCAGCCGTCCACCGCGTCCAAACCCCAAGCCGCCAAAAACATCCCGGCCGCCCACCCCATCTTTTCTGTCTGCACCGCCCAGATAAAGATTACAAACCATATCAAGCGACTGCCGGTAATAACGTTAGCAACACTCATATCTTCTAAAACACTAGCTTACCAATCACCCAAAAACAAACACTCACCCCTTGGGCTATCAGCCGCCGGCTTTCCCTCCCACTTCTCTAAACCAGCTTCCCTTGTTCCTCGCTGAATCCAAGATGTTCCTTCCCGCTGTCCGTCAAAATTCTTCCTCGGGGCGTTCTTTGAATAAAACCGCATTGCAACAGATATGGCTCAACCACTTCTTCCAAAGTCCGCTCCTCTTCTGCCATCACCGCGGCCAATGTTTGCAAACCCACCGGCCCTCCGTCAAACTGCTCTGCTAACACTTTCATCGCTAAACGGTCCACCGGATCAAGCCCCACCTCATCAATCTCCAGCATTTCCAAAGCCGTTTCCACCACTTCGCGCACGACTGTCTTGTGCTTCTTAACTTCGGCAAAGTCTCGGATTCTTTTCAACAACCGATTGGCTACCCGCGGTGTCCTACGACAACGGCGGGACACTTCCACCAGCGACTCTGTATCAATTGCTACGCCAAGTAGCTTGGCGGACCTTGTTAATATTTTGACGACTTCATCTTCTTCGTAAAAATTTAGTCGATACGTCATCCCAAACCGATCCCGCAGCGGTGACCCTAACATACCCACTCTTGTGGTCGCCCCCACTAATGTAAACCGCGGCAAGTCTAGTCTCAGCGTTCTAGCCCCTGGCCCCTGGCCAACCACTAAGTCTAAAGAGTAATCTTCCATCGCCGGATACAACACCTCTTCAATTGACCGCTGCAAACGATGCACTTCGTCGATAAATAACACATCCCCTTCTTCCAGGTTGGTTAACACCCCAGCTAAATCAGCCACTTTCGTCAAAGCCGGTCCCGCCGTCACCCGAATAGTGCTGCCCAGCTCATGGGCAATAATATGCGCCAAGCTTGTCTTTCCCAACCCCGGCGGCCCGGCTAACAATACATGGTCCATCGCTTCGCCCCGCGCTTTCGCCGCCGCCAAAAATACTTGCAGTGATTTCTTCAGTTTTGGTTGACCGATAAATTCTTCTAAGCTTTTCGGTCGAAGCGTCATGTCCAAAGACACATCCTCACCGCTCCGCACCGCGGCGGCCGTTACTGACGTGTTGGTAGTTTCAATAGCCATGTTTTCAGTATATCAATCATTCGGCTCTCTATTATACATAACTCCCTCTTTCCTAACCACCTTTGCTTCCCCGGCCGATCACTATAACGTATCCACATCTTCGCTTATTTATCCATAACAACTGTTTATTTTATTACTTTTCCCGCCTTGACCTCCCCGCCTCAACGACGGTATGATGACTAGTTCCCTGTTGATAACTGTAGGCAATCATTAGGGGGATCTGCATCCAGTTGGGTTCAGTGGTTTCGTCTTTGACGAAGCGACTAAACGCCTCGATACTTTTCTTCTACTGTCTACAGTTATCAACCGAGAAACACCTTACCTCTTTGGTTATCCCATTGTAAGCATTACGCGCTTAGTTTCTAAACAGCCAGCAATAATTTTAGTTGGTGTAATATAAGAATACCTATGCGTCATTTACCTGCCCTTTTTATTTCCGTCGCGTTGCTTCTAACACCACTCGCTATCGCGGTGGAACACGAATTTCCCGCAGCTTGGAAAAATCGCTTATATTTGCCGGAATTTATTTCCCCGCCCGACTACCACACACCACTCTTTACTACCGGCACATATTTGCCTGCCGTGATCCGGCAAGACATCATTTTGACGGCCGACCATAATCCCTATCTCCTCAATCAACCCACCCGCATCATGCCGTCAGTGACGGTCACTATTCAGCCCGGCGTTAATGTCTTCGCCGCCGAGAACGCTGGCCTTGTTATCGCTGGCCGTTTGCTCGCCTCAGGCACCAGCCAACTTCCCATTTCTTTTCAGTCTAACGAACGGCACCCGCTTAACCAGACCTGGCTTGGCTTGACCGCCGAACCTCAAGGTTTTTTAGACTTGCAGAACGTTACGCTCGATGACGCTTCGCCGGCCGTTAGCTGTCTTCCCGACAGTCAAGTTAATTTGAGCCATCTTCAGATTCGCCGTGGATCGCTTGGTATTTTTCAGTCTCGCACACCCTGCCGCCTCAGCCAGAGTTTTCTCAATGGGCCAACCATTGGCCTGGTCTCTGTCGACTCCATCCCCCAGATTATCAACAGCCTTATCGTCTCCCGGAGAACAGACATAATCGTCTCTTCTTCTGCCACTAATTAGCCCCCTTGCTCTTTTATCTTTGACTCTTAAACTGGAGGCATGTCTGGACATTCTAAGTGGCATCAAATAAAGCACAAGAAATCAGTGGCTGACAGCAAACGGGGGCAGGAATTTACGCGGTTGGCTAAACAAATCAGCACTGCCGCGCGTGCCAACCCCAACCCCGCTCAAAACCCTGCCTTGCGGGAAGCAGTTGCTAAGGCCAAACAAGCTAACATGCCGCAAAGCAACATCGACAACCTCTTACAAAAAAGATCCTCAGCCTCCCTGCAGTCCGCCGTCTATGAAGCGTTTGGTCCGGGTGGCGCTGCCCTCTTAATCCTGGCCGGCACGGACAGCCCCAAACGAACCGTGGCGGAAATCCGTCACCTGCTCAACCAGTACCATACGCCCCTAGGCCAGCCTCATAGTGTCTTATGGAAATTTGATCAAACCGCCACTGATCAATTTACTCCCAAATTTACCCAAACTCTTAATCCCGCCGATCAACAACAATTAAACAATCTTATTAATAACCTCAACGAACACCCGGACGTCCGATCGGTTTTTACGGACGCAGTCAGCTAACCAAACATCGTTCTTCTTGTCCCCTCCTCAAAATACCCCTTCCATTATTATGATAATTCTCGGCCTTGATCCCGGTTTAGCGCGCACCGGCTACGGCCTACTGGACACCAAACAGCCACATATTTTTGTGACCTGCGGCTGCCTCACCACTAAACCTGGCGCTGCCCCCGCCGATCGCCTGCTGCAACTGGGCCAAGACCTCTCTCAGCTCATTAAGGAACACCGCCCTGACGTGGCCGTTATCGAACAAATCTTCTTCAACACAAACTCAAGTACCGCTATGCTGACCGCCCAAGCCCGTGGTGTTTTTTCTTACTTGTTGCGATTACACCATATCCCTGTTTATTCACTCACTCCTCTACAAATTAAGTCTCAGGTCACCGGTTTCGGCCAGGCTCAAAAACAGCAAGTGCAACAGGCGGTCCAAGACCGTCTTCACTTAACCAACTTGCCCCAACCAGACGACGCCGCCGACGCTTTGGCCGCGGCGCTATGTCTTGTTGACAATAAATACCAATTACATAATATTTCGGCGTAAAATAAAGATATTACTTTCAAACTATGCCCAAACAACTAATCCCCCTATTCTTGTTCCTGCCGCTTCTTTGGCTGGCGCCCAGTGCTGCCTTTGCTCAAGAGGCTGACGATCCTGGTTTGTTAAACGAGTCTTCGCTAACCATCAATGCCGGTACTGCCCGTGATGCCATTGTCGGCCAGTCCCTAACCTTCGATAGCCAAATATCAAATCTTGGTTCTGAAACTTTAGAAGAAGTCGTGTGGGATTTTGGCGACGGGACTAGGGCCACTGGCAGCAAGGTTAACCATACTTACAACAAACAAGGCTCATATTTGATTAAACTGAAAGCCACCACCGACCAAAACATTTACGAAGACACCGCCGAGATCCGTGTTTTTCACGACCTCATCATCCTGGTTCTAGACAACAGCTCCACCAATGAACAAGTCGAGGCTAGCCGTCAGCACGCTGCTGAGGCCGGCGTGTTGTTGCTCTCTGTTCATGCCAAAGGCGGCCAGCCCGAAGTATTGATCGAAGAAGACCTGACCAGCCAACTGCTCGATCTTCGTCCTAGTCTAAATCAGGCCCATCTAATTATTATGTGGACTGCCGGTGGCGTGGGAGCAAACGTTCTCACCAAACTCGCCCAACACATTAGGACGACCGAGAACCTACCACAGGACACAGTCTTCTTCACTGATAAGGGTATTGTTTTATTATCCGAAACCCCCTTCGGTGTTCTAACCCCCACCGCTCAATCAGCCTTCGATCAACTCCACCCTGGTTATGTCTTGCTTACTCGCCCGTCGCTTCTTGACTCCCTCTCTACCACCACCACAGCCGAGGAAGCAAAAACCGCCGTTCTTTCCTCTACCACTGAGCACCGTCTTTTAGGTCAATTCAGCGCCCGCACGGTGTCTGATTTGGGCCTCACCAACTTCATGTCTTTTGGCATCAATTTTCTCATTAATCAGGGCGTCCCCGCTAACAGTATTATTCTGATCTTAATGTTGCCGGTAATCGCCACCATCTTAGCCTTCGCCAGACAAGTCGTCGGCATAAAATCTTTTGGTCTTATCACCCCGGCCATGACCACTTTATCCTTCTTGGTGATGGGCTTAACCTATGGCCTGATCGTGTTCGCTGTCATAGTTCTGTCCGGCACCGTCACCCGTTCGGCACTGCGGCGTCTCCGTTTATTGTATCTTCCCCGCATGGCCTTGGTTTTGACGAGTGTCAGCCTGAGCCTGCTTTTGCTGCTTGGTTTTGGGGTAGCTAACAATCAAAACTCCATTCTCTCTTTTTCAATCTTCCCGGCCCTGATTCTAACCATCCTCGCCGAAGAGTTTATTGCCGCCCAGTTCAAACTTGGCGTCCGTTCCGCCCTCACCATCACCGCCTGGACGCTGGTTCTTTCCACTATTTGTTATTTTATTGTTAGCTCAGAAATATTCCGCACCCTTATCCTGTCCTACCCTGAGCTAATCCTGCTCACCGTGCCAATCAACATCGCTCTTGGGCAATGGGGCGGTTTACGCATTACGGAATACTTCCGCTTTCGCGAACTACTACGCCATGCCAAACGCCTTCCGTAAAACTTCCCGCCAACTTCTGGGCCTTAACGCCCGTTCGCTTCGTTACACGGGTCATAACCTCATATCGACTGGATCCAAAATCGCCCAGGACAAACTTGCTACCAAGAAACTCTTGCAGCGGGCTGGTTTACCGACCCCCCGGCTCTACGCCGCTATTAAGACCAGGCAAGAGTTAGCTCGTTTTCGCTGGACAAAACTACCCTCTTCTTTTGTTATTAAACCTCGCTCCTCTTACGGCGGCGGCGGCATTATCGTCATTTTTGGCCGTAATAAAAAAGGCAATTGGGTAAAAGCTGACAAAGCAGAGATATTTATTCCCCAGCTGCGCAAACACGTCCTTGATACCCTAGATGGAAACTTTTCGCCCTCCAACATACCCGACGTCGCTCTTTTTGAGCAGCGCATAAAAAACCATCCCGACCTTAAACCATATTCCAAACAAGGGGTGGCTGATTTGCGCATCATTGTTTACAACCACGTGCCTATTATGGCCATGCTCCGCTTGCCGACGCTCGAATCTCACGGCAAAGCCAATCTCCACGCTGGTGGAATTGGTATTGGTATCGACCTGGCGCGCGGCATTACCACCACCGCCATCCACCGCGGTCACGTCATTGAAAACCTGCCCGGCTCTCGCCTTAATTTATCAGGCATCCACCTCCCGCACTGGAAACAATCTTTGTTGCTGGCCACCAAGTCCGCCCAAGCACTCGGTCTCGCCTATTCTGGTGTAGACATAGCCTTGGATCGGGACGACGGTCCCACTGTTCTAGAAATTAATGCCAAGCCTGGGCTGGAAATACAACTCGCCAACATGTCTCCACTCCTATCACGGCTTAAACGCGTCGAGGACTTAACGGTTTCCACCCCTGAACGCGGTGTACGCCTCGGTCAAAATCTCTTTGGCGGAGACGTCGAACAGGAAATTGAGGATGTGTCCGGACATTTAATTTTGGGCGTTCACGAAACGATCGAAATTTTTGATGCCGATGGTCACCCCCACACTGTCGCAGCTAAAGTAGATACTGGCGCTTGGCGCACCACGATCGACGAGCTGCTCGCCCGCAAATACCACCTGCATACCAAACTGGTGCAGGACAAACCAGTTCCTGTGCGTGGCG
This sequence comes from uncultured Candidatus Saccharibacteria bacterium, assembly GCA_964371255.1. Lineage (GTDB taxonomy): Bacteria > Patescibacteriota > Andersenbacteria > UBA10190 > UBA10190 > UBA10190. Next base: position 63,043 of record CAYJKV010000007.1, on the reverse strand, counting down.
CCCTGGGTAAAGAAAAAAGACCCTTAATCGAACTCACGCTCAAGCTGCGGGACCGGTCGATCAAGACCAAAGCTTTTATCGCCGACCGCTCCCACATGAAATACAGCATGATTATTGGTCGTCGCGACCTCAAAGGCTTCTTGGTTGATCCAACTAAAAGACTATAACCCCCGCCTTGTTTTTCTTCCCTCATTTATCTAAACTTGCTTTCTTGCTCACTGTTATGCATTGTTACTGTCGAGTAATCCTTAATTAATATCTTTATGGCTATTCGTCGACTATCCAATCGAACACCAGCCAAACACCCCGAGCGCCGCATGCGACGCGCCGGCCGGTTAATCGTGCCTTCCTCCTTACGTCAACTGCGTTACCGGATCATCCCCCTCACCATCAGTCTCCTGGGTGTTATTTTTCTTGTCTGCGCAACTGTTGTTTTATGGTGGAGCCGCGACTTGCCCGATCCTCAAGGGATAAACGATCGACAAGTAATCCAATCGACAAAAATATTTGATCGCACTGGCACCCACCCTCTCTATGAGATTGGCGAAGTACGCCGCACCACCGTTCCCCTGGACCGAATCTCCAAACACCTAGTGAACGCCACCGTGGCGGCTGAGGATGACCAGTTTTTCGAACACCATGGCCTGGATTTCAAAGGCATCATCCGCGGCGTTATTATTAAACCTCTCGTCGGTTCACGCGCTCAGGGTGGATCCACCATCACTCAGCAGCTTATTAAAAACTCTATCCTTACACCAGAAAGAACCATTCAGCGTAAGGTAAAAGAGGCCGTCCTCGCGATGGAGCTCGAACAACGTCAGAGCAAAGAGGAAATTCTCACTATGTACCTAAACGAGATCCCGTACGGTAGTCAATCGTACGGTGTTGAGGCTGCCTCCCAAACGCTTTTTGGCCGCTCCGCTGCCGATCTTACCTTAGCGCAAGCCACTCTCATTGCTGCCCTGCCTAAAGCGCCCACCTACTACTCTCCTTATGGCTCCCATATTGAAGACCTCAAAATTCGCCAGGAATCCATTATTGACCGTATGCTCCACCTGCGCTTCATCAACGAACAGGAAGCCCAACAAGCCAAACAAGAACCGCTTGATTTTCGCCCTCGGGCAGAAGCTATCTCCGCCCCGCATTTTGTTTTCTACGTTAAACAACAACTCGACCAGGAGTATGGCGAGCGAGTAGTGGAACAAGGCGGTTTAGTCGTTACCACCACCCTCGACATGAGGCTGCAAACAATCGCCGAGGATACTCTAAAAAAATATCAGGAGCAACTCAAAGGCCAGGGAGCATCCAACGCCGCCTTGGTGGCTATCGATCCTAAAAACGGCGACATTCTTGCCATGGCCGGATCTGTTGATTACTTCAACGAAGAGATTGATGGCAACGTCAACGTAGCTATTCGTCATCGCTCGCCCGGCTCATCTATTAAACCTTTTGTGTATGCTGCCGCTTGGAAAAAAGGCTATACCCCAGAAACTATTATCATTGATGCTGAAACAGATTTTGGCCAAGGTTATCAACCTAAGAACTACAACCTCGCTGAGCGCGGACCTGTTTCTATGCGCTTCGCTCTCTCCAATTCATTAAATATCCCGGCCGTCAAAACTCTCTACCTCGCCGGTGTTAAAGAGGCGACCGACCTGGCTCAGGCTATGGGCATGGTCTCGCTCAACGACCCTGATCGTTATGGTTTATCCTTAGTTTTAGGCGGCGGTGAGGTTACCCTGCTCGACGAAGTCTCGGCCTATGGTGTCTTTGCCAACGACGGTGTCCGCTACCCCCATCGGTCAATCTTAAAAACAACTAACCAAACAGAGACTCTCTTTGATGCCACCCAAGACGAGATTGTTGGGCAGCAAGTAATCACCGCTCAACTAGCCAGGACCTTATCCAACGTCTTGTCAGACAATACTGCTCGATCTGCCACCTTCGGCGCTAGTAATTATCTCACCCTGGGTAGCCGTCCGGTCGCTGCAAAAACAGGCACCACCCAAGACTTTCGTGACGGCTGGACCCTTGGCTACACCCCCAGTTTGGCCGCTGGTGTTTGGACGGGAAATAACGACAACACGCCGATGGGCGCACGCTCCGACGGATCATTGACTGCTGCCCCCATCTGGAACACCTTCTTCAAACAATCACTGGAGGGTACCCCCATTGAACAGTTCGTGCCGCCCGAGCCAACCAAAGATATTCCTCACGCGATATTACGTGGAGAAATTCCAGAGACCAAGGGCAAATGGGATCCCGACAGTAATACAGTCTATTCCCTGGATTGTCCTGTCGCCATCGGTCAACCCACTACGTTTAAAGAAATCCATAATATCTTGTTTTATATCTCTCGCCAGAACCCCTTAGGTGCCCCGCCCGCCCAGGCAGAGAGTGACGCCCAATTCGCCCGTTGGGAGGAAGGCGTAGCCAAATGGCGCGTCAAGAACAACGAAAAAAACAAAAACAAACCCGAAGAACCTCAATACACCGATGCTTTGCCCCTTCTGGAATGCGGCACACACAACACTGAGGACCTGCCTAAAGTATCAATCATTGAACCCGACACCACCGTTTTAACTTCTAGCCCCATCACGATTAAAGCAGTAATAGATTCTCCTAAAAAAGTTAAGGAGGTCCGATTCTTCATTGATGGCAAGGAGGTAGCCGTTAGAAAATCCAACGAGCCTCTCACTGCTGAGCTGTCCTTTGCCGATTCTTTCTCTGGCCGCAAAACGGTTCTCATTATGGCTATCACCGAAGACAGCCTTATCGGCCGCGCCCATCGCACTTTCATCATCAACCCCGACGACAGCCCCCCCTCCGTCACCCTCCACACCCCCACTAACAACTCCGCCCTGCAAGCCACCAATTTCCCCCTGACTGCTAAGGTAACAGCCAACGACGCTAACGGCATCGATATTATCGACGTGCTTTATACTAAAGACGGTGATTCTGGAACCAAGCGCATCGGACGAACCGCTACCCCCCACTCCAGCATCCCTAATCGCTACGAAATCACCTGGGCGGACTCACCTGGCCCCGGCACTTACACCGTCTATGCTATTGCTTATGACAAAACCGGCAACACCACCGAATCCAGCAAACACACAGTTACCATCGAATAGTCAACTCACCAATACTTGATTTCAACTTCACCGACTTCGTATCCAGTATTCTGCTGTACAGCCGTCTGAATTGTTTCTCTGAGCAAATAAAGTTCTTGCCTCAAACCAGCCGATTCTGCCGCTAACACCACCTTACCGCTGCGCACCGCCCGACAACGCACGCCACCGCCCAACAAGTCGTCCACATATCGTTGCACCCAATACCGTACGTCAAACTCGTCTATCCCTGCCCGGGACAATCGCATTATTTCCGCGAGGCTTTTAGTCATATCAATTCACCGCCACCTCTTCTGGTTCACCAGCTAGGGTTTCAATCCCCTGCCTACCGAGTATGGTCGGCCCCGCAACATTCACATTCTTTCGGTCTGCCTCGTCACTTCTTATCTTGCTCGAATTTTTTTCTTGGATGATCGATCGCAGATCTAATAAGTACACTCCTTCCCGTTGTTGTAACGCTGGTGGCAAAGCCGTACAGGTTATTATTGTTTGTGTGGTCGGTAAATTTTCCACCAACGTTACTTGTCTCTTCTCATCTAGCTCACTAAAAACATCGTCCAGTAAAAGCAGCGGTTCTTCTTTTGTCACTTGCCGCACATAACGATGTGCTAATATTTTTAAAGCCACCACCAAGCTCTTATTCTGTCCGCCCGACAAGGCCGTCGCCACTCGCCTTTGCTTAGTCAATACCACCAAATCGTCCCGATGGGGACCATATAAAGTGTAACCAAATCGACGCTCCAGCTTAAAAGCTGCCCCTAGTTCATCCATCAATCGTTCCCGGTCCCGTGTCCCAAAAGCCAGGCTTACACTAAATTCTCTTTCTTCTCCTGATAAACTAAAGTACATTTCGTTAATTTTATCGTTCCAATAAGCCACCAGATTATCCCGGTGGCGCCATACGCTCGTCGCATGCTCCACCAACATCTCTGTCCACGTGGCAATATCCGCTACGCTCCGCGCCTTTTTTAACGCCTCGTTGCGTTGCCGCAGCACCCGGTGATACTGCACCAGAGCAGAAATATAGTTAGGCTGACACACCAGAACGTGATTCATGAAATTCCTTCGCTGTGCGGGGCCGCGTGACAACAAGAACGTGTCTTCCGGCACAAACAACACGAATGGATAATGGGCATAAAAAGCCACGACCGAGGCCGGCAAACCATCCTCCTCAATCCTGATCTTACGTGAAGGTTTGTGGTATCGGATAGCCACCCGGCTGTCATTGTCTTGCTGACGCTCAATCTCCCCTTCTAATAAAAAACTCTCTTCGCCCCACTTAACACACTCCCCAATCCTCGCCCGCCAGGTTTTTCCCCGCAGTAATACCATGATACTTTCTAAAAAATTGGTTTTACCGACCGCGTTTGGTGCCGCCGCCACTAACAAACCTCCCCGCGGCAACTCTATTTCAGTTTTGGGGTTAAAGTTTCTAAAATTTGTTAAGTTTATTCTAACCAGGTCCATAGTCGCTTCACTATGCCTGTATGGGCATTATTACGTACAACTGCTTCACCGTACTATTGTGAGGTTTTATTAACAACGGATCACTGGCGCCGCCAAACGACATCTCACATCTATCACCGTTCATGTGCTGAAAACCCTCTAGTAGATATTGAATATTAAACAAAACATCCACCGCCTTACCCGTCCCTTCAATACCCACTTCCACCTCTCCTGAACCACTCTCTCCTCCCTCTACTCGAATACTTATCGTTTCCTTTTCTGGCTGAACATTCAACGACACGCGGCGCGACTCCCGCGGGATAAATACCGACAATACTTTCAGGGCGCGCAAAAACTCCCCGACATCCACCACGCAATTTGAGTTGAATTTATTTGGTATAATCTGTTGATAATTAGGATACGCACCGTCTATCAAGCGGGCTGACAGGTTGCACCCTTCCGATTGAAAAGCAATATAATTTTCCTCAATCAACAACCCCAATTCGTCTTTGCTGCCAAACAACCTAACGGTTTCTTGAGCGGCGTTTACTGGCAGCAAGAAGTTAAACTCTTGGTCTTTTTTATCCCAGGACAAAACTTGTTCGGATAACCTAAAACTATCAGTCGCCACCACCCTAATCTCTCCCCCACCACCGCTTACCATTACGCAGTGTATCTCTGGTCTTGTTTCGTCTTTGGCTGCCGCAAATAAGGTATTAGACACGCTCTGACAAAACAAACGGCCATCAACCAGTACCTCGCTCTTGTTTTGTGGTACCGGCAAAATCGGAAAGTCGTCCACCGCCATTACTGGAAATTGTGCGCTGAAATTTTTAGTCGAGACCACCAGGCCGCTTTTCTTAAGCTCTAACACTACCGGCTCCAGACCAGGTAGTTGTTGTACGTATTCCAACAACTGCCGCGCCGGCACCGCCCCACTGCCGTCCTGCTCTGCCTTACCAGCTACCGTCACATGCGCTCCCACCTCTAAGTCAGTGCAGGTTAAATTCAATACCCCATCACGCACCTCCAATAATACGTTTTGTAAAATAGGTAGTTGGGGATTACGCCCCGCTAGCGCGGCCACCGCACTAACACCGTCCACTAAATTCTTTTGTGTCCCGATAAATTTCATACGTTACTTCTTATTCATCCAACTATTAAATGCTAGTACTTATCCCCATTATCACCGCCCTCTATATATATCTAGTTAATTAATATAGTAGTAGTAGTAGAGCTGGTAATTTGTGTGAATATCGACATTAAACAGCTTTGCAAAGCGACATTAATGGTAGATAACACGTGGATAATAATTCCTTTACTCTTAATAACTAGGGTATAAACAGTGGATGTGAGGTCCTCCTCTGTTTTATTATCAACACTATGTCGGCCCTTTTTTAACAACCTGTCCACAACTAACCAACAGATCAATGGGCAGCCGCTATGCATACAATCTCTCTCTAATAAAATTCAACTCCTGTAACAATTCCTCGTCGTGCTCTAGTAGTTTTTCGATCTTCTCACAGGCATGCATCGCGGTCGTGTGATCTCTGCCGCCAAAATAATCCCCAATCGTGGGAAACGACACTCGGTTTTCTTTGCGCAGTAGGTACATGGCTATTTGTCTGGGGCGTACAATCTCTTTTTTTCTGGACTTGCCGCACAGGTCATCTAGCGACATGCTGTAATACATGCTAACCACCTCCAACACACTCTTGGAATCGATGGTCTTTTGATTAGACTGCTCTAATATCCCCTCTAAAATCTTTTTTGTATATTCCAGGCTGGGTTTGCAATTACTCAGCTCACAATGGGCTATTACTCGGTTTAAGGCACCCTCTAATTCACGCACATTCTTTTGAATATTTTTAGCAATATAGGCCAGTGATTCGTCGTCTATCACGCTGCCTATTTTTTCCGCCTTACTGGAAATAATCGCTAAGCGCGTTTCATAATCTGGTTGTTTTATATCTGCGATCATCCCGCCTGATAGTCTGGAACGCAGCCTTTCTTCTAATGTGGGTATGGCTCGCGGCGACCGGTCACTGCTTAAAATCACTTGAATGTTCTGACTATGCAAAGCATTGAATGTATGAAAAAGCTCTTCTTGCGTTTTGCCTTTGCCGGCCATAAATTGCACGTCGTCGATTATTAGCACATCCACTTCCCGGTAATACTGCTTGAAGGCTTGCGTCCTTCTCTCTTTGATCGATTGCACGAACTCGTTAATAAATTTTTCTGATGACGCATATAACACCCTTGCGGACGGGTTGTTTTTTAATATTTCGTTGCCAATCGCCTGTAATAAATGTGTTTTTCCCAGACCCACTCCGCCGTATATAAACAAAGGATTATAAGCTTCACCCGGCTTAGAAGCTACTGCTCGACACGCGGCGTGTGCCATCTCATTGCTGGGGCCAACCACGTAAGTGTCAAATATGTATTTAGGGTTAAGGGTTTTAGCTAGCCTTTGTGCCTGGTTATCCACCATTAGCGGAGCGGCTTGCTTCGCACTGTCTCCGGCGATGGCGGGCTGCTCCTTCTTCACCGCCTTGTGCGCTAATACCCGAAAGTTCTTTTTGAGCACTCTTTGCCGTGAGGTCACTGAGCTGATCGTAAAATCAATACTCATCACACTGTTATCAAGCCCCTGCAGTGTTTCTAGTATTGGCAACTTGTATTTCTTGGACAGCCATTCGAAGGTAAAGGCCGACGGCGTCTCTATCACCACTTTCCCCCCTTGTCTGTCCTGGATCTTGGTTGCTTTAAACCAAGTCAAAAAATTACCCTGGCTTACCTTAAGCTCCAGCTGACCCAGCGCTGCCTTCCATAACTGTTCATTAGTCATCGCTAAATAATAACATAGTTATCCACAGTGCTGTAAAGCACAAAATCCTAATTTTGTGGAAATTGTGTGGACAATCTGTTGATAACATTGTGAAGGTATTCTAGGCCCTGTGCTATTTGACCAACGGGCGCAGTGTATGTATTGTTACTAAATAATTCCATCTAATAATTATGCCCAAACGAACTTATCAGCCATCCAAACGAAGACGAGCGCGGCGGTTTGGTTTTTTGGCCGCCAAAAAACGCAGAAAGCGCACCGGGGTTGTGGCTAGTCGCCGGCGGAAAAAACGCCATCGCGTCGCTCCGCGTCAGTAATGAAGGAAAAAGAAATTAAACAAACTATCGGGCAAGGCCAAATACTCTACACCCCCTACGTAAGAATCCATTTTAATCGACCCCCTAACGCTTCGCCTGCTACCCAGTTTGCCTGTGTTGTCAGTAAAAAAATTAGTCCCTCGGCTGTTCGTCGGCATAAATACCAGCGCTGGTTGCGTGAGGTGATGAGGCCTCTTGTTCCCTCCCTCCCGTCTGGCACTAGGCTTGTTTTAATTGCTCGACCGACCATCTCGAATCTAAAAACATTATCGTCGCTCAGAGACAGTCTCGTCTCCTTATTAAATAAACACCTTCGCGCTACTTAAGGGAGCGATTTTTCCCGATCTGTTTTTATCTTTTATTAATAACCGATACTCTTATTTTATGACCACTGGACTCAATCAGCTTCTTGCTCTATTCGTTCGGTTTATTCGTCTTTACCAACACACCCTTTCCCCCGATCACGGTGTGTTTAAAAATATTTTTCCTCACGGCGTTTGTCGTTTTACTCCCTCCTGTTCTGAATATGCTGCGCAGGCCTTAAGCCACCATGGCTTATCTGGTTTGTCGTTAGCGTTGCGCCGCGTCTTGCGCTGCCACCCCTTTGCCATCGGCGGGAATGACCCCGTCCCTCCGACAAAACCATAATCAATCCTATCCTTAAACTTTATGAACCCCCTCTTTTTTGTTTACCAAGAACTCCTCTTTCGTCCCCTCTTCAACTTGTTAGTGATTATAACCGATCTAGTGCCCGGCCATGGCGTGGGGATTAGTATTCTTATTGTTACGATTATTGTGCGGTTAATTCTGATTCCACCCTCTTTACACCAGGCCAAACAGATGCAAAAAAACCAAACAAAAATGGCTGCCCTCAAGCAGGATCTAAAAAAAATTCAAAAGCAGCACGCCAACGACCAAACTAAAAAAGCCGAAGCCACCATGCAGCTCTATAAAGAAGCGGGTATTAATCCGGCCAGTGGCTGTCTGCCCCTCTTAATTCAATTACCTATCCTGATCGCCCTCTATCGTGTATTTCTGATCGGTATTGGTCCTGACACTTTTCAATATCTGTATAGTATCGTGCCCACCCCCACTAATATAAACTTAAGTTTCTTAACCATTAACTTGGCTCAAAGCAGTTTGTTACTGGCTGTTCTGGCCGGCCTCAGTCAGTTTATTTTAATGAAAGCGGTCTCACCTGCCACCCCGACCGCCTCGCCCAACGACGACGAAAGTGCGGCTATGATGGCCTCTATGCAAAAAAATATGGCCTATATCTTTCCGGTCATGACCGTCTTTATCTCAATGAAACTGCCAGCTGCCCTCGCTCTCTATTGGGTAGCCACGACTGTCTTTGGTATAGTGCAGCAGTACATATTTAAAAAACGTTTAAACATAACCAGCTCAGTCGCCATGTAATTTTTATGTCAACCACCACCCAAACCAACTTAAATGCCGAAACCATCGCCTTGATCGAAGAAGACGTCAGGCACCTTTTGGATATAATGAGTTTTACTGGTTCTCGGGTTTCATGTGCCAGCAAATTATCCAAAGACAAGTCGGGACTGCCGCGTCAGCAAATTCACATTAATATCGAAGCTAATCAGTCTGGCCGTCTCTTAATTGGTCTCAAAGGAGCCCACTTAAACGCTTTGTCTTACATCCTGCGGTCTATCATGCGCCGCCAATTGCGACAGCCGGTCTATGTCACAGTTGATGTTAATGGCTACCTCGCCTCCCACGAACTAACTCTGCACAGCCTGGCTGAGGAGTCAGCGCGAAGTGCTGTACGGGCTGGTCGCGCGGTAGTCTTGCCTCCCATGTCTGCCGCTGATCGCCACGTGGTCCATTCGACACTCGCCGTGCGGTCAGACGTTACTACGGCCAGCTTAGGCGACGAACCAAATCGACGGGTTGTGATCCGGCCGGTTTTTATTTAATACCGCCCTTCTGGCGTTGGCCTTAGTAATTCTCATCGTAGATTTACTATCCACTATCCCCCGCCTCTTTTCACATGGCTCAATCCATTCTTACTAATACCACCATCGCCACCACCGGGCGCCTGATTAATATCCTGCTGGGCGTTGCCGTTACTGCTCTCATTACTCGTTTGCTCGGTCCCAGTCAGTTTGGCTCTTACGTCCTGTTGCTGTCCATCGGCGCCCTAATTCAACTAACTGCGGATTTTGGCCTCTATTTAACACTTACTCGTTTTGTCGCCCAGCAACCCCAACAATCCAGCAATCTCCTCTCGCAAATATTCTCCTTACGGCTTTTTCTGCTGATCACAGTGTTTATGTTGTCGGCTATTGGTTCTCTTATTATTCCTGCCCTGCGTCCTTTTACTTTGTCTTTTGTTATTATGGCGTTTGGCCTTTCTTGTCAGTCTTTCAGTCAATTATTAATGGGGATCTATCAACATCGTCAGGTTGTCTGGCGTGCCACCTTGGGAGACTTGGTCGGACGGCTCGCGCAAATCGCTAGTATCCTATTGATTGGTGCTGCCGCTACGAATGTCAATTCAATGATTACCGCTTTTACCGTCGGCGCCGCCCTGGCTTATCTTCTGCACCAATGGCTTTTGCCTGTGACGCCCTGGCGGATTGTCTTCGCCTGGTCTGATTGGAAAAAAATTATTGCCGTTTCCTGGCCTCTGGGAGCGATGTTATTGGTTAATGCTTTTTATTTTCGTGTCGATATGTTAATTTTGTCCTTTTTTCGCCCTGCCTGGGAGGTCGGTTGGTACGGTGCGGCCTATCGCATTATCGAAAGCGCTCTCTTTTTTCCAGCGATGCTTGGCGGCTTATTATTGCCACGGATTTCCGCCGCTCTATCCCGCCAGGCCATTAATCAGGTGAATCAGTACCTCGTCGAAGGCTTTCGGGTCTTGGTGGCCCTCTCCTTGTATGGCTTGTTAGTTCTTGTCTTCTTTAGTCAACCGATCCTCTTTCTTGTTGCCGGGCCAACCTTTGCGGCCTCTGCCCCCCTATTGCAAATTCTCAGCCTAGCTCTTGTTATTATGTTTTTCGGCAATCTTTTTGGTTTTGCCCTCGTCGCCATGGGTCGGCAAACCTTTCTCCTGCGCTTATATTTAGCCTTAGCCGTCTTCAATGCCTGCGCCAATTTTGTCTTCATCCCCCTCTACGGTGCCGCCGCCGCCGCTTGGACGACTGTCCTAACTGAGTTAATTGCCGCCGGCAGCGCCGCCTATTTTGTCCATCACCTTACTGATTTTACCTTGCCCTTAAGTCTTGTGATCAAAATTATCCTGTCGTTTGCTGGGTGCGCTGTGTTTCTGTTTTTATTGCCGCCTGCTATCCCTTCAATTATCAGAATATTGCTGCTCACTGGTGTCTATGTCATCGTTATCCTTGGTGCCAGCATTATTTCCCCAGCCCATTTACGCTTGCTACGTTCAGGTACCATCGAGCCCAGTCTTCCTCCGCTTCATTAAAATTATTTAACTTCCACCGCCATGGCACACATGAGCAATGACCACAGATGCACCGTTGTTATCCCTGTCTACAACAATGCGGAACAGCTTCCTTTGACTCTGCCGGCATTATTAAGCCAGGCTGTTCCGGGCGATTGGCAAGTCAGCCTCTCCCTAGTCGACGATGGTTCCACTGACAGCTCGGTCAAATTAGCCCGGCAGCTCTGTGCCTCTAGTTCATGGCCTTATCGCATCGCCCAATCTGCTCACACTGGCGCTGCCCATGCTCGTAACCTGGCCTTAGCCAACAGTGATTCGGCGGTGGTGCTGCTGCTGGGCGCGGACATTGTGTTACGCCCCGGTTCGCTCAAAGCCCATCTTGATTTTCACGATCGTTATCCTGATGTTCGCGATGCCGCCTTGGGTTTCGTTGTCTGGGATTCCAGAATCCGTCCCACCCCTTTTATGGAATGGATGGCGCACGGCGGCAGCCAAAACAATTTTGATGACTTACTGGGTCAATCTAACGCTGACCCTAACCATTTTTTTTATGGCTCTCACTTGTCATTAAAAAAATCAATTTTGCCCCCCATCCCCTTTCTGTCCGACTTTGGGTTATATGGGTGGGAGGATATTGATCTGGGTCGCCGGTTGGCCGAACAAAAACACCTTAGGTTAACTGTGTTGCCCTCTGCTATTGGCTCTCACTATCACTATTATTCGGCTGAGCAAATATTCCATCGCCAGCAAACTATTGGCCGCTCTTTCCACCTCTTTCAATCTAATCATCCGCTTGTTTCTGTCCCCAAGGCCAGCACCTTCCTTCACTGGGCTAAATATAAAACACTATATTATTGCGGTATATTATGGATATTAAGTCAAATAACTAAAATGATCAGCCAAAAATATAGCATCCCGCTTATATATAAATTGGCTATAGATAGCAATTTCTGGTACGGTTTTCACCAGACTTATCCACAAAAATAAAGCCATTTCCACATATTTATCCACAATGAATCCACAAATAAAAAAACATTTTGTAATCACTGTCCACTATGGAGACCCCGCCCCAACCATCCGCGCTGTTAATTCATTACTGCAGAATAGTCATCCACCAGACCATATTGTAGTTGTTAATCATGGTCAGGCCCTGCCTCTTAAATCCCATCCCCTCCTTATTGTTATTCATCCTCCCCAAAACGCCGGTTACGCAGCCGGCATAAACATGGGCTTGGGAGTTATTACGACTATGGACGCTAAACCTCATGATATTGTTACCTGTTTAAATAATGACGCTGTTATGTCCAATCATACCTTTAAGAAATTACGTCGGTGGTGGGATGATCACCCTGAAAATATATTGCTTGGCTTGACCGTTTACCAGGAGAACCAAAACCCTCAGCAAAGCGGCCAGGTTAACCTGTTCACTGGCCGCAGCCGTCTCACTAATCAAGCGCTTCCCGCTCCTCGCCTCCACAATTTCTTCACGCTTTCTTATGTCCATGGAGCCGGCTTCTCAGCGCCGTTGCATCTTTTACTTACCAATCATGGTTTACCCGCTCAGTATTTCATGTACTGGGAAGACGTTCTTTTTAGCCGTCAGCTTACTCGGCGCCGCATACCCCTTATCACCACCAACGCTATTACCATTAATCATGACAATGAAGTTGTCACCTCCCCGGCGCGTGACAAAAAACTCTACTATTTAGTGCGCAACGGTGCCATGTTTCTTGAATGTGAAACACCTATCTTATGGCGTCCCTATTGGTGGGTACTTAATCGTCTCCGTTATGTTTATCACCATTGGCGCGGCCGGCAACCTGTCGTCACCCAAGCGCTTAAGGACGCCATCAGCCACACCACTGGCGCTGTTGTTAATATCTAGTTTATATCCCTTATGTCTGTTGGCGCCGTTATCGTCACCTACCATACTCCGGCTGAACAATTAGCCCGTTGCCTTTGTAGCATAGAGCAAAACAGCATACTGGATCATCAGATAGTGAATAATGATACTCATAACATTGGCTTTGCCGCTGCGGTCAACCAAGGAGCACAGAACCTCACTAATGAATACCTCCTTTTTCTTAATCCCGACGCCGCTCTAAAACCCAACACACTTAACTTTCCTCTGAAATATATATCCCAACATCCCCAAGTTGGTATAGTGGGCCCCCTGCTCATTAATGACCATTATGTTTGTGAGGAAGATTGTTATGGTGAGCCAATTAATTTATGGTCTCTATTTATTCGACGCCTTGTTAAACATCAACCACCCTCTCAACCACAGGCAGTCGGCTGGGTAAGCGGTGGTGCTATGTTAGTGAGAAGGTCTGTCTTTCAAGCCCTGTCGGGCTTTGACCCCAACTTTTTCCTTTATTGGGAAGACGTTGATCTCTGCCAGCGGGCCCGCCAAGCAGGTGTTGCGGTGCATCTTTTACCGTCCTGGCAAGTCTTCCACCAGCGCGGTGCCAGTTCAACTGATTCCGCGCTTAAAACTCACTTCTATGATAAATCAGCTGACAACTACTTCCGCAAGCACTACTCTAAACCGATATGGCTTTTGCAGCGCTATCTTCGTATGCTTTACCGCTTAGTGTCGCCGGTGGTACACTGACTCTTTTTTCTATTGCCTGGTTTGTTCGGTTGCCGCGCTTAGCCTTGTCCTTTCTCCTTCTCTCCCTAGTAACCGGTCAACTTATTCGTTTGCCTTTACCTGGCCAAGGAGGAGGGCTATTGCCCAGTGACTTGGCTGTCGTGGTTATTCTTATCATCGCGGGTATTAGAATAATTTTTAAAAAGCCCATCAAGACAAAAACGCCATCGGTCGCGCGTTTCATCTTTTTATTGATTATTCCCTTTATTTCCTGGTCCCTCTTCACGCTCTTTCTCCGGGCGTCGAGCCTGGGCATCAGTCACACAGCCATCGCTTTCTCCTACTGGCTTCGCTTATCCGCCAATTTGCTTCTTCTGCCAGCCTTGGTTTTTTTACTCAACACCCAATCGTTGTCTCGCCTTGTCGCGCGCCGCTTTAATGTCGCCTCCGGTCTCATCATTTTGATCGGCTTAATTCAACTAGCGTTTTTCCCTGACATTTCTATGCTAGCCAAAGCCGGTTGGGATCCGCACCAATCTCGTTTAGTTTCGACATGGTTAGACCCAAATTTTCTCGGTATTTTTCTGGTATTGATCCTCCCTTTGCCTTCTCTTTGGTCCAGCCGGTGGCGTTATCCCGCGCTTATTCTGATTACTCTGTCGTTAATGGCCACACAGTCACGCAGCGCGTTGTTGGCCGCAGGTATCACTGCCCTGGTCCTTTCTCCCTTAGCTCTTCATTGGTATTTTAGGCGGCCCAATGCCCGCCAGGTTATGACTATAATCAGCCTCATTGGTTTGTCTTTAGCCATCATAGCGACTATCCTTTTTTTTCTCGGCCCCCGTTTGTCCGGCCTCCTGACCCTTGATGCTACCGTCGAGTTGCGTCTCGCCAGCCTATCTAATGGTTGGCGCATTGTCACTGATCATCCATTCCTTGGTGTGGGCTACAACGCTTATCAGTTTGCCTCGGGCAATGGCACCTCCGCGGCCAACTATTCCATCCACTCCCGCGCGGGTGCCGACAATAGCCTGCTAACTATCTGGGCAACTACGGGCATCTTTGGACTCTCTCTCTTTCTTCTCCCCTGGTCTTATTTATTATGTTTCTTTTTTGTCCGTCTCCTTCGCCATAGCGATGCCCGCGCTCTGGTTGGGCTATTCGGCATTTCAGCCCTTTTCGCCCACTCCCAGTTTATCAATAGCTTCCTCTATTCCCACCTGCTCATTGCCCTGGCAATCATTATCGCGTTGATCATTCCACGCTCATGATTATTCCGCTAGTTATTTCCACCCTCCTTCTACTCTCTCTCCTGACCCTAGCCTCTTCCCGGGTTGCCACTGTACTATTAGTCGCTTTATTGCCCACCTATCTTATTAGGTTTTCTTTCTTGGGCCTCCCCACCAATTTCTTGGAAGCATCTATCGTCACGACCTTTATTTTTACGCTCATTCAGCCGGACTCACCGCAACAATGGTTAACAGGTTGGCACCGCCTGCCACTTTCTTTCCGTCTTCTGATAGGGTTATTTATTCTGTCTGCCATAATTAGCACCGTTGTCTCTCCTCATGTTTTCACCAGCTTAGGCATCCTCAAGGGATGGATTATCATCCCTCTTCTCTTGGGTTGGCTGGTATATTCTAATCATTTTTCTTTCCCATCAAGCCCCTCTCCCTTTAAAAAAGCGGTTCATCAAAGTCGCCCGCCACATAACTCTGCTCCCCTTGCCTCGTTATCAGCTAGTATCCCTTTGTTAATACGATCACTTCTCCTCTCGGGCAATCTCGTCGCTCTAATTGGTCTCCTGCAAATTAATCACCTCCCTCGAATCCAAAGCGTTTATGATGTCCCAAATTCACTAGCGTTGTTTATCACCCCTTTGTTTGTCATGTCGTTTTGGTTGTTGTTTGGTAGTCATTCACGCCTGTTTTATTTTTCCTCAACCATTATCCTATCTGCCGCGATTATCGCCACTCAATCAGTCGCTGCCCTAGCTGCCGCTCTGATTTCCTTATCCTTGGGTTTGTTGTTGTTTCGATTCCCTTCCGTCGCCTTTGTCACGCACCCGCCTCAAACTTTTCTGCGCTGGGCTGTTGTGGCGCTGCTATTGCTTGTCTCCCTTGTTTATCTCGGATCGGCCGGGCGCCTCACCTACTTGATCGGCCCGCTAATGAATTCTGACAACCACAACTCGTTATCTGTGCGCTGGCAACTTTGGGCTATTGGTTTAGACCTGATCCGCGAGCGCCCCTTCCTAGGTGTCGGGCTCGGCACCTTCGAACCGGCCTATCAGGCACGTTTACATGAAAAATTTAGTGAATATTCTATCTGCCGGCTAACTGCCCAGCCCTGCGTGACGCCACTACCTGAGTTCGTCTTTCGCGACCCTCACAACTGGTTGATATCGTTCTGGCTCAACACGGGCGTCTTGGGGTTAGCCAGTTTTATCCTTATCAATGTTTTTACTATAGTTTATACCTATCAAATAATCGCTTCTCCCGCCCCTCCAAAAAACTCAAACCAATTAAATAACCCCACCGAAACCAAACGCCCATCATCTATTCCAATTGCACAGGCCCTTCTCCTGACCTTAATATCCATACTGCTTTTTGGCCTAGCCGATACTATTTATTGGAAAAACGACCTATCCAATATTTATTGGCTCAATATTTCCTTATTGTTGGCTATCGCGGTGCCTAAAAATATCGCGACTATTAAACCTACACCGTCGCAGGATTAACCAAATACAAAATCACCCAAGCCGCCAAAGCAATCGTAATGCCCAACAAAGCAGCCACGATCCACCTCTTCCCTTCTTGCACGCGGTCCGCACTTCCTCCGGCAGTCATATACATATACCCTCCCCAGACTATACCAATAGCCGCCGCTATCATGACAAAAGCCGAAATAATCAATATTAAGAACCTAACAAACACAACCAGACCACTAGTTGCTTTGCCATCACTGCCCATATTCCCCCTTATAATATCGCAAACACTTTTCCCTCTTGTCATACTCGGATTTAATCCCGACCAATCTTCCATCAGGGTTCCCCATCGGCAAGTGCACGTGCCATCAATACATATATCCAATACGTCGCCACAAGGATTGCGCCCATCACAACTAACACTCTGGGCCAATGCGTTATTGTTGGGCACTAAAACAAGCACCACCAACAAAACAACGGACCAACCAAGTCGGTAAAACGCTGGGCTAACGCGCCTCTTAATTTCTGGGCCTAAACAAGTAACCATATCAACTCTTAATCTTCTTATAATATATTAATTTCCTGCCTATTGTATAAATTCCGCCACTGTTGGCCAGACAGTTATCCCCATAGTCATCAATAAGACAATTAAAATACTAGCCAACAATACTATACTAAACGGCAACCCAAGGAACATAACACTCATCAAGGCTATCAGCGGTTTGCTTTTAATTATACCTAACAATCCAGCGGGTTCTCCACTACTTGTTTCTTTTCCCTGTCCTTTTAATCGGCGGCGAATACTACTGATGGCTGCGTCAGCCATCGCACTGGTTCCCCCGGAATAGACAGCCGCGGCTCCCTTCGCAGTCCCGCGGGCAACTCTTAACGTCTTACTTTGGTTGCTTGTGTTTGCCGTACTCCCTGGCGTCTCGCTGCTTGGTGTTGCCGCGGCGGACTTTCCTTTTTCCCCTGCCAGTGACCTCTTCACTAGCTGTTCACGTTGACTCGCTGGCAACCGACTACGCTCGCTCATCGCTTGTTGTGCCTGTGTAACCATAATTTATAATAGCCAGTCCAGGCCTTATCATCTCAGTTACCCGCCATTTCCCTCTTCGCTGCCTCGATTGCCAATACCTGCTGCGGATCACTGGTTATTACTTGATCCTCGGCATAGCTGGCGACTACCTTTATCGCTACGTGTTTAAGTCCGGCAAAGAAAATCCCTTCACCCACATCACTTTCTAGCAATCTAAACTTCTCATGGTCGGTTAAATAAAAGACCTCTGCCAACAAATCAATCGCCGCTGGTGACTGTCGCAGTAACAACTGCAAAGAGGAGTTCGTCACAATCGGTTTTCCGTATTTGGAATCCAGAAAATCCTGAATATCTTGCGTGATCGTCGTTACGCCCAAGTAATATTTACGCGCGCGCTTGGCGATCGAAAACATGAACTTAGCCGATTCTTCGTGCTGCATCATCACCCACGCCTCATCCACCACTAGAATTCTTCTCTTCAAAGAACTGCGCACCTTGTTCCAGATAAAGCCCAGCACCACATACATTGCCAGCGGGCGCAGCTCTTCTTCCATATCCCGCACGTTAAAAACAACCAGTTGATTATCCAGGTCGATATTAGTCGGTCGGTTGAATACTCCAGCAAAAGTTCCTTCCACAAACCGTTCTATGCGCAAGGCGATATTCGCGCCGCCCTCCATATCACTCACAATGTTGTAGAAATCTTGCAGGGTTGGTACCGCCGGCCTCGACCAGCGGATACCTCTGGTAATGTCCTTTAAGGAGTATGTCTCCCACAGCGCTCTGTCCACCACCGAGTTCTCTTCGGGTGAAAACCCGCCAGCCATCAACGAAACCAAACCGATCAAACGAGTAATGTTCTCGCGCAGCACTGTTTCCGGCTCATCTTCTTCCCCCAGTTCCGGCAAATCAAAAGGATTAATCCGATGGTCCGAGGCCGTCGCTATACGCAAATACGCCCCGCCCACCGAGTCAGACAAGTAGCGATATTCTCGTTCCGGATCAATCACTATTACTTCGGTATCGAACATTAATTGTCGCAAGATTTCTAGTTTCACCGCGTAACTTTTACCAGCACCGGACTTTGCAAATATAACCATGTTAGCGTTTCCTAGGCTGAATCGGTCAAACAATATCAGGCTGTTATTATGCAGATTAATGCCGAACAAAATACCATTGCTGCTGGATAAATCAGAACTGACAAAGGGAAATGTGGTAGACAATGACGATGAACTCATGTTGCTGGTTCGCGCCAACTTATCCTGGCCGAGCGGAACGGTGGATAAGAAACCTTCTTTCATTTGGAACATAGCAGGCTTCACGTAAACCAGACGCCCTTCCAATAATACTTCGATCTGGGCGATGGTTTCCTCCAGTTCTTCTTGGCTATCCGCATACAGTGTAATGTATAGACTCAGCTGGAAAAACCGTTCTGTTCCTTGCACTAATCTGTCCCTCAGCTCCTCAATGTCTCTATAAGCTGTCTCCAGTTGCGGATCCCTCACTTTGCCCTTCTCTGTCCGCATAATTATCGAGGCGGACACCTGGGTTATCTGTTTTTTTAATTGGCGTAAAATCGTGGCCGAATCTTGTGGATAAACAAACATGCCCATATCAAACTCGACATCAAAATTGACGATGGGCGATAACCAGTTTGTTTCCAGGTAACGAGGATAGGCCGTCACAAACAGTGTGGACGCAAACTTGCCGTCGATCTCCACATATTTAGTGGACACCGAAAAAGCGGCCGGAGCCAAAATATCCTTTAAATGCACGACCCCCTCCTGCCATTGCTTTAACTTGGCCTGCTCCTCAGGCAACACCTTCTCGGTTTTCTTTTTCTGCTCTGTTTGCTTCTTATTTTTTAGCCCAAGCATATCAACAGTATAACAGATATCATAAACATGAGTCCCTGCCAGTTAATATCACTGCCCCGTTCTGCTTGTTATAAACTCAGTTAGCCGCCTGTCTCCTGTGATCTGTTCACCCACGGCTGATCTGTTGTCGTGTTTGATACAAGATCAGAGGCGGCTGCCTCTTCCACGTTAAGTTTTGCCACGTTGTGTAAGCGTAAATTACGGGATGTTTTGGGATTTAACATGCTGTAAAACAGCTCCAACACCTCCTGAGTTTGTAAAGGCGCCACACGCAATCCTACTCCTCTCAATCCCACTGCCACCTGTTCCACCCGCTGCATTAGTTGTTTTTTGTAGTGTTCAAACTCTGCATCAGTAAATGGCTTGTGTCCTTTGCCAATACCCTGCACTGTTTTCATTAATTTTTCTGTTGTGCTCAGTTGCCGGCTTTGCGTCATCGCAAACGAGACCGTGACGAAAAAAGTCTTAGTCATAATGTTGCCGCCTTTGACCAGCTCCGAAATAAAATTTATATACTCCGCCATCTGCAGTCGCAACAGCTCGTTTCTCTGTCTTTCCTTGCGTGAATTGAGTTCTTCCAAGTACGGTGTAATATCTAACTTCCGGGACATGACTAGAATTTGAACAGGAAAATCCAGTGAATTCAAAAAGCCTTGGAACGCGTAAATGATTGCGTCCTGTTCCTCTTCCGACTTCAAAGCGAAATTAAGCGATGAAACGATCAGCGTCGCCCGCAACGTATTATTAGCCAGTACTGCTATACCGTCACGCACCGCTACCAACTGCACCAAGTCCTGGCTAGGTTTTCCTCTTTGGTTCTTTTCTAACATTACCTAATAGTTTACCCTAAAGCGTTGCCTTACTCTATTGATGGCCTCTCTATGGCCGTCTTGCCTGGAGTAAGAGTTCCTGTAGTCGGGCTACTACCTTCCTTCCCTGCCTCGAGTAGCGGATCTGCTAAATCGGCTTCAACTACGTTACCTTCCGTGTTTAACGTTTGGCTCATAAAGTCAATCGAGGAAGTCCCGTAATCGGTGCTACCATCTCCAAACTCGGCGCCACTAATCCTGATTTTGTCTGGCCTGTCAGTTCGACGCCATAAATATAGCTTTGACCCCAGGGCATAATTCATTCCGTTGTACAACACCCGCGCAAACGGCTGCCCGTAAAATCTCGCGTGCGCAAAAAGCACAGCGACTCCCACAATCGGCAACGCCAACACAATCAGCAAGCCCAAGCTTACTGCCACGTACAGTATCCCGATAATCATAGCGGCCATCATGTAGAAAGCGAATTGCTTAATGGTCAGCGGACCAATAATCCGATCTTCGATATCGACAAATTGCGGCACTTGGAATCGCATAACAGTGTCCTTAGAAGTCCTTAGTTAGTAATCTGTAGTATACCAAAACATACGCTAAATCTCCCTAGTAAAAAGATGTTGTTATTTCCCTGCTTTCTAACCTAAAAGATAGCCTTTATTAATGGTTGACCTGCTTTTTACTTGTCTTGGCCTTTATTCTCCTGGGCTATTTCCGTACCGGGGCATAGGCGGTGGTGGCGGCCCGCTTTTCTCTCTTTTCAAATTCAAAACATTTTTCGCTCCCCCCTCATTCGCCTTCGTTTCCGCTTGCCTGGCCGGTCCTTCTTTTCTCTGTTTAGCCCAATGTTCTCCCAGCTCCTGTTGGACAGGTATGAATAAATCTTGTTCCATTTCTCGTGCAATTCTATTCGCTTTATCGTTCGGTAAAGGCAGTTTCGTCGACAACTCACTCGCCAATTTAGCAATGGACAATTCGCCAACCGCTACCCTAACAAATGCCAGCGCTATGATACTAGACCGCTCTGGCGCTAGTTGGTAGTTTTTTGCTAACCCGCGCAAATATGCGCCGGTTTCTGTCGAAAAGATTACAGACCTGACCGCATCGGGCAATTCAACAACCAATGATATATAATGCGATCTTTGCCCCTCCGGCAAAGTGATTAAGGAACCAATTGGTACGCTGCTAAGTGCTATGCCCATTTTTTATATTCTCATTAGTCTGAAGCCTACGCCTAACTCGTGCTACCGGAATAAGAACTAGCCATTGATTTATTGATTTCGTCGAGCAAACTCTTTTTATCGCCATCGGAAATATTGTTATTTTGATTAATTTCGACTAGAAGCTCCAGCTTCTGCTTGTCGTTTAGTTCTGACATGAGAGCTTTATTGCGTACTACGCGCTGCAAGTTTTGTATATTGCCACCGCCAGAGACCACTTTACCACTAACAGCATCCTTATTAGTCGTCTCCCTGGCAATGTCCTTAAAGGTATCAGGCGCTTTCTGAGCCACCGCCCGGGCAATATTTGGATTAGCAAGATTGTAGTCCTTCATAGCCTTCGCGCGAGCTGCTCCCTGCCCTACTCCTGAGTATTTCTTTGCGTCCTTAATGGCTCGTTGTGCCGTCTGGTATTCAGCTTTAGTCTTATATTGTATCGGTGTCGTCGGTAATTGTGTTTTTCTCGCCGTCATGGCCCTGCCCCTCTGAACAGTCTCCTCTTTGGTTGGGAACCACCTCTTTAATATCGGACTTCGTTCTCTTCTCTCAGCCAATTCACCGGAAATCCTTCTAACTCTTCGTCTAGCTCCAGTACCAACATACGCGCCCCTCGCCGCCAATCCCGCCGCTCCCAGTCCCACCCCTACCCCACCCGTCACTGTTCGCCTGGCTTGTTTCATTGTCCCCAGGACGGCATTACTGCCGGCATTCGACATGAATGTGCCCACTACAATTGCCGCTATCAGACCCATTGATAAAATAATCGCCTCTAACATGCCGCGCAGACCTGCCATCTCGCCCCTCAATTCCACCGCTGTATCAGCCGGTAAGTTAAAAAATGGATTTTTGGTAATAGCCTGATCAATAAACTGTGTTGTTACCCACATCACAAAAATGACACCCAGTGGGAAAAATGCCCACCCCAAAAAATATTTCCACCACTTAGATGCCCAGCTGCTCATTCCCGGCAGTGCGATTAACAGGTACGCGATTGGCGAAAACGCCACCAATAGTCCCAAAATAACCCACCGCAACGCCAGCGCCACTACCAACAAGCACATCGCGATGGCCGTTATCCATGTTAATACAGCCCCAATCGCGTATGCCGATACCGCCGCCCAATTATTATAATAAACAGAGGTGGCATCCTCTCCACTCAATCCGAACAATCGCATAATATAATAAGCCGAACTGTTACTCCTTTGCCCAATATGGTGGATAATAGTCGACTGGTTCCCCCCTGACAGTTTTGGATCGATTAAAGTTATCGAAGCCGTGCCGATATTAATGATATCCAGAATGGCCAGGGATATTACTAGGCTGAAATTAACTAGTAAAGCAGACAATAATAGCCGCGGTAATAATCGCCTGACTCCTCCCCCGATATCCACCCTTAAAACGGTAAAGAGGGCGATCAATACCAGGATTAACATATAAAACAAATTAACTACTCCCAAGATTACTAGCCAAATCGTCCTGACAAAATCATTGTCAGGACCGCTGCTCAACAAAAAGTCGTATCCTCGCGTAGCCGCCCCAAACAGCCTGTGCCCCGCACTTTTCACGCTTGACAATAAAGTTGCGATCAGCCTACTTACCGCATCAGATTCTCCACCCACCGGAGAGAAATTAGGTGGCGGCATCACACCCCCCCCTGCCTGCGCGTTTGCCGCCGGGATGTCAAACAAACCAGCTAAACTGGCCTGCTCAGTCACTTCCAACTGTTCCATCGCCGGCGGCGGGCAGATCTCTAGTTGGTCTGTCGCTGTCGTCGCAATAACCAATTGCCACTTCAGTGCTAGGGCTGATGTCGTGACGGAACGATCCGTTGCTCCCACCTGTCGACAGCCTAAGTCTAATAATTCACTTATTTTGTTTGTCACGTAAGAAACATGAATCGCGCCATTGTTGGGGTCTTCCGTTTGCGCATTAACCGCCCAGGGTTGGACGATGACGATGCTTACCAAACAAATTACCACTAATTTTTTGCTGTAGTGCATAAAATTACGGACAAGTAATACCGCAGGTCACAAAATCTTCAGCGGCGGAGCGAAAGTCCCCGCCTGTTAACCCTCGCAACGAATGCGCTGCCCCCTGCTCTAAATGGGGAGAAATTAAGTTAGCTGAAGGCGAAGTAGGGTCCTTTTGGGCGTCATATTCAGTATATTGTTGTGGGTTGAACAGGTCTAAAATTGGGTTGCCGGCCCCAGTCCCTAGAATGCCCGCCACTCGCCCTTCTGAACCTATCTCAGCTACCTGCGTGTCTTGAGAGAGTGAAGCGCTCTGCGTTCCGTCCTGACTCTCTGAATTATCAAGAGAAGACGTGCATTGAGAGTCTTGTGGATAGTCCACTCGTGCATCGCCATCATCGTCTATTCCGTTGTTGCATTGAGATTGCGTATTACCAGACTCCCCTGGTCTGTAAACCAACTGTTTTGACCCTGGCACATCTAGTCCAGTCAGGGCACTCGCCAATTGGCTAGCGTCCATGGTCGCTAGCGCATTAGGTATCCCATAAATTGAAGCTGTCCTCGCTGCTTTTGGACTTAAAATATAAGCTGACAATTCTCCGGGGTGACCTAAGAATTCAGGATCCGGGGAGTACAATCCCAGTGCGCTAGATTTTAGCTGCACGTCAGCTAACACCCCTTCATTCTCAATCATTTCTTGTTGGATGCTAACGCGGTCAGCCGCATTGGACGCAATGTTATCTATAAAGAAGTAAAGGTTATCTCTGGCGTTAGATACCCAGGAGATATAATCCTTTACATCCATCCAGCTAGGAATGTCCGTGGCGCAGAGACCGCTGGTTGTATCGAGAGACAAAACGCCTGTGTTCGGATTTTCAATGAGGCAAAGATATCCGTCAGCGCCCGTAATGTGCTTATATGGCAAGGTTGCTACTTGTGGATTGCCCTGCCGTTGGTCAATCACTGTCCCGATCACGGAATTAAAAATTGCCTGTAGATATTCTCCTGATGAATAGCCCAGCGTGCCCGGCGCATTGGCCGCTAATAACCCTCGTATATATTGGTTCATATCTGCAATCTCGGGTGAATAAGCGTATGGTTCTGTCCCAAAAATTTCCGGATACTTCCATTTACCCTGGCGATACTCATAGTCATTCAACAATGGCTGAATCTCGCTGGGACGAGCCGGATTGCGTTGATAAGGATCGGGGTTTGGTATAAATCTTTCCAGTCTGTTTGAAAAGAGAGCCCCGTATACGCCATATCGAAAAGGCCAGTTGGCCCATTCTAACGGATCCGTCACTAATGTGTTGGTTCGATAAACCTCTCTTTCAACGGCCGTTCCCGGCAAGTCATTAGCTAGACTATAA
This sequence comes from uncultured Candidatus Saccharibacteria bacterium, assembly GCA_964371255.1. Lineage (GTDB taxonomy): Bacteria > Patescibacteriota > Andersenbacteria > UBA10190 > UBA10190 > UBA10190. The sequence continues at coordinate 38,277 of CAYJKV010000007.1, read as the reverse complement.
CCGCAGTTTTTGAAACCCAAACCAAAATCACATAACGTACGCAGTAGTTCGCTCAGAGAATTTCGTCTCGCCGATTCCGCCCCGAATTCCCGCACCAATTGGTCGGTATAAAGATCAGCTCCTTCTAACGTCACTTGACGGTTCAACAAGGCCGGCGTCCCAGGTTGCGAGGGCGAGTTAGCGCTGTCCCCAGCGGTGTCCAAAGCTATCTCCGTTTCACCGGTAAAGCGACCACCCGACTCCGTTTCTTTAGTAAATTGGGGTTCCGCTTCCACTGCTTCCCGTGACTGTCGTCGAGCTTCACGATCCAGACTAGTTTCTACGTAATCGGCTTGGTCCAGCGCTGCCAGCACGTTAAAAAAAAGCTGTTGCTGTCCAATCGCGGTATAAAACATACCGTGTGGGTCGGCCCAAACGTTACGTACGTTCGTCGTCATACTTAAAACCAATAAACACAAAACCAGCGCCCCTACGCTTAATCTGTGCCGATAATTTTTTCCCCTTTTCCTTATTTCCATTTTCTATTTTTTAGCAATATATAGTTTGTCAGGTTTATTTATTTGTGTTTCGTTTTGTCCCTAAGGGACCCCTTCGGGGTGTCTTGTCCTTTTTCTGCCCCCTCCATTAACCTACCAAGCTGGTTGGTAAAAGAAGATGCTTTACTTCAACCCATACTTTGTTTCCAATTCCATGACTGACGTTGCCATTTCCTGAAACACGCTTCCCAGTTCCTCAATCTTTTTCGCCGCGATCAGCCCACCCACAAAATCCTGATCAATATTAAGTAGGCCTTCACTGTTTGTTTGCAGCGCCGATGTCGCAGCCACCATTTTTTCGTGGAGCCCACTGACTTCATTAGGTGCGGTAACTTTTTGCAATATCCCTACGTTCTTCTGTAAAACGTTCACTATTCCTTGCATTGGTTGTTTGTCCTGCGTGTTAATTAATAAACGGAATGCGGCGTCAATATCCGCGCTGGTTACCACCCCTAATTCCTTATTGTGCGTACTGGAAACTGTATCCAGGTAAGCTTTCACCACGTCTTTCCCCTCTGCTGAGGAAGTAATAATTGAAGCTGGTGGTAACAATGGCCCTTTATTCGCTTCTACGAACGCTTCTAGCCTGACCTGGTCCAGAATCTCTTCTCGGGGCACGTTTTCGGGTAATGACGCCAAATATTTTTCAGTGTATGTCTCTATTTGTGCAACCTGTTCCCCGGTAGCCGGCTTACTGACATCGTTCGGCCCCGGTATCAAAGGGTCACGTCCGGCTACGACCTCGTCCCGATCGCTCGTCCCATCGTCATCTGTGTCTACCCTGTTTGGATCAGTGTTGTAAAAAGCTGTTTCATATAAATCAGCCATCCCGTCTCCATCGCTATCGCGCGTTCGATCCGTTAAAGACAACGAACCACCCGGTGTTGTCTGCTCCCTGCCTATATTTAAAAGCTTATGCCCGCCCCAATAAATCCCAAACACAACCAATACCACCGCTGCTGTCATTCCTACCACCCGCCAACCCATTCTATTAATCGGATTCATGGTACAAAGTTATTCATCTAATAAGCTCCAGTATAATGTATTACCACAGGCAATCAAAGGCATAACAACCTCACCTCTTGCCACCAATAAATCACCTGGTTTGGTCTGGCGCTCAACCATATGGCCTCTTTTGTTATCCGGATCAAGTCAGTTGTTATGGTAGAATTATCTCCGCTCCGCTCATATACGGCCTCACTCTCTCGACGGAGGCTGCCACTTGCGGCAAATTACCGGATAAATCAAGTCTCTTCATCTTTTCCATCCACCCTAACTCCAAAGGCACGTAATTTAATTGATTGTTTGCTAAATTCAAATACTCCATTTCTCTAAGCCAGCCAATTTCACTGGGTAACCCGGCTAACTGATTATTGGACAAATTCCACTCCTTCAGCTGCCGTAGCCAGCCTATTTCTAAAGCTAGTGCCGTTAAGTTATTATTACTGGCATCAAATTTTTTCAACTTCCCTAGCCAGCCAATTTCACTAGGCAAGCCCCCGATTTGATTATCACTTACGTCTAGTTCAACTAAATTTGAAAAATAACCAATCGAAATCGGAATTCCTGTTAAATTTTGTCCGCTCAGATCAATTTTACAAACGGCTCCCGCATTATTATTCAACGCCACATTAATATCCGTATAAACAGTAGGGTCGTTGCAAGTGGATTCAACCATTACCTCAACGCCTCCCGGCGCTCCTGCCTTCTCCTCTTCCCCTGGCATAAGCAATAATTTTCCACCCCAATATAATCCAAACAACACTAATATTACGACCGCTATTACCACCGCTATACGCAGCCCCGTCCGAGTCGTCTCCTCGCTTGTCTGAGGTTCCTGGCCTGACGGGTTTATTGGCGTCTCGAATGACGAGCCGTTTATGTTATTTGTGTCTTCTGTTTCGTTCATAGGTATTATTCAATTAATTATAAGTATATATTATGTTGTCTGCCTCACAAATGACTATTAACTAATTAATAGAAATCAATTGTTCCGTCGGGGTTTATACATAATCTCGGTGAAACCATTGGCGAAGGTATTGGTGTTATTCCAATCGAAGGCGAAGGAGATAACTCGGGTGACGGCGAAGGCGAGGGTGACGGCGAGGGCGAAGGCGACGACGAAGGTGATGGCGACGGAGAGGGCGACGGCGAAGGCGAGGGTGACGGCGAGGGCGAAGGAGGTGGTGTGTCGCACGTACCGTCCGGATTGAAATGATGGCATCCTTGGAAATTTGCCAGACATTCTGCTTTAGAAGTAACCCAGATGTCATGCCATGTTATAGAAATTAGACCTGGGCTAGGCGTTGGTTCGCTTGTGGTCAATAACGAGAGGGCTGGGCTCGTTGATGGTGACGGAGAAGCACTCGGTGAAGGGCTTGCACTGGGCGACGGTGAGGGTGAGGGACAAGGCGGCAGGGACGGTGAGGGAGAAGGTGATTGTGCGGGAGTTGGGCTGGGGCGTAAACTGGGCGACGGCGAGGGTGACCTCGATGGCAGAACACTTGGACTGGGTGGCCAAGACGGTGATGGCAAGGGCGACGGCGAGGGCGGTGTTGACAGGGATGGTAAAGGAGACAGGCTAGGTGACGGTGAAGGTGAGGCAGACGGTGTTGGTGAGGGAGATATTGACGGCGACGCCACAGCGGATATGATCGGTGACGGTGAAGGTGCTATTGATGGCAGGACACTTGGGCTGGGCGGCCAAGACGGTGATGGCAAGGGCGATGACGAGGGCACACGAGAAGGGCTTGGTCTTACCGAGGGGCTTGTTGTCACTGCGGGGCTGACCGTTATCACGGGCGAGACTAATGGCGATGGCGACACTCCTGGCGACGCCACAGCGGATATGATCGGTGACGGTGAAGGTGCTATTGATGGCAGGA
>CAYJKV010000007.1:26574-34756 GCA_964371255.1 uncultured Candidatus Saccharibacteria bacterium | reverse complement strand
TAATGATAGGTCTTGAGCCTTAACTGGCTGGACTAATAACTCTCTGATTTTTCCCAACCCCGTCGCCTTCTTGGTGGACAAAATATTGTTGTTGTGACTTCTTATATCTAAATGCACTAATCCATACTGGCTGGAATATTTGATAGCTTGCCACCAACCAGCCATATTGTTGGGTACGTTGTTTCTTACGTATGGTTCTGGTATTCCTCCTGGCCTCGGCCATCCTGGAGGCGGGGGTGAACCGCCTGTTGTGTAATATCCCTCACCTGCCTTACAAAACTGCAAACTATCCTCTGCTACTGGCACAATCTCCCCACAATCACATGAGCAATCGTTTGCCCACCACGGATCGCCTGGTCTGCCCGAGCACGGAGAACCAATCGTCAGCCGTTGATCAATATTTACCTGCACTTGCGTAATTAATGGAGGTGCTACCGGTTGTCGAGAATAGACTGATTGATTCGTCCCCTGTAAATTTATTTCCTGGACCGTTGGTGTGGTTGGTGCACCATTCTCACACATCGTTAATTCCACCGACTTTACATCCGGTGCATTATAACCAATGTCTGGCAACTCTTTGGCACAGTCAGTCGCAATTTGTTTCGGTGTGTTTAATCTGTCCCGGTAAATACCCAGCCGTATATCATCATCCCTGCCTGTGTCTTGTTGAGTAAGGTCTCGATAGGCTGCCATGATACTATCGGCGAATACACCGAGTCGCGCTTCTTTTCCGCTTCTAATGAAATCAGTCATCGCTTCTCTATCCCCTGCCTCAAAAGCACGAGCTGCTGCATCAAACTGGTTAGTCCAATCATTTAACGCGGATAAATAATCATTGATGCTTCTTTGTTGTGCTGCTGTATATCTGGCCGTGCCAAGGTTTTGCTCATAGGCTCGTTGGACTTGGGATAATTGTGTTTCCAGTCCGCCTGCCCCCCTTGTTTCGGTGTTGGGGCAATTATATGTTTTTGTTGTAGGGTCAATCCCTTGTGCTGCATCGGCTTTTTGTTGCTGCAGGATTTCTAAAGGACAGCAAGAGTTTCGGATTGTCTCTTGGGCGTTGGCTAATAATTTACAACTACTAACCTGACTTACATTTCCACCCGCCCCACATAAAATATCCACAAAGTTATCCCTCCTCGTCTGTTGAATATTGTTATAAGCCGTGCGCAATACATTATTCCTGGTCTGAATATTAGTTCGCCAGTCATTTACACTGCTTCGTGCTTGCTCAACTGCTTCCTCTGGTTGCTTTACGCCAGAAACCACCTCCCGGGCAATCTGCAGAAACTCGGCCCAGTTACTACTATGTATGGGCAACAGTTCGTCGCGTACCCCATCTAAATTTTGAATTCCTAATAAGGAGTTCTCATGTACCAGCCTTTTAAAATCATTGCCACTTTCATTCTGGCCAACCCCGTTCAGAGGGCTCAAGTAATAGGCCGCCGGCGCACTTCGCCTATTCAATGCTTCATTTAAGCCAGCCAATACTATCCGATTATCTTCCAATGTCCGGCATTCCCCCGGCAAGATGTCTGCCATCGCCTCAGCAAACTGCGGGCCTAATTGCGGCATGTTATCTTGGCATGGTGGCACTTGTCCCTGTCGCAATTGTTGATCGTGGAGAGAACAAATAGTCGGTTGGTTCCTGGGTAGCAACGCTTGACGATAATTCGGCCCTAATTCTATCTGCTGGTAATTATCACTGCACCCTTCTTCTGCCGGGTCACACAGGATAGCCGGTTGAGGCGCCGCGCGGCCGGCGATAAAGCTTCTAATACTATCTGTCACCGTGCATACGCCAGCCATAGTCCGCTCACCGATTGTCACCTGTCTTTTATTTTCGCTTCCCCCCCCATAATATACGGTGAGGTTATCTAGATAGCCTGCGGCTGCTTGCTCAGTTTTGACGCTAAAATAAAACGACAAAGTGCCCCCGCTGGCAAGCTCTTGGGCACTCCACGTAATCAATTTTTGTGTAATATCATGCTCCGCTGCGGGTTCAGCTTTCTGTAAACTAGTAAATTCCGGATAGAGGTTTTGCACCGATATCGCTCGCGCTGTTTCGTTGCCTATATTATGTAGCACGATCCGATAGCTTTGTTCATCCCCTACCGTACTGCAAGTACTGCCGCTGTAAATGAATGCCGTTAAAAACGGCCCTGCTTCAGCCGCTAGGCCGTTTTCCTCACCCGCTGCCTGGTAGATCGATAATAGATGTTGGGGGTCGCTTGAAAATTCCGCACGGGCAATCTGGCTAGCTATATATTCGTCATATCTAACTGTTTGCGGCAAAGCGAGGGAGATTGGTGTGACTGCGGATACGAATGGCGCTACAAATGTCGAAGTAAAAACACCGAGCAGCCCCCAGACTGGAATTGTCATAATGATTCACTACTGCAGTGCCTCCAGGCGCTGCAGTTCTTGGTAGATAATTGGATAATACTTACGATCAAGGATCTCTAGTTGCCTACTGGCAACCATGGATTTAACGGGGTCTTGGTTCCAAAGAGTTATTTCATCCAACACGATTGGTAATAACTCTGTATAGCCCAGTAGTAATTTGTGCACTGGTAATGCTGCTTGTGGCACTGTGCTTTGCTCCAGGCCAGCTCTGTAAGAACGGACTAGACCGGCATAACTTTGCATCGTGCCTGGATTGCCTTTCACCTGTAAATCATATTGTGCTTGCTTGTACAATGCGTCATTGGCGAGAATATTGGGATTATTTGCCACAGTTAAATATTGCCGAATGATGGCTGCGTTATTCTCACTGCCCTGGGCAACTAAATTTGGAGCAGGCTGAGGTAATAAGAAATTTATTGTTTGGGTATTAACAAACTCCGTCATTGTATCTGGCGAAGCGGTTTCACCATACTGCTCTTTGTAAGCATCTGTTAAATTGCTATTGCCTAAAGTTAAGTCTAAATCGCTATCCGTCGTAAAAAATTCTTCTACGGTATTTGCTGCCAACCCTGAGCTTTCTGCGTTGACAGGGGCAGGTGATGGACTGGTTTGCTCTAGCAAATCATCCGGTGCCGGCTTTCTAGGGTCATGGTTTGCCCTTACTTCCTCACCGTCTAAGTAACCATCACCATCTGTATCTGGGTTGTTAATGTCTGTTCCCCAAATCTGCTCTTCACTATTTATTAACCCGTCCTGGTCAGTATCCTCCGTGTCGACGGCACTCTCATCAACTATGGGGCTTTCTGTCTGTTCCGCCTCTGGTAAGGTACCGAACAAAGCCCCTGGTATATCTTGTAAAGGAGTGCCTTCCTCCGTACCCGACCCTCCGAACTGCTGCCAAATTAAAAATGCTCCTCCGACGACAATACCCAGTAACAAAATCGCAAATATTGTTATCACTAAAAACTTTGGCATATTTCAAAATCGAGCTTTACCAAATAATTAAACAAATCTATCTTTCATAGTTATCACATTTTTAATCATAACACACTCGCTAACGCTCGCCATTGCGCCACAGAAAGTTCCTGCGGCCTTTGTATGTCCCTAATATTTGCTTTCGCCAGTACTGCTGCTGCCTCCTCCCGGCTATCAAGTCGGTAATTTTGTTTTAACACCCCCGCCATTTGTTTGCGCTTCGATGTAAAGAATGGTTTAGCTAGTGCCATTACCTTTTCTCTTTCTTCTATACTAATTTCATCTTTTTCTCGTGGAACTAGTATTACTACACACGATTCCACTTTCGGTTTTGGCCAAAAACAGTCCGCCGGCACACTAATTGCTATTTCAGCATCACCCCATAAACTGATCGCCAAGCTCAACAGTCCCGCTTGCGGCGGTTGCGCAACCATTCGTTCCCCTACTTCTCTCTGTACCATTAATACCGCCCTTTCTGGCTTAGGTTCTAATTGCACTAATCGACGGATTATCAAACCGGACAAATTATAAGGAATATTTCCCACCACCTGAAACAATTGCTTGTCTGAACCGTCTTCACCCCATCCCCAATCTATCTTACGCAAGTCACCGATTTGGAGGTCTAAACTTCCCTGCTTGGTTTTAGGTGTTTCCTTAGAGATTATTTTCGCTAATATTTGATCTCGTTCAATAGCCTTCACCTCAAATCCGGCTGCCAATAAAGCGATCGTTAGTGTGCCCATGCCAGCTCCCAGCTCTGTCACTCTCCTCGGTCCACCTTTCAGTGCAATCACTGTCGCCTCTACTACCTCTGTACAAATTAGGAAGTTCTGTCCGGCTGTCCTTTGCGGCTTCACGCCGGCTTGTTTCAGCCGGCTTTTTAAATAATGTATATCGGTTAAATTTCCGTTGATACTCATAATTGTCTTCTATTTATATAATCACATCCCCCCACTTTCCTCTATGCTTTTACTTTTTCTTGCCCACCCTTCACGTCTTTCCAGGTTATTTATCCACACGAACTAATGTCAAAAAATTCTGACAAAATGCCCCAACAAGCCACTGCCCAGCCATACTTGTCTTGGTACGCACATCACAATATAATACCATATTAATGTCAATGTTGACTCACTCATTACGCTAACTACAATACCATCTTAACCCTGTCTGCAGGGTAGTAAAACAAACACGCCGGACATACAATTATGCCTTTAAACAACCGGCATTTTAAATCATCAACAATCTGATCGAACCGGGCAACGACCCTCTTCCCTCCCCCAACCCGCCGTCTCTGCGGGGGAAGGCTCAACTGAGCCTCCACTCGGCCGTTCTGACCATCAAGACTCGGTTCCGACTCTAAAGAAATATATCATCCATGCGTCATTTCTGGCTCTAATCATTGGAGCGGCATGGCACAGTAATCAAGCGGCGGTCACTGATCGCAACTCTTTGTTATACAACGTCATCGCTGGTGAAGAAGTTATCGAGGGGCCTCTCGATCCTTCCGCCTATGCCAGTACAGACTCCCCGGGTATCGGTGGGGCTAGGTTAGCCGCCTTGGATGTGAACACAGGTATAGATTTAATTACCGGTGATGATCCGGAAGTAAATTTTTCCAACACTCTGGGTGGCAACGTGTTAGTCGCGCCTCTCAGTCCTGTCGCGCCGGAACCAGCCAGCGAAGCACCTGCCACATCTGTCGCTACTCAGAAACCACAGATTTATACTATCCAGTCTGGTGACACTATCGCCGGAATTGCCGCTCAATTTAATGTCAGCACCAATACAATTTTATGGGCTAATGGACTGTCTGGTTCAGACACGATTAATGTTGGTGACCACCTCACGATTTTACCGACGACCGGTGTATTACATACAGTTAACTCTGGGGACACGCTTCTGGCCATTGCAAATAAGTACGATGTAGACGCCCAGGAAGTTGCGGAATATAACAACCTCACGGATACCAGCAAATTATCTGTCGGCCAAAAACTCATTGTCCCCGACGGCTATATTGCTCCTCAAGCAGCTCCTCGGATCATTCAAGAGCAGACTCGTCTAGCCGATGGTCCGGTGCCTCCATCCTCCAGTGACACCTCTTCGGGTTTCATCTGGCCGACCACCTCTAAGCACCTTTCGCAATATTTCCGTTGGGGACACACCGGTATTGACATCGATAATCGATCCCTTCCCCCGGTTTATGCCGCCGCTTCTGGTACAGTTGAATTCGCTGGCTTCTTAGGTGGTTATGGCAACCTGGTAATTGTTAATCATGGTGGCGGGCTTACTACCTACTACGCTCACAATTCTGCTCTCTACGTAACGAAGGGCGCGGCAGTCAACCAAGGACAAACAATTGCTAAGGTAGGTTCTACCGGCCGCTCCACTGGCCCCCATCTTCATTTCGAAGTACGTAAACAAGGACGTCCAGTGAATCCTCTAAGCCTATATTAAAAAAACAGCCGCTCGGCTATCTTTTAAATATCGTATGAAAAACTATTAACCTCTTCACCAGGGTTGATTTTTTATACGTTACACTTACTTACGTCCCTGTTTAACAGTCTTCCTTAATACTCATCTTCCGTTCCTCGCCACCTTTTGTTTCTGCTCCACCACCACTTTTTACGGCGGTAACTATTCGGCCAAACCGTTATGGCAATCGCTGTCCCAAGTAATCCAATGTTTCTGGCTAATACGCCATCAATCCCATTTAAAGTAAAAATTCCGATTAAGTGCAGCACCGCCAATGCTCCGGCCAGTCGCGGCCAGGCTTTTATAATTAACAGAGTACCTACCACCATATCGAACAATCCACCCATGCGCAGCATAGTCTCCTGATTGAAGCCCAGTAGTGTTTCTTGCGGTACATAACCCAACCACATCGTCGGGTGACGCAAGATATCTATGCCAATAAACACAAAAGTTAACCCCAACCCTACCCGTAAAAACAAATAAGGCCACCCATACCTGCCATATTTCATAATCTAATTATATCATGGGCAGCCTCAAATCATTTAAGTGTTTTATTTTTTGCCTCACGTCATGCGCTGAGCGCGCCCCCCAACCTTACCCTTTGACATAATACAATAAACACTGTACTCTTCTTTATTCAGTACCTTGCCAATCCATCTCATCTTCAAGAAAGGCCTACCATGGCAGATCGAGAATTGTTTCGCGCTGTCTTCGTTCGTCACGGCCACACCGAGTATACGGACATACCGCCCGATATCACACTTACCGGTCAAGCCGCGCTTTTTCACAGCTCCTTTCCTATCCTGCAGTTCGCTGCACCTATGCCCATTCGCGTGTATACCTCACCAAAAGTCAGAGCTATTGGCTCAGGCCAGTACCTTAACCAGTTTTTGCACGGTGAGCATGGTGGTGAAGCACCAGCCTTATCCGCTGTAAATCTGCGCCGGCCCGATGAAGCTCAACGTATTTTCGCCTATTACCGTTCTCTTACCGACCCTTTAGCTATTGAAAGGGCTTATTGGACCCGGGCTGAATTCGACAATCCCGAAATATTTGAACCACGGGCACTGATAAAAGCACGTCTCTTTCTCTTCCTGAATGGCTTGATTAGGCAGCATAACCGCATAAATAAGCCCTGCTGTTATGTGTTGGTTACCCACGTCGAACTTCTTTGCCACCTGGTAGCGCACCTCTTCTCACTCGATTTTTCTGTCGACCCTCCTGTCAATTGTGCCGAGCCAATTTTCATCATCGCTCACGCCTGCCCCGATTCACAATTGACCATTGAGTTTCGCGGCCAGAGTCGACGCACTCCTTATAACGTGTGCAATCCCCACTGCCCCTATTAGTCCAACCAGCCCCGCTTTATTGAGCCGGGCTTTTTAATTTTTAGTAGTCACGCCGTTGACTAATGAGTATTCGTACTCTTATCAACCCAGCGGCGCCTAATCACATTCGCCACTTTCCACAGGATCAGCAATCCAATCGCCCACGTCACTACCCAGAGCAACAGGATCGGTAAAGTAAACACAAACCTGATTATCTGGTCAGCAAATTCCGTCAATGATTCCAGCATATCGCGAAACGCCTGCCGCATTACGACTAATGGCTGCCAGTGTATACCAAATACTTCTATGTCTCCCTCGGCCGTCAAATTAACTGCAATCGAGGACATCGCCACCTGCTCTTTTAATAACTTTAACTGCGCTTCCAGTTGTTCAATCCGGCCGCGCACGTCACTCAATCGCTGTGTAACGTTCAAAACATCCTCAATCTTCACTGCCCTCTCCATAATACTCAAATACTGTGTTTCTTCTGCTCGCATATTCTTTAAGCGAGCCTCTATGTCCACGTATTGCTCCGTCACGTCGAGCGAATTTACCGCCTCATTCTCTGTATTGATTGCCAAACGCTTCAGGTTATCCAGTGTGACCCGGAATTTGTCTGCTGGCACCCTGATCGATATCGAACCGCTCTTGCGCCCATCTGCCACTTCGTAAATCTGCAGATTCTCTACAAACCCGCCGGCTTCACGGGCTATGGTTTGTATCTGTGTCGCCGTTTCCTCCGCCTTATTAACAACTAAGTCCAGCGTGCCCGATTGCACAATCTGACGCACCGCCGTCGTTGCTTCTAGTGCCTGTTGAGCGACGCCGACACTATCGCCTGCCATCGGTGCCGTCAAGCTATTTCCCCCTTCATCCTGCATACTAGCGCCATCCTTCCTGGCTGCTAGGGGCATTTCAGCGCTACCCATCATCTCTCCCTGGTAATCCCGGAACGATATGCCCGGTATCACCGGCGGATTGCTGGTTTTATATAAATACCA
>CAYJKV010000007.1:0-26474 GCA_964371255.1 uncultured Candidatus Saccharibacteria bacterium | reverse complement strand
CCCGGAACGATATGCCCGGTATCACCGGCGGATTGCTGGTTTTATATAAATACCAGACTGCTAGAACCAAAATTACCGCTCCGGCAATAATAATTTTTTTATTTTGTTGCCAATTTACCATATGCAAAGATTTAAAATTTAACCTTATTACCTATCATATACCTAACCATCTGCCTATCAATATTTAATTATTTAACTGATTTTCGGTGAAAAAGTGCATTGTTGGCTTATTTTTCTTCTTCTTAATTCACCAGTCAATAATCACCCCAGGAAAATTACTCCCGCGCAAGAAACTCGCTGATCACAGGCAATTCGTTGAATGCCGGCGAATTTTCGAATTCATCTCGGAAACTGAGCCCTTATTGTGGTGAGGGAGCAGGAAAACTACGCAGTAATTTTCCGACGAGGGAGAGGATTCCTCCTCTCCCTCATAACAAGAGCGGGTAACGGGAGTCGAACCCGTGTTCACAGCTTGGAAAGCTGTTGTAATAGCCATTATACGATACCCGCGTGTACGTATTGTTTAAACAATTTGCCGCCTGCCGTCAACTTTTTAATTTCGTACTTTTAATTTTTAGAATTTGTTGAGGGTTTCGATATTCGTCTTTTCTCGTATTTGTTATTGGGATTTTGGATTTGATTGGTCATTGGGATTTGGTCATTGGTCATTTACCAGCTCCCTCCCCCTCCTCCGCCAAAACCTCCCCCCGCTCCCCCGCCGGAAAAACCACTCCCTCCGCCAGCGGCCGACGAAGGTTTGCTGACCAGGGTACTCTGTGCCGTCGTAGAAAAACTATTTATGCTAGATGCTAATAAAACCGCATTAAAGTGCGTTCCTGCCGACCCCTCGTACCACTTAGGCGGCTCTGTATAAATGTCCTTAAATTGACGTGCCCATTCCTTCTCCACTCCCAACATCATTGCAAAAGGCAATAGTCTATCGAACAGCTCCGGATTTTTCTCCGGTGCGTTATGGAATTTAATTCGCTCTTTTTCGGCAATCGAGATATAGCGCTTCAAGCCTAAAATGTATTCCCGGGTCAGAACGCCTTTAATAGTCTTCACCGGCATCCAAAAACCGAAAACCACTATTATCAAACCGGAAATGATTGCGCTAATGACACCGATCGGTCCCAATAACGATGCGCTCAAAAAACTTACTCCCCCGCCAAACACAATGCCAATTAAAATATAAATTGCCCGGACTGTATTAGGGTTGCGGGGAAAATAACCTAACTCCACCACCGACTCATATGTCACTTTTTTTACTTTTTCCCAATCCTTATAAAACTTATTTTTTAGGTCAGACACTTTTACCCGTTCCTTGTTTCCCGCGAATAAGCTTTTGTATAATTCCTGCTCAGGTAAAGATAACAACCTGTCCGCTTCTTTCAGTTTAATTAATTCGTAATCAATCTTCTTGCCGATCAGCTTGTCTACTTCTATCCGCCTGATCTTTAAATATCCATTCACTGCCATATGTATAATGTCGGCCGTAAGATCCGTCTGGTTTGCCCGCTCATCTAAAATTGTTCCTGCCTGGGCGGGCGAAAGGCCTTCTGGCGGATCATACTGGGCCGGGATTGCTCCGCGGCCTTTAGGATCCCGTCCGTATCTACGCCAGATAGCGTACAAAACACCTAGCGTGAAGAGCGGCAATACAATAATCCAATTATCGGCCGCCACCTTTTTAAGTTTATCTAACCAAGTTGGTTCGGCTATTACTCCCTTAGGTATGCCTACCACTACTGTCACACCCTCACCGGCCGGTAAAACATCCTGGGCAAATCGGACCTCGCCCCGGTCCCCGTTTTCCGCGTAGAAAGAATCACTGCACGATGTTGACGATCCATCCGCCCCTACAAAACACCGCGTCTGGAGCTGGTCGCGTGGTATCGGAGTAGGCAAGGTAATCACTGACGACACGTTTTTCATAGAGACTTCCCACCTATCTCCCGTAACATTCCAGTACAGCTCATCGTGGCCCTCAAAAAAGTTAATCGCTCCTGCCACCTTGTAATTTATGGTGTAAGTATTCACCCCAGTTACATAAGAGTCCGGATCTCCGATCTTTATTATTAGGTTTTCTCCTTCGTGCGATACTTGATATGGCACATCATTCACTTTGTCACCAACCGTTACCTCGATATCGGATATATCCAGCGTATAATTACCACCCCTCGCTTTATATTTGTACGGAATCTCCCGATAAATCCCATGTTTTTGCTCGTCGCCAAAATCATAAATGATCTGCTCTTCGACATTAATCGTCCCATCCTGATTAATAGCTATATTAACCGTATAATTGTTAATTTTCTCACTCGCCCAAGCCATGCTAGTACTGGCCAACCAGACCAAGAGTACGGTTACCAAGAGTGTGGTGTTAGATAATTTAGACATTTGGCATTTGGATTTTGTCATTTGAGCTTATTTGTTCCTCCATCCGCAAACCATATTTACACACCCACATTCAAACTTCTCGGTGCTCGGAAAATCCTCACTATACTCGCATGTCGATATTACGTCCGGCTCGCTGCTGCACACTTCGCCCGAACATCCTCCTACGAAACAATCCCTGTCATTCGCGCACGTACCCCTGCTGAACCTAGAATTTCCTGAGAAGTATTGATCTGGTATAGTGGTTTCCTCCGCGTTTTTATTATTTGGGATTTCTGGTTTGTTTCGCCTGCCCGCCGAATTGGTGGGGATTTCAGATTTCGGATTTGGAATTTTATCCGTCTTAATTCCCACTCTTTCCATCAGTCTGGGCAGCTCTCCCCATCCGCCTTCAGCTTGCACGATATAATAAAAACTACCGCTCGTCACCGCTAATAAAATTAATGCCAATGGCATAGTTGAACTCATACTATATCAAGCGTATACCAAGCCTAACAACTTACCAAAATAAATTTAACCGGTGGGGTGGTAAAATAAAACCGAACCTACTGGCCCTGCCAGCACCTGAGGCTCCCTGTGGTATGGGAGTAGCAAAGCGATGAAGGAATACTTCCCTTCTTTCATATTAAGTCGGGGTGCCGAGATTTGAACTCGGACTAAATCCTCCCAAAGGACTCGTGCTACCGTTACACTACACCCCGAATTAGTAACTTAGAAACGATCTGATAGCCTACTGTGAATATCGTCCCGACTAAATTACCCCGCTAAACTAGAACGCCGCTCACCCGCTGCTATTATATCAATCCCCTCACATCCGCCACTTAACCTAATATCATCCAGCATAAAAAGCAATAGTCTTAAGCCTTATCCCGGCTCTTTTATTTTCAACCTCATGCTAGTGTTTACTTCACGCTTTCTTTCAATGTTTTACCGGCTCTAAATTTCGCCACCCGCACTGTCGGAATCTCCATTGGTTGTAAAGAGCGTGGGTCTACACCCTTTCGGCCTTTTCTGTCTTTCACTTCAAATGCTCCGAACCCGGTCAAATTTACCTTTTCCCCCATCGATAAAATCTCAATAATTTGTTCCAGTAAAGCATTCACCACCTCTTCCACGTCCTTGTGTGTCAGGCGGGTTCTGTTTGTAACTTTTTCAATTAGGTCGTCTTTATTTACCATCAAACTTCACCTCCTCATATAATAGCTCAAATAAGCTATTATCTCACTGTATCATTCAGTATTTTTCTGATCTGTGCAATATGATTTGTCCGGCTTGTTTGTGGGTCGATATCCAATACCAACGCGCCAATTTCGTAAGATCCCGGATCATCAAAGGTAAACCGTACTTTCATCTGATTCAGGAAGGTTTTTAATGATCCATCTTTGTCTACGCCCAGTACCGAATTGTAATTACCCACCATCCCCACGTCTGTAATATATCCGGTGCCCTCAGGTAATATCTGCTCGTCGGCGGTAGGGACGTGCGTATGGGTGCCCCAGACTGCTGACACGCGTCCGTCAGCATACCAGCCCATCGCTCGTGCCTCTGACGTCGCGTCCGCATGAAAATCCACCAGCACGATATTAGCTCTTTTTATTTCTGGCACTAACAACAGCTGGTCTAATGTATGAAACGGATTGTTAGGATGGTTCTTAAAAAATACTTGTCCCTGCAGATTAATCACTGCAATTTCCAGCGCTCCAAGTGTAAAAACATAATATCCCCTACCTGGTACTTGCCCGGGATAGTTAGCTGGTCGCACGATCGGTAATTTTTTATTCTCCAGCAATGGCAGGCTTGCGTCGTTGTCCCAAGCATGATCGCCTAAGGTATAAGCATCCGCTCCCCATTTTTCCGCTTCCCGCCATGTTTCCGGTGAAAAACCTGATCCATGCGCGATATTCTCGATATTTATGATCACACTGTCGGGCTGAAATTCCTCGCGCATTTTCGGCAAAGCTATGTTTAGTGCCTCTCTGCCTGGCCGGCCGGCCACATCGCCGAATACTAAAAATCTAATCATTCCGCTGGCTTTATCTTTCACCCTAGGTTCATTCATCTTTTTGTCTCAATTAATAAAATGCTTTACGGTGCTACCACTCGCCACTTACCATCACTTTCTACTAAATGGCCGGTCACTTCAAATCCAGCTGCTAGTTTATGGCCGCCTCCGCCTAATTTTTTTGCCAATTCGCTTACGTCCACTCCTTTGTGCGGCTCGGACCGAAGGCTTCCCTTAATTTTCCCTTTTTCATACTCCGTCAATAACAAAGCAAACTTTGTTTCCGGCAGAGTATTGAGCATATTAACCACCCCTGCTAGATCATCGAGTGTTGCCCCGCATTCCGTCAGGTCATCAGCGGTAATGATCGATACCGTTGCTCCCGTCTTCTCGTTCATCATGATACGCGACAATGCCCGACCCCAGATTTTTAAACCCGGCAACTCTTTCTTCTGATAAGTCTCGTGGGCGATATGTGATAGTCTTGCTCCTTTTCCCATTAACGAAGCGGCTAATTTCAAAATATCCGGCGACGTTGAATCGTGCATAAACGAGCCCGTGTCTGTAAATATACCGGTCAATAAACAGGTCGCCACATCCTTGGTGATGGGCGTGTTGGTCTGATTAAAAAACACCGTTAGGATGTGGGCAGTTGCGGCCGCTTCCGGCACAATTAAATTCATCTGGCACTGCTTGGTGTCGTGTACATGGTGATCGATACAAATAGTCAAGGGGTGGGACTCAATTATTCCTCCTAAATGTGCCCTGTCTGTGGTCGTGGAATCCAATAGCACCACCACATCAAACAGTTTAGGATCAGGTGGCGTGCCCGTCACAATTTGATCAACCCCGGGTAAAAATTTAAACATATCCGGAGCCGGATCAGGAGCAAAGGCCACTGCCCGCTTGCCTTGCACCCGCAAAACATGCAGCAAGGCCAAGGCTGATCCCAGTGCGTCCCCATCCGGATGCTCGTGCGTACCGATGAGAACACTCTTAGCCATTCTCAGGCTCATATGGATGTCATGCACATCCTGCTCAAACCTCATGAGTAATGGCGACCGCTCCCCCCCATCTGCCCGGTGCCTAACTAAGTTCGTCCAGCTTGCGCTGAATTTTTTCTGCGTGTTCTGCTCCATGATCAATTAATAATTTAATTCTTGGTAACGGGTGCATATTCAACGCCCGGTTCAAAGACCCTTGCAGATCATACATTTGCGGCTTGATCTTTTTGATCACATCCATTCCTCGGTCGGCGGGCCAAATCGATAGCCAGACATGTGCTGACCGAAGGTTAGGAGTTGTTTCCACTTCCGTGACGGTGACTAAAACTCCCTCCGGCAACTCGGCTTCTGTTAGCAGGATTTCGCCGAACATTTTTTTAATATTGGCATTCACCTGGTCCATCCGGTGCGAAGGCTTAGACAACGGCAAACCGCCTGTCACTTGCGTGTTATCTATTAGTCCCCGACTATTCATAGCTCCATTATTAATAAACGGGCTATTTCTTCGGCTTAACTATTCCCATCTGGCGCCGAATTTTCTCTTCAATATAAATATCCAGCATATCGCCTTCTTTAATCTTGCCTTTACCCTCAATCGTGAGTCCGATTTGGTCACCCTGCTGGGCTTCCTTAATCGCTGTTTTCTCGCGCTGCATTTCGACAACCTCGCCTTCACCAATCAAACTCTCGTCCTTGGCGCCCATTGCTGTTCGGGCTTTATTAGTAGCGAGCGATGGCCGCCTAATAATCACTTTTGATCCAGCCCTAATCTTTCCTTGCGTTACTTCTCCCCCCACAATTTTCTTCTTGGGTGTTGAGAAAAATACTCGCAAAACTTTCAATTTTCCTAAATCCGTCTTCACGATATCTACTGGCAGTCTCTTTTCTATTTCCAAACGTACATCCTCTGATAAGTGATATATAACATCAAAGTTTTTTATCTCCACACCCTCTTTGTCTGCTAATTTCCGTGACATCCCGCTGACTGTTGTATTGAAGGCGTAAACGATAGCGTTTCCGGCTGCGGCTGTTAGCACGTCTGAGTCAGTCACCGTTCCCACATCCGCTCGAACAATCGATAACTTCACGTCGGACGGGATCATCGCTTCAATTGTTTGAGTGATCGCTTCCAAAGATCCGTGTGAGTCGGCGATTATCACTACCGCCAGCACTTGGCGCCCATCATCTTCCCCGCTCGTCAGTTTTTTTACCGGGGCTCGCCGGGAGGCTACCTTAGTTCTAGCCTCGCTTGTCTCTTCGACAGCCTGCACAACGTCACCGGCGTTCGGTACGTCATTTAAACCGATAATCGTCACTGGCACGGACGGTCCGGCACTATTCACTGGTTTATTGCGCCAATCCAGTAATCGTCTTACTCGTCCCGTGGTCTTGCCGGCCACTACGTAATCCCCCACCTGTAAGGTACCGGTATGGACTAAGACGGTGGCTAACGATCCTAGGTTTTTATCTAAACGGCTTTCTATTACGCTGCCCAAGGCTTGCCGGTTGACCACTGCTTTAGGAGGATCAATATCAGTCGTGAGCAGTACCATGTCTAATAACTCATCGATCCCTGTTTTCTTTAACGCAGAAACTGGTACCACCACCGTCTTGCCTCCCCACTCTTCCGGCTGCAACCCCAGCTCAGATAATTCTGTTTTAACCTTTTCTAGATTAGCACTCTCCTTATCTATTTTATTAATAGCTACGACTATCGGCACACCAGCCTCTTGCGCGTGACTGACCGCTTCTTTTGTTTGCGGCTTTACACCATCATCACCCGCTACTACCAGAATAGCTATATCCGCCAGCGAGGCACCGCGACGACGCATAAATTTAAACGTCTCATGACCGGGCGTATCGACAAAAGTAATCGTGCGCCCCTTATAATCCGCCTGATAACTGCTGATCGCTTGGGTAATTCCTCCAGCCTCTCCTTTAGCGACGTTCGTTGATCTGATCGCGTCCAATAAGCTTGTCTTGCCATGGTCCACATGGCCCATGATCGTAACTACCGGCGGCCGAGCCGTTTGTTCCTCCGGCTTTTCTTTTTTCAAAATCTCGTCCAGTTTCTCCGGCGTTAGAAAATCCTTCTCTAATTCCTCTACGTCTTCTTTGGTGTTGTAACCTAAATCGGCCGCGATAATCGCTGCCGTATCATAATCGATGTCGTCATTCAAGGTGGCCATCACGCCATTACGCAGTAAGATGGATAGCACCTCGCCGACCGGCAGTTCCAGCTTTTTCGCCAGCGCTTGGACCTTAATAATCGACGGTAAGCCAATCTGCACACTCTTTAACTCCGCCCGGCGCCGCTGTTCATTCAAAAAACGCCGTACGCTGGCCGCTTCCTGTTGGTCGAGATTTTTTTGCCCCTCTTCCATCCGCACATTAATCTCTTTGAGAATTCGGAAAAGCTCGCTCTCAGACAGTTTCAGGTCCTGCAATAAATCCACTATCTTGATATTGTTTTTCGATCTGATTTTAAGCTTTCCCATAAGTGATTGAATATAACGCAATTAGACTATTTTGTCCAATATTAACACTATTCGGACTATTAAACTAACACTAAATCATGATATGAAGCCAAAATACGGCGATCTACCACGATTATTAAGAGATCCGCTCGCTAGTTTTGTGTCATGATAGAGACAGTAAAAACACTGACACTATCGCCAAGGCCAGTCCGATTACCGCAATTCCGCTTAGCTTTTCATCAAAAACAATTGTCCCGATAAGTATTGTGGCGACCAGACTTAAAACTGACCACATAGCGCCAACTATCGATAAATGATTTTTTTGCAGAATGGCCGGCAACCAAGACAGAACACCCAAAGAATAAACAAACATTATCGAAACGACGTACGAAAAGCTAGGTGCCAGAGCAAACTTTTTTGATAAGAATTCCCCAAACGCAAAAAACAGCGCCGATATTATCAGCCACATCAAATATGGCATACTTAAAACAATATTCACTCTATTATTATACCGTTTCGATACAATCGACTAAAAGCACTAATAATGTACCAGATAAACACGATGTGTCAGTTCAGTGAACCGACTGCATGTCGTAACCCTTGCTGCGGACTTTGTCTCGCCGTAGCCGAGCTCCAGCGAGACGAAGGCGGGCCACTAGAGTTAAGTACCACCACAGTATGGTATGTTGAGGCCTTTTTTAAGTATTATACTGATTGCGCATTTTAGAGGCATGTGAGTCGGAGTGCTTAGCGCAAAAACTACAAACTCCATGCTTCCTCGGAATATTTTTCATCTTTAAGTATCACATCAATTTCTTCTCGTATAGCCTTCATATCGGATTTACTTAATGATTCAAACCCTTCATAAAATCCAGTGGATCGATCTGGTAGATAGACTGATTCTGGGAACGGTTGCTTAATGGAGTTCTTAGCTCTTCCGAAAATGTGGATATGCAAAAATGGTAATTTCCCCTCCTTATAAGCCCAGTTGCCCATGTCTTGATAGTTTATTTTAATAACCGGTATTCCTATCTTATTCATCCCCTTTTCCATCGCTTCACCAATAATCAAGGTTAAACGCATTAATTCAATAGCTTGGGCGGGAGATAACTTTGTTCTGTCGGTGATAGACTCGTCCTTTATTCTAATACGTATATGGCCGCCATCTGTTCTGGAAACAAATGGTTTTTCATGAGATTCCACTATAAAGTTTTGTGTTTCAAAGAATACTGACATATTTAAAATATTATCACATAAAATACATGAGTCCTCCGATATATAAGTTCTCTTGGCGGAGACGGGAGGATTCGAACCTCCGAAGCCCGTTAAGACTTACCGCATTTCGAGTGCGGCGCATTCGTCCGCTCTGCCACGTCTCCTAATCAAACTTGTACTTATAAGAGCATTGTTCCGCCATCGGGTGAACCTGCCCTATTGGCGGACGAGTGCGGCGCGCTCACTCTGGCACGTCTCCTCATCTCCTATTCTATTATAGGGACATGCTGTTAAAGGTCACCACCATCACCGCGTCAGTTCTTATTCAGTGCCGGCAGCGTACCAAGCTTAAAGTATTTTGTAAATATTGGCACTATATGGCGCATTCCTTTTACCAACACAAAAAAGCAGATCATCGTACCTAACCATTAGGGATCGATTCTGCTCATAAAAACCGGCGCGTGTCGCGCAACTTACGGTCTATTATTTCTTACAGCCCAAAAAGCTTGGCACTGGCCTACTCTTGCCAGGGTATCACTCCTAACTACCATCGGCGCTGATGGGCTTAACTTCTGTGTTCGGAATGGGAACAGGTGTATCCCCATCGCTGAAAGCACCAAGCTTGCTGGGCTGTAAAAGAATTACCTCAAACGATCACACATCACTAGTCAAACACGCCAGTGTCTCAAAGAGACACAAGCATTATGAAATTTATACAACTGGACTAATTAGTATGGCTCGGCTAAACACGTTACCGTGCGTACACCTACCACCTATCAACCATGTCCTTGCGGACATAGTTCGCCCTAATGGGCGACCTGGTAATCTTCCAGGAGTCTCTTATCGAAACGTAATCTTGGAGTGGGCTTCGCGCTTAGATGCTTTCAGCGCTTATCACCAGCCCAACTTAGCTACCCAGCGATGCCCAAGAACTGGACAACTGGTACACCAGAGGTTGGTCCCTTCCGGTCCTCTCGTACTAGGAAGGACGCTCCTCACGTTTCCACGCCTGCGACAGATAGGGTCCAACCTGTCTTGCGCTGTTATTTCCTTCTATTACTAGAAGCATGGACTATATCATCATCCGACGTATTGTCGGAGGCCAACGTATGATAGCAATTCAAGATTTTATTCAACAAACCTTGCTATCTCTCTCACTTGTTACAAGTGGAGTAAGTCTCTACGGGGTTAGTTTGCCTTCAGCTTTTAAGGCTCTTCCGACAGAAGTGCCTATATTTACTCTTCGCTTAGAATAGTTTAGTTGCCCAAACTGGTCGACCAAAAACGCTAACTCAATAAATTGAGCTGCAGTTTTGACAGACTGCTTCTTGCGAAGAATTTTTAGCATAAGCTTTGCTTGACGCTTTTTGAGATACAAATACGGGAGAGTTGCTTTGATCAGTGATTCGATAGACTCGACATCACCGATTGTGTACTCAACAATATTGTCTTTTCTGTCTCTTAAATAACCAACACCTGTTATGTGTTGTAGATATTCAAGGCCTCTTCTTTCCTTCTTTGACTGAAAGAAAACAATATTCGGGGCAACTTGATACAAGTAATGATATGTATTGTTCGGTTTCAACCGAACATAAATACTACCATCACCATCAAGAAACCCAGCTATATATGCTCTCTGAGCGACAGACAGTTTATGCATAATGCTCTATTAGCAAACCAACTTCCCTCGATATTATCCTAACACACGACAGGTTAAGTGTATATTATTAGGATTTCATCGATATTAGTTAGCTTTTTCCAAGTTGATTGCTCAACTAGGCCGCCGCGGTCAGCTTGACCGTACGGTTTGAACCCAGCTCGCGTACCTCTTTAATTGGCGAACAGCCAAACCCTTGGGACCTGCTTCAGCCCCAGGATGAGATGAGCCGACATCGCTGTCGGATACATACTTTATGTTTCCATAAAGATTAGACTATACCTTCATCTCGTCAGCGGTTTCAGGTTGAGCTAAACCATGGCCACTTTTTTTGACGAGCGTCAGCGTCTTATAGCAATTATTTTGCTATCCCCTCTTTTCAGAGGAAGTCGTTACGGGTCGGCCACGCTTGTTCGTAAGGTGGCTATTCCCACGGTATTACCATTTCAGCAAGTACTTTAACAGATTCCACTGATTTACTTGCCAATGAAGGTTTCACCGTTATGAGCTGAATTTTCTTGTTTAAATTATTTATTGACGGTTATTCAAGCAGGCTATGTATTGAATATTCAATCCAATGCGCACCCCGATATTAAGGTGCCAAACAGCGCCGTCTATGTGGACTATTGGGCGCTATAAGCCTGTTATCCCCGGCGTAACTTTTATCCGATAATCTTCCGCTCTACTACTAGAGAACGGTCGGTTCATTAAGCTCCACTTTCGTGACTGCGCGACATGTACGTCTTGCAGTAAAGCCGACTTATGCCTTTACACTATCGGTCCGATTTCCATCCGGACCTAGTCGACCTTTAGGCTCCTCCGTTACAATTTGGGAGGAATCCGCCCCAGATAAACTACCCGCCAGGCACTGTCCGGGTTAGGGGTTCACCTAACGCCGTTAGATGCGTTAACTCATTAGGGTGGTATCTCACTGGCGACTCCACCTCGGCCAAAGCCAAGGCTTCAAAGTCTCCCACCTATTCTGAGCGAACGACTCAACACATCAATACCAAGCTGTAGTGAAGCTGCACGGGGTCTTTCCGTCTTGCCGCAGGGTGGCGGCATCTTTACCGACATTGCAATTTCACCGGGTCCCTCGTTGAGACAGTCCCCCAGTCGTGACGCCATTCGTGCGGGTCTGAACTTACCAGACAAGGAATTTCGCTCGAATAGTCATATTGACTAGTTGATTGTTACTTTTTTTCGTTAAGGCGCAGTCATTTCTGCTGTGCTCTCCATGTCGCCATGGAGGTCGGACCATATCTTCATCACCACCCCAATAAATTTGGTGTGGCAAGCTCGACGTATGGTCTCTGAGGATCCTACTTGCCGACGCTTTGCGTCGGAAATCCCAATGTCCAAATCCCAAATCCCAAATAAATCCCAATTACCAAATGTCCAAAACGACGTCTCGTCGTCATTGGCCCCGAAGGGGTCCCTTAGGGATCATTTAGTTATTGGTCATTAAATGGTCATTGGTCATTGTGCATTGGTCATTCCACGCACTGTGTGGCTTTGGTTTCCTGCTGATTGTCTGGTAGCTCGTCATAGCCCATCAGGGCGACGACGGCCGCACTTGTTGGATTTCTCCTTAAGTACACCAGAGTTCCCAGCAAATAGTCCTACCAACCATAATCACTTATAGTCGGCAGCCTGCCGTTTTGGCAGGGAGTTTTACTATAGCAGCAAAGTTCCGCATTCAATACGGATGAATTCCTTTCTACCATAGGACGATTCACTTTTGTTACTTCCCCTTACTTACACACCAGGTGTGTAAAAATAGGGATGAGTGGGTTATTTCTACCCACTTCCCTGTGTCGCCACAGGGGTCGGACTATATCATCCGTGAATCCTGCACGGATTCACGATTTGGCGTATAGTCTCTGAGGATTTCGACTGCGAAATGAACTAAGAATTTGTTTTGAAGTGTATTTGCGTTTACGTGCTACATGGGTTGTTTCTCGCAACTCAAGAATCTTTTTCAATCCGCCATGTGTAAAGTGAGCCTTATTTTTCATTAAATAAGCCACTTTACTAAACACCTCAAACTGCTTTCTCTTATATGCCGAACGAAGTGAAAAACGCTCAAAAAATGGAATTACAATATGAATTATTTCATCTAAACGACGAACATCATAATATCCCACTCCATCACCGCGGTCCCTGAGGGTACCGCAGCATAATGTTTCTTGGAATAATCGTAAGATTGTATGATCACGCTGAGACACATTAAATGTCAGCACAATTTTCCAACCAGTCTTAAAGTCATGATTACGATTTACAGTTGAAACATTAAAGCTTCCTTCACCGTCGGCAAAACCCGCTAGGTACCATCCGGTATCAAGGGGTATTGTTTCTACAGTCGATCTTTCCTGCTGATTATCTGCACCTAGTACATTGTTACGCATAAAGAATGTAACACGAACAATCTATTAAGAACTGTTCGTATTATATCATCATTCACGTAGTCTAGGATACTTGCAGGTTTTCCAGCATATAGCCCTGGCCTCCATAATTACTTAAAGAAGCCAGCCGCCTATCGCTACCACCTTGAGGCGGCGCGACGGACGGAAATTTTACAACTACTAATCTTAATAGTTATCGCCGGCGTTCACTGGCGCTTGGGTTCACCGCTTTCACGGCGAACATTAACGTTCCAGCACTGGCCAGGCGTCAGCCCCTATACATCCTCTTGCGAGTTAGCAGGGACCTGTGTTTTTGGTAAACAGTCGCCAGGGGTCGTTTGCTGTGGCCCATACCGTCACTTCGTGACAGAAAATCCAAATGACAAAATCCAAATGATCCCAAAGGGATCCCCTTCGGGACAAATCAAATCCAAAATCCCAATGACCAAATTACGCCGAGGTAGTTTTTAGTCATTTGAAATTTATTCATTGATTTGACATTTGGCATTTGAGCTTTGAACTTCCGTTACCAAGAGACGGTACGGGCAGTCCTTATTGCGAACGTACGGACACTGTATTGCCGAGTTCCTTAACGAGGGTTCTCCCGATCACCTTAGTGCTTTTACACCTACCCACCTGTGTT
This sequence comes from uncultured Candidatus Saccharibacteria bacterium, assembly GCA_964371255.1. Classification (GTDB taxonomy): domain Bacteria; phylum Patescibacteriota; class Andersenbacteria; order UBA10190; family UBA10190; genus UBA10190. Next base: position 12,674 of record CAYJKV010000007.1, on the reverse strand, counting down.
GGTTTGCGGTACGGACGGCTAGATAGACGATGATACGATGCTTTTCCGGGAAGCATCATTCTCCACAGAGGTTTGGCCTTGCGGCCGCACGCTCCCGCAGTAATTCGCTGTTGTCTCGTAAGAAACAAACTTCCGGATTTGCCTAGAAGTTCCAGCTACATTTACTGCGCAGGGAAAGTCATATCCCCTGGCAGATTCAGACACTCCGTCACACCCTATCAACTATCTAACCGGCGCAGGAATATCAACCTGCTGTCCATCGACTACGCCTTTCGGCCTCGCCTTAGGCCCGGCTAACCCTGGGATGATCGACATTGCCCAGGAAACCTCGGGTTTTCGGTGACAAGGGTTCTCACCTTGTTTCGTGCTACTCATGCCACCATTCTCACTTTCGTCCGCTCCACCATGCTTTACAGCCTGGCTTCAACGCTATTATCCGTCCGATATGGACGAATGGACGAAACGCTCCTCTACCACGCCGACGCGAAGCGTCGGCATCCGCGCTTTCGGTATCTATCTTCAGCCCCGTTGAATCTTGGGCGCAGTGTCGCTTGACGAGTGAGCTGTTACGCTTTCTTTAACAGATGGCTGCTTCTAAGCCAACTGCCTCGCTGTTTAAGCAACGCCACCACCTTTACCACTAAGATAGAATTTTGGGACCTTAAGCTGCGATCTGGGCTGTTTCCCTTTTGAGCGTGGAGCTTAGCCCCCACGTTCTGACTCCTGTGTTTCTGCGTCAAGCATTCGGAGTTTGCGAGGGTCTCGAGCGTGAAGCCCGAAGAGCCCTAGCAGTGCTCTACCACTCAACGTTAATACACAAGGCTAGCCCTAAAGCTATTTCGAGGAGAACCAGCTATTTCCAGGTTCGATTGGAATTTCACCTCTACCCACAAGTCATCCCACGGTATTGCACAGCCGACGGGTTCGGGCTTCCACGACCTGTTACGGTCGCTTCACCCTGCTCATAGGTAGATCACCTGGTTTCGGGTCTCGTGCACGCTACAGACATCATCACAGTAGTGATGATGCACGCATTATTCATACTCGCTTTCGCTATGCCTCCGTCCGGTATCGGACTTAAGCTAAAGCAACGTACATCGAACTCGGTGGCTCGTTCTGCAAAAAGCACGCAGTCACCCAGCCGCATCTCGCTACGCTCCACGCGGAAATCCCAATGTCCAAATCCCAAATCCCAATCAAATCCCAATTACCGAATGTCCAAAACGACTACATGTCGTCATTGGCCCCGAAGGGGTCCCTTAGGGATCATTTAGTTATTGGTCATTGATTGGTCATTGGTCATTGGTGCTTGGTCATTCCGTGTCGAACTCAGTGAGACACGGCTAGGCTCCTACTCTTTGTAAGTATATAGTTTCAGGTCTATTTCATTCCCCTCACCGGGGTGCTTTTCACCTTTCCCTCACGGTACTAGTTCACTATCGGTCAATGGTCGTATTTAGTCTTGGGAGATACCAGTGCAAGCACTGGTAGTTTTGTAGTCCTCCCGGGTTCAAACAGGATTTCACGTGTCCTGCCCTACTCAGGTCTCTTACCAACATAATGCATGAATCTTTTGTTTACGCGACTTTTACGCTCTTTGGTGGGGCATTCCAGCCGCCTTCTACTAGACAACGCATGTATGTTCCGGAATAAACCGACATAAGAAACCTACAACCCCCAGCCGCATCTCGCTACGCTCCACGCGGAATTTTCAAAAATCAATTTTCAGTTTCCAAAAAATTTCCAATTTCTCAATGATCAAACACGCCGTTTGAAAATTAATGAATTGAATCTTATTTGAAAATTGTAAATTGTAAATTGATTATTCCGTGTCGAACTCAGTGAGACACGGCTAGGTTTGGACTGTTCCCCTTTCGCTCGCCACTACTAGGGGAATATGCACACTATCTTCGATAACCTAAAACCCAAATATCCAAATCCCAAGGCCATAAAGACGTTTGAAATTTGAATTTTGGATTTGTTAGTTATGAAATAGCGCACCTTCTTTTCTTTTCCTCTGGTTACTAAGATGTTTCAGTTCACCAGGTTAACCTCTCAACGTAAAACGTTGGATCTACCATTATGAAACGGTAGGGGTTTCCCCATTCGGACATCCCCGGATCAAAGGTTGCTCAGCACCTCCCCGAGGCTTATCGCAGCCGGCCGCGTCCTTCTTCGTCGTCCATTGCCAAGGCATCCACTATATACTCTTAACGGTGTATAAACACATAACTAGTGCAAGCACTAGTGTTTGACTAGCGATGTCTAATCGCTAATCGCTTCAAGCCTTCTTTTAGGCCTGAAGGTTTCCCCTCCTAACCTTTTGTTAGGCGGGGTTGCAATGTGTGATTTCATGAACTCGTTATAGTTCATGGAAGTGCACTTATCTTAAAAGTGCACTCGGTAATTCTCTTATTCCGTTGTCAAAGTCCATACCATATCAAGTAAACCAATCCACCAAAAACACTTTTGTGGACGGACAACGGCCATCATATAAAACCAAAAAACCGCTCCAGAGGAAGCGGCTTGTGAACTAAAGCATCATGCTCTAGCGCACCGCTTCGTGGGTTCTTGCAGATATTTGATTCTGCATCATCGCTTAAGAGTATAAGAACATCTCAAAAGCTTGTCAAATAATATTAATCTAGCCTCTTGTCTCACTATATATTTGCTAAATAGAGTCACTTCTGCCACGAAAAACGACTCCCTACTGCATGGAGTCGTTTTTATAATACTTAAACTGGACTTATTTATTGCGTCCGGTTAAGTCTGTTTCCATTTTTCTCAGCCACTTTGCGGCTAAGTCACGTCCACCTAAACCGAATGCCAAACCACCGGCTAGTGCCAGCATTGCGAACAAAGCTGTCACAATTGTCTGGATTAAAGTGGTCGCCACATTCAGTTGCGTTAAGGCTGCCAGAATAGCGAAGACGATAATTGCCCACTTGCTCACCGCTGCTATCATATGGGCGCTGCCAAATCCCGCCGCTGTTATACTCGCTACCACTGTCCGATAGACAAAGTTAGCTAGTACCACCGCGATGATCAAAATTAACGCGGCGACTACAACGTTCGGGATGTACAGCAAGACTGATGTTAGGAAGCCAGAAATCTCATTCAGGCCTAAAATATCCGTGGCTGCTAGCAACGTAACGATAATCAAGAACCATTTCACGATCTCGCCTACCAGTAACGGTACGTTAACTTTTAGACCGGCTCTTTGTACGGCGCTGTTTAATCCTTTGAGATTTTCAAAGGCAGCGTTGATTCGTAGTACTACGAGCAGCTTCTCCACAATCCTTCCGGCCGCTATTGCGATTGCCCAGCCGACGAAGAAGACGATCAATGCGGCAATAAGATTAGGCAAAAAAGTCGCGAACTGCGACCAGAGACCTAATAATGAACCAACAATCGCATCACTGTACGATAAAGGAGTGACTGTGTCATTGACCCCAAGTAAGGGGGCAGGCGCTTGCGCCAAGAGAGTTGTTAACATAATTGAGCTGCTCACCTCCTCTCAAGAAATACCTTATCACCTATTCATTATATCTTTTTTGGCTACCCCTTGTCAAAAATAAACACCTGTGTAACTGTCTATATTTCACTTTTTTCTCCGCCAGAAATACTGACTATTTGTCCGATAATATCCCTTCACCAATACCCCGTCTTTACGCCGATAGCTACCTACCCATAAGCCTTTTCGTTCATGTTTGGCTGGTTTTTGGCTGGTGTCACTTTTTGAATATTTGTTACTACGCGTTCGGGGTTTACCGGATCGTGATACACTCGCCCTTTCCATTTTCCAGGATCGTTTGCGGTTAGCTTTATTCATTGCTGCAATAAATAATATCTATTTTCCATTATACAAAAAATTACCTATAAAAAAACCTTAGTAAAAAATCTCACTAAGGTATAAAGGGATAGTGGGCTGTTTAGGTTGCTGCTTTTAATCCCGCCGGCAATGCCCGTCTTTACAGGGAAATCGGTATTTCCTGCTATTCATAACCAACAGCTGAATCGAGAATCCTGGGCGGTCTCTTACTAACTGATGTTCTTGGTTGGGAAGAATATTCCACCGTTGCACTAGCGGTCGGGGTTTCTGTCCATTTACCCGGAGCATAGTAAAGCCATCATTAAGTATTGGCCAATATATCTCGGCTACCGCCACCCCCTCTTCCGGCGCATGGTAATGATAAGACGAGCAGCCTTGAGGATGAATCTGGCAAATCAGATCTGCTCCAGCCATCGGCACATTAACCCACCAGGGATACAAACTGACTGAGCCTAACGATGTCGACCGCCACTCCTCCGTAGTCTTTGTCACGTGTAGATGGTTCCGCCGCACCCTCGGCGTAACAAAGAAGAAATCATGTGTCTCGTTGCCTAGTCTCCACGTATACTGTTCTACCTTTCTCCCCCACGCCAAATTCATCACATCAATCCAATTAGTCGGGTCTACTGCGATAATCACTGAAAATGTTTCTTCCGCACTTCGCCCGGACAACGGAAAATCAGTCTGAATATCTAACTCCCGTTGATCGGACCCGGCAAGTACCGACACCTTGATCACAGCCATTATCCGTCTCCTTATTCATATGAAAAGAACTTTATGACATCGTCACTCAGTCTAGCCTCATTTATCAAACGACCTATCAATTATTAGCAGAAAAGTACACGCCAGCAACTTCTTTCCCGTATTTGCTATATTAAGATTTCCGTTTAAAAAAACGAAGCCGTTCCAACCAAGGACAGGCTTCTCCTTTCCTTTTAGTCTGTGGACATGGCGACAAAAAGTTGGAACTTTTGATTTTCAAGCAGGTTCAGAGTTTCTATAAAATACTGACTCAAGAAAAAGAACCCTTAATGCACTCGCCAGTGTTGGCGACGGGGTTCTAACAACTAAGCTATGAGGTCTTTCTCCCCTTGCTTCCTTTCCACAGTTGGAGTTCAACCGCAAAGAACATATTATCTCCAACCTTACTGCATGTTGGACACTTATACGCAACGACGTATCGCCAAAGGTGTTTCTTACCAAGCAATGATTGGGCTTCGGTGCCGTGAAGCCAGCGATTGATGTAGTCTTGGGTCAACCCATCATTGCCAGTAAGAACCGTTTCCGTGACTTTGCCTGCCGGGGTATAGGGCCCACAGTTGGAGCATGGAAATTTCTCTAGCGTTGCCTGTACCTGGTCACCGACTTTGAAAGACTGTTTTTCAATTGGCATCTTCTCACAACCCTCGGCTTGCTTTTTTGTATCATGCTCCGTGTGACAAACATCGCAGACATAGGTGGCTTTGGTGTGCTTAGTTGGCATACGTGTTCTCCTGATGAAAAGAGCATTTTGTTTTTGACTTGTGATAACTTATCACAAATTGTGGACCTGAGGAGAATCGAACTCCTATATCCCGGATGCAAACCGGGTGCTCTACCACTAAGCTACAGGCCCTAATCTAATTGAGTGTATTAGTAGCTATATACACTCCCCTTGTCAAACAGTTCAAACCCTGGCGGCCACCTTACCCTAGAACAACAATTTTGTATTTTTTATCCGCCCATCGTTGGGAATATGACCCCTTGAAACAACTTAGTGATAAATGCCTGAAACAGTCCCACTCCATACATAAATCCGGCGAACATCAGCACTGACCCTGTCATTTCCCACGACAGCCAACTCGATCCTGGCTTATCAAAAAAAGAGCCTAAGTCACCCAGGTATTCATGCCACGCTTGCCGGCGCCACACCATCGTAAAACCTATCCCGAACAAAATTAATCCGATAATGAAACTTCCTAATGTCATACATCTTCACTTTACCATACACAGCCTAACGCGCGCGTTCTTGTCTGGCCGTCTTTAGCTATTGTCATAATTAATTTTATACGTGGTATTTTCTTTTTATATCCTCGTCCCGTTTCCTTTCCGCCTCGTCTTTAGCAACTTCACCCAGCGCTTTTAGCTCCTTCGGATCTTTATCCATCAACACTTTTGCCTGTCCCAAAAGCCAATCCGCCTTGTTCTTCGCAGCGTCATCCAACACCGTGGCCAGCAAAGCATTCAACACCCCGCCTATTTTCGGGCCTGGTTTCATCCCTAATTTCTTAATTAGGTCGTTCCCGTTGATAGCCAGCTGGCTCGTTGTGATCGGTTCTTGTGCCGCTTTTTCCACCAAGAACTGCAAGTGTCGTAACCGGTAAGGTTCCGCTTTCGGCACACCGGACCCTTTGCGTTCGGCTATCCTAAGCTTAATCAGGTCATCAAAGTGCTCTATGCCCACTCGCCGAAGTAGCCGCCTGGCTCCGGCTTCCGTTACCTTCCCGACGTCGTAATAAAACATATGGCGCCGCACTAAATGGTTCACCTTCTCTCTCGTCTGATTGCTAAATTTTAATCGCCGCAGAATTTGATCTGTCATTTTGGCTCCGACCACCTCGTGCCCATAAAAGGTATAATCATCACCTTTACGGCGGCGCGTTTTGGGTTTGCCAATATCATGCAGCAGCGCCGCTAGTCTGATATTGAGGTCATACTTATAAATAGCGGCATACTGCAATGATTTTACATTGTGTTCAAAAACCGTCAGTGTATGGTGTTTATTTTGATCAACTCCAATTCCATCTACTAGTTCCGGTATAGTTAACGCCAGCAATCCCGTTTCTTCCATTAGCTTTATCCCCCGCTCCGGATTATCGCTCATCACAATTTTTACGATTTCATCCCGCACCCTCTCCTTGGCTACTGCTTCGATCGCCGGCGCGTAAGCTTTTAAATCCTGCAACGTTTCTCCCTCTATTTCAAAATCCAGTTGTGCGGCGAATCGTACCGCTCGTAATAATCGTAAGGCATCCTCTGCAAACCGCTCGCTGGGCTTACCGACTGCTCGTATTATTTTCGCATTCAGGTCCCTCAATCCGCCAAACGGATCAATGATATTCAGTCCCTCCATCATCACTTTGTCTTTATGACTGCCGGCCGTGTCTTTTTCTTCAGTCAACGCCAAGGCATTAACAGTAAAATCCCGTCTCGCCAAATCCTCCTCGATTGTTTTCGCCCGCCCGATTTTATCCGGATGCCGCTGATCGCTATACCCCGCCTCCGTCCGATAAGTGGTAATCTCAATCTCTTTCACCGTGGCATCCATTGCCTTAGTTATAACCGTAACTGTCCCAAACTCATTGTTATAAAAATTCCTGGGAAAGACTTTTTGAACCTCCTTCGGTTCCGCGTCGGTGGCGATATCCCAATCGTTTGGTTTCTTGTTCAGTAATATATCCCGCACGCTTCCGCCCACCACGAACGCCTCAAAGCCCGCCTCATTGAGTTTCTTTATCACGGCTTGTATTTCTCCTGGCAAAGTCATACCTTCAACTGTAGCTCGGATTTGCCTATTTCTCTAGTTTTAACTGCCCCTTTCACAAAGGAATAAGTCATGTATGAGAGATTTACGGGACACGCTCGTAAGGTCATGCAGCTAGCCAACCAAGAAGCCCTGCGCTTTAACCACGCATACATCGACCCTCTGCACATCTTGCTTGGTCTCATCAAGGACGGAAGTGGAACGGCCTGTGAGATCCTCAAGAACCACGGCATTGACTTTTCAAAACTTCGCTATGAGATCGAAAAACGGACCCAAAGCGGTCCCGACATGGTTTCCCTGGGAAAACTACCCCAAACACCAAGCGCCAAAAAGGTCATTGAACATGCCATGGAAGAAGCCCGTGGTATGAATCACGATTACGTCGGCACGGAACACCTTCTACTTGGCATCTTGCGTGACATAAGCAGTGCTGCTACCAATGTCTTAACGAAAGAGTGTGGTATAACACTAGCCAAGGTCCGCGAGGAGGTGGTCAATCTTTCTGGTATAGAAGAGGCTATACCTGCCTCAACCAGTGGTCAGACACTGCAACTCCAAGCCGGGCAGGTTTTTCTTGACTTTCTTTCTGATGCCGGCGCTTCTGCCGATGAAGTCGTTACGTTGCTTCAAATTTTAAGACGGCCACAACCGCCATCTGACGCCACCGACGAACTTGTTGTCCTCTATTTGTACGTGGTCCGTGGCCAAGTCATGCTCCCCTTTGAGCGTCTCGTAGCGGGACTAAAAGGGCATGATCCATCAAGAAAAGCGGTCCCTACCTCTTAACCGCTAACTCAGCACAATCCCCACCGATTGTGCTTTTTTATTAGTGGGTGCGGGAAGACTCGAACTTCCGACCTCTACATTATCCCTAGGGGATCCCTTCGGGATCAGTGTAGTGCTCTAATCCCTAAGGGACCCCTTAGGGGCCAACTGAGCTTTTCTATAACATCAAGGGCATCAACAATTCTTCTTTTTTCGACATATCCAATAGGATGTTTAAGATACCACTCTCTTTTTCTCGCCAAGCTATTTGTCGCTGATTCCTCAAAATAAGCTAAAACTAACGGACGTCTACTCTTGGTGGATTTCACTTTTCCCTGGTTGTGATATTTCAGGCGTTCCTTCAGTGCCAACGTGGTACAACCAAAATACCACCCTTTGTCTTTCTCGCTGTATAAAATATAAACAAACGACATCTGGTTTACCTCAGGGTGGGTGCGGGAAGACTCGAACTTCCGACCTCTACATTATCAGTGTAGTGCTCTAACCAACTGAGCTACGCACCCCAAATATAATTTTCAATCTTCCAATTTTCAAATCCCCTTAAGCCCGCGCCCTGCCTCACTTAGCCTCGCATCGGCGGAGCGAAGTGGGGTCCCCATAGGATCCCTTCGGGATCAGTGTAGTGCTCTAATCCCTAAGGGACTGAGCTACGCACCCCATTTCCTTACCATCCGTATAAGCTATTTAACCCTGTCTTACCCATTTTTGCAAACACACAAAAACCCCAACTATGTATCATGTCTTTGACATTTAGTCATTTGGACTTGATTGGCCCCTAAGGGGTCCCTTAGGGATAATTGGGGTTTGGTAATTGGTCATTGGCTTCTATGCAACTCTCTGTGCGATTGCAAATATAAACGTCTATTTGCGCATCTCACATGTTTCAATCGGAAGAGATGCCTTCCGATACTTTTAAACAAGTAGCCTGTCATTTATGTCAAAAACATGAAATGACTCCGACCTAGTCAGTGCTAGGCACTGACATTTTCTCCCTAGAAAGGAGGTGATCCATCACCAGGTTCCCCTAGCGATGCCTTGTTACGACTTACTCCTAATCACTGACCTTACCGTGGCCCCCGCTAATGCGGGGTCTTCGGGTATTGTCAGCTTTTCTGAGTTGACGGGCGGTGAGTACAAAGCCCGAGAACGTATTCACCGCAGCGTGGCTGATCTGCGGTTACTAGCGATTCCAACTTCATGAAGTCGAGTTTCAGACTTCAATCCGAACTGAGACTGGGTTTAGAGATTCGCTCCCCCTCGCGGGTTAGCACAAAGCTCGCTGTCCCAGCCATTGTAGCGCGTGTGTCGCCCAGGGCGTCAAAGGACCATGCTGATTTGACGTCGTCCTCACCTTCCTCCGTGTTAGCCACGGCAGTCTCGTATGACATATAACATACGACGAGGGTTGCGCTCGTTACCCCACTGAAGGGAACGCCTTACGGCACGAGCTGACGGCAACCATGCAGCACCTGTCTAGCAATCTCGAAGACGTCCACCGTTTCCGGCAGACCACAGCTAGATTTCAAGCCCTGGTAAGGTTCCTCGCTTAGCATCGAATTAAACCACACGCTCCACCGCTTGTGCGGGCTCCCGTCTATTCCTTTGAGTTTTAAGCTTGCGCTCGTACTACCCAGGCGGCCAACTTAACGCGTTAGCTTCGACACTGAGAGGGTCGATACTCCCAATGCCTAGTTGGCATAGTTTACGGCGTAGATTACCGGGGTATCTAATCCCGTTCACTCCCTACGCTGTCGTCCCTGAGCGTCAGGACAGAGCCAGTAAGCTGCCTTCGCAATTGGTGTTCCCCCTGATATCAACGCATTTCACCGCTCCACCAGGAGTTCCACTTACCTCTCTCTGCCTCTAGAATGGCCGTATCTACCGCATATTTAGGGTTGAGCCCTAAGATTTAACAGTAGACGCACCACTCCGCCTGCGGACGCTTTACGCCCAATAAATCCGGGTAACGCTTGGGGCTCTCGTATTACCGCACCTGCTGGCACGAGATTAGGTGCCCCTTTCTTGTGTGGTACCGTCAAAGTTCTTCCCACACGACAGCAGTTTACAACCCGAAGGCCTTCTTCCTGCACGCAGCGTCGCTCGGTCGCACTTTCGTGCATTGCCGAAGATTCTCGACTGCAGCCACCCGTAGGTGTTTGGACAGTGTCGCAGTTCCAATGTTGGGGGTCATGCTCTCACACCCCCTACCCGTCGTAGCCTTGGTAGGCTTTTACCCCACCAACAAGCTGATAGGCCGCAGGCCCTTCCGAAAGCGATAAATCTTTACTGGCACAAGAGTTTCATTCTTGAAATTTGTATAAATAACGGACATCGCTGGGTGTGGTTTTCTCTTTTACTGATCTGCTTTTAAGGCAGTTCAAGAAAAGAAATCTTCCACAACACCAGCGATGTCCTCCACCTGCAGCCCATAAGCACAAGTGTTTCAAAGTGGCGTGCGAGCTATTACTGCAAAAGCCTCCCAGAGGTACACGATAGGCAGTAATCGATATAACCCCATTGTTATATCCAGTCTTCTCGCACGCCACAAATGTTTAGAAGTTCTGATACAAGCGCACACAGATCGCAATTTGTGTGGTCGGTTCGTTGTCTGACGCTTTTCGGACATTAAACCTACTTCCTTTTTCACAGACTCTCTCCCCCCACCAACCAGCCAAGTGTGTAAAAAAGGTCAATCTCGTATCAGAACTAATTTCAAATTTATTCAAGAACAAAACTCATGTGCCAGCACATGGGGTATTATTCCACCTTTCGGTGGGTTATCCCCCGCTTTCGGGTAGGTTACCTACGTGTTACTAACCCGTTTGCCATGGCCGCATCTCGCTACGCTCCACGCGGAAATCCCAATGTCCAAATCCCAAATCCCAATCAAATCCCAATTACCGAATGTCCAAAACGACTACATGTCGTCATTGGCCCCGAAGGGGTCCCTTAGGGATCATTTAGTTATTGGTCATTGGTTGGTCATTGGTCATTGGTGCTTGGTCATTCCGTGTCGAGTGCATCGAGACACGGCCATTCGACTTGCATGCCTTATCCACGCTGCCAGCGTTCACCCTGAGCCAGGATCAAACTCTTAGTATAGACCGTGAAACTCAACGTATTCACGGTAAGACGTTATCTATGTTGCTAAAAGCAACATCGTTCAACTAAGCATCTAACAGATGCCCAGTACCTTAAACCCTTTTGGTTTAAGGATTTGCAATCGCACAGAGTTTTGCAATTAATTCTTTTTTCCTATTCAGTTGACGAAGTGCTTTCCGTTGCGACCAAAAAAGAGGGAGCTCTCGTCCAACTCACTCTTTGTTAACCGCGACGAGATTTAATGCAAGTTATTCAATACCGCTTAATCCTTAAGGATTATAGCTATTACTATAATTGTCTGTCCGGCAATGTCAAGCGGCTAATGCCACTAATACATCAAATTGCAACAAGTCGGCAGTAGCCACATCAGAAGCCAAGTAGCCGCCATCCCAATCCCCGCCCCCACCGCCACTTCCAGCGGTTTATGGCCTAACTGCGTTTCCAAATAAGGGTACTTACCCCGGTCCTTTGCCGGCAAGCGAAGTACTAGTTCATGTAACGCAAAACCATGACTGCCTAAGAACACTCGCATTCTCAGCGCGTCATCAATCACGAAAATTGCCAGCGACACCATAATCGCGAAACTGACACTGGTAATCCCGTCCACCATCCCCACCATCGTTAACAAGGAAAACGCAAAAGAGGTATGCGCACTTGGCATACCGCCGTATCTGGGCAACTGCTCCCCTTTTCTTCTTCGTGCGTACCAATTTTTATTTAATAGAGGTTTTATTAACTGCGTCGAAAGCCCGACCAAGATAGGTATCAAAAATAATGGCAGATTCATATCAGTATAGTAATCAGTAATTAGTAATCAGCCAAACGCAAAACGTAAAACGAAAGACGTAAATCAACCTCGCACAATTCAAAACAGAATAAATAACAGCTCCTAGCGACATTGTGGACATTTTCAGTTTTGAGTTGTTATTTTACATTTTACAATTTACGTTTTTATCTTTATGTAATCATTACTAATGATTGTTTTGACAATTATCCCAAAACTATCTATAAATAATTGTTTTGCACCCTGTCCAATTTACTGGTATGCACCACCTTCCTCTAAATGGAGCTAGTTATGTCCGATCAAACCTGCCCGGATTGTGTCAAGTTGTTCAAAGTCCATCGTCCCACCAATTGGGCTCGTTGCGTTGTGACGGCTTCCGCCCTCCTTATGGTCGCCGTCATATCTCTGTTGTCCAAGCCGAACGCCACCACACTCCATCTCGCCCCACTGTCCATCGTATGTTTTCTCAGCTCGGTTCTCACTGCCGTCAGCTATGTGGTCTTTTACTTTATTCGCTGCTCCCGCTTCCTCATCAGCGTCGACAGCGCCGGCCTTGTCCACCTGCATAAAAGAGACGAGCCAGTTCTGGGCGCCCAGCTTGTTCTTGAGGTAGCAGCTGGTGCAATCCGTCGTAAGTGCAAATTGCA
>CAYJKV010000006.1:4911-89295 GCA_964371255.1 uncultured Candidatus Saccharibacteria bacterium | reverse complement strand
GTCAAATTGAAATGACTAAACAATGATACTAATGGCTAATTATAGCCTAATAATTAAAAGATATTAGCTGTAGCTGCGAGTCCTGTCACCGGCGAGACTGTCCGACTATTGGTCTGTTCTGGTTGTCTAGTCTTAGTCCAGCAGATGGTGATCTATAGATGGGTTATTGTTTCACTCAAAATGCGCGGCTCCGCTGCGCGGAGCACGCTTATTTTGGCGAAATAATAAAAAAGGTTCGGTGTCTTAGAAGAGACAGCGAACCTGGAGGAAGGATGGGTTCATGCTTGGGGGCGCTGGCGGTCGAGAAATTCGCGGCCTTTGCCGACGTCGGTGTTGATCGGCACGCCATCTTTACAGTGTGGACAGTCGGCTTCGTCCCAAGCGTCAAGCTTCACGTTCGTGAGAGCAATGAGCTTTGGAACATCGGCCACGTCGTGTGGTGTGACACCGCCGCGATTACAGAGAACGCCGAGACCGACAACGATGCCACCGTTGGCTAGAACAGCTTCAATAACTTTCCTGACGGTGCCACCGGTGGTGAGGACGTCCTCAACTACCAAGACACGCTTGTCGACAACTTCTTTGGCATAACCGCGTTTGAGAACAAAGCCCTCTCCCATGTCAGATTTTTCAGCGTAGATAGAGCGTACTTCACGGCCGGTCATGTGAGTGAGCAAATACGCCACCCAAGTTGATAGAATCACTCCGCCGACAGCGGGGGCGACGACCACTTCCACGATGTCAGCATCGAAGTTTAAAGCTATCTCTCGACAAAGCTGAGCTGTCAGCAGGGGATGCACATAGACTGCATCCTTGTTAACATAAGCGGTGCCGTGTTTGCCGGACGTGTAAACGATGTGACTGTCGGTAATAACGGCTCCGACGGCGCTGAGGGTTTGCAGAACTTCTGATTCTTTCATGGCTGACTCTCCTGGCGATACTGGTTAATGAGATCACGAAGTTTGATGGTTTCTCGGCGGGCTGCTTCTGCAAAATCGTCGCCGGATGAAGCGAAGATGATGTTGCGGGCAGCGTTGACGATGATGCCTTGGCCGCGGTTGTCTTGGCCGGCGTTTACGGTCTTTTGGACATCGCCGCCCTGTGCACCGATGCCGGGGATGAGGAGGGGCATGTCACGGACTATTTGACGGACGGCGCGAAGCTCATCAGGGTATGTGGCACCGACGACAAGGGCACAGTTGTTGTTGTGGTTCCATTTGCTGGCAACATGGTAGGCCACGTACTGGTAGAACGGCATATATGCGCCCGGTACGATGTCGCCGGACACGTCCATGCCCTGGAATTCGCCAGCGCCTGGATTGGAGGTGCGGCAAAGGACAATGATGCCCTTATCCTTTAGGTCGAGGAAGGGTTTCAAGGCTTCGGCACCGAAGTATGGATTGACCGTGATGGCGTCAGCCTGAAAATATTCGAAGGCAGCCTGCACATAACCCTGGTTGGTGTTGCCGATATCGGCGCGCTTGGCGTCGAGGATGACAGGGACATCGGGGGCGAGAGTGTGGATGTCCATAATGGTGTCTCGCAAGGCGGTAATACCGTCCGGCCCATGAGCCTCGTAAAAGGCAATATTGGGTTTGTAGGCACAGACAAGATCGTGCGTTGCTTCCACAATTGCCCGGTTGAAAACGGTGAGCGCGTTTGATACGACGCCCCCACTGCTTTTTTTGACCGGATCAGGAATTTTGCCATACTCGCTGTCGAGACCAACGCAGACAAAATTGCCGCGATTCCATTGAGCCTGAAGCATTTGTCGGAAATGACGTTCTTGCATGGTTCTTCTCCTGTAACAAAGATTGACAATGTACCAACAAAAACCGATTAGTGAACGCTAACGGTCAAGTCACATTGAGCTGAAATGAATGAAAAATCAAGTGGAGGCAGGGGGGGGTAGTTGGGCTGATTTTGTAGATGGGAGATATTACGGAGGCATGATTACCGATGGTGTTTCTCATGATGAGCTGGTGCCGGTGGTGCGAAAATGCCAGTGAGGTCTTAGCGCGGATGCAAAAATTGAACAAAGCCGTCAGCGCTTTTTATTATGATGGCTGATGACTATAATACCTTTTGTATATGAGACTAATTCAAGCATTGGAGCAGGGAAGGATGGAGCGGTTTGGTAAGCCGGACAAAGTGATTGAAACTGCCATTTCCAAGCTTTTTTTCTTTGGCAATCAAGTGGTTAAGGTTTACAAACATGACAATTTTTTCTTTGCGAACTTGGCTGAGCCAAAAACACGGCGCAAATTCTATGAGGACGACTTTTCTTGGAACCACACTGCCTCGCCGAAAATTTATCTGGAGCTTAAAGGTGTGCTGGCGGATAGTTTATCTGAGGCTGGGGTAGCGGAGGGTGATGACTATTATATATTAATGAATAAAATTAATGGGAGCGCGACCTTCACCTGTTTGCTGGCTGAGAAAAAACTAACTTTGTCTGATACGAGATGTATTAGCCGGGAGTTGATCAAATTGTCGCGGCGATTGACGACAAAAAGGATTAAAGATTTTAGCCATTTGACCAGTCAGGGGTGGAGAGAGTTGTGGCTGAAAAACGAGGTGGACAGTTTGAGGCCTTGGCTGGCCATGGCGAAAGAATATATTGCACTGAGCGAAGCGGAGAAAATGACCAAAGTGTTAGAAACTGCCTCAAGGACGGAGAAATATTTTTCAACCTTTAATAACGATTGCCTAACGGCGGTGATTGATAACAATAGTGATAACTTACTCTGGCTGAATAACCAGCCTGGTTTTATTGATATCATGCCGCCGATGGAGAGTTGGCGAGTAGCTGATGAATATGCCACGGTGGTACGAACGGCGGTTGACGCCTGTGTCATTGGAGGTAGGGAGTATGGGCAAGTTGTTTATGACATCTATCGGCAATTTAGAGACGATATACCTGACAAGGTAAGGATAATTTATGAAGTTCGAGCGGCGTTAATCCAATGGCCTTACCGGCACCTGATTGGTCAACACAAGCTAGCAGAAAAGTACCGGAAATTTATTTTGTTGAGGGTAGGGCAACTAAAGAAAGCATAATAATGACTTGGTGGGGACGGAGAGAGTCGAACTCTCATGGATGTAATCCACACGCTCCTGAAGCGTGCGCGTCTACCGATTTCGCCACGTCCCCATGCTTTTAAGAATGTATTTCTTAATCCACTCTTTCCCTACCCCAGACTTTAGGTATTTTTCATGTTTTCTAGCTTCTTGTCTAGTGGGATGACAATTATAATATATAAGTTTGAAAGGTCGAAAAGAGCGAGTTGTCCTTTCTTTACCATTTTGATGCTGCGAGACCCTTCTTGATAGGTTATTAGTTAAACCAACATATAAATAGGAACGTACTTGGCTACTGATAACGTAGACGAAAAACATGAACTAATTATAGCGTGTTCTTAAGCGTGCGCGCCTGCCTACCGGCAGGCAGGTCTACCGATTTCGCCACGTCCCCATAAAATTAATTTTCAATTTTCAATGTTCAATTTTCAAATATACAAACCAAACAGAATAAAACTACTTATGCGCTGGTGATAATATATTCTATCTTAAGTAATTTTCAAGCAGAAATTGGAATTGTGGTTTAAGCTATCGCATTTAGGAAGGGAAAATGGCGAATCCTCCTTCGTCCGCCAGATTGGCGGACTACGGCGGATTATTATTTTGCACCAAATTCGTGGTTCGCTGTAGGCAACCACACTCATTTGGGCGATTACCTACCCCAGTAACAAACATTGCAAGTAAGTCACGGCGCCAGGCTGCCCCGTAAAATCCCGTAAGAACGGGATCACGGGGGTAAAGCCGCCTACAGAGGGGTAGGCCTATTCGGCCTGCGCCTGCCTGCCGGTAGGCAAGCCTGGCGCGGGTGTTGAATAGGGCAGTTTAATAAAAAGACGTATTGATGAATATTGGGACGGCAATGTTGTTACGGGCCTGCCTGTGCCGGTAGGCAGGGTTATTTTTCCCTCAAAATTCATTGCTCCGCGAAGCGGAGCGGATTCATTTTGGGGAAAAATAAAAAAGCTGGGAGGATGTCCCAGCGGAGTTTTATCGAAGGAATCGATAAAGTAAGAACATGAGCAAGGCTAATTCAATAGCTGCCAGAGCAATCCACACAGAAAGTTTTCTCCGCTTTCTTTTTTGCGTAGCACGCTTGCGGTGGCGGTTCTGACTTGAGTTAGGTTTCTGCGGAGCAGTGACTTGGAGGTCAGGAAATGCCAGTTTAGGTTTCTGCGGGGCAGTGATCTGGAGATCAGGGAAGACGTCTGACTCGGCAACTTCTTCCGAAAAATCGTTGGTTGGAGTCTGTGGGGCGGTTTTTTGCAGGCGAGTGTGGACCGATTTTGCCCGTTCAATTAATTGCTGTTCAGCCCTAATACGATTGTCGTATTCTTCTTTGGTGTCCGGGTCAAGCAGCAGCCATTTTCTCTCCAGGCTGTCTTTGAGAAGGGTCCGGGCGATTGCTTTTTCATCAAGGGACGGTACCAGATTGTACGATGAGACAATCTTCTGCAGTTTCCCTAATAATCTATCGCACGCGGCGGCGATGATCTCCGGATCATCCTCAAACTCCTTCAACCTGAACCATTGGTAGGCATTGGGCGGCCAATCTCTGGCACTGATCCCCATGAGGCTGATAATAATCGAGATTTCGTCAGGCATCTTGATATGTCCTTATCGGGTGGATATTGGATACGTTGTTAAGAGGACAAGTCTGTTATATTGCCTTATGTCTTATAATTTGTCCAGCAATTACAGCTTTTATGAGTATTGCTTTGGTCGGACTATTGTCTCTGAATTATTACTAATTTAGGCAAAAAAAAGCCGGGGCAAGATTGTCCTGGCGGGGTGGGGTGCTAAAAGTACGTTAAGACGATACCTAGCACGGTGAGGGGGATGAGCGCAAACAGTGCATGTTGGAGAGTCTGTTGGAGATGGCGGGGGCGCATGACTTGGTGGAATGCTTTATCTTCCCCGAAAAGCTTGAGTGCGGCTTTTTGGGCGGCTCGTTGACTGTGGGTGCGTAACTGACGGAAGATCACGGCTGACGCGGACATTGTTCACCTCATAAAAGAAATGGCTGTAAAAGATCAAATATTTTTTGCACATGTAATATGCAGTAAATACATAAGAAATGCAATAGAGAGTTTGTCAATAAGTATTGACAAATTTGCGGTGCTGCAAACTTGGTCCTGGATAGCTAAAATTACAAGAGATTATTTGATTTCCCCGGAAACGTCTTTAAGTGCTTGCTTGAATGATTCAACACCCTCTACAGGGACGGGATCGATGCCGTAGGCCAAAGCGAGATGATAGGTAGTCCAAAGACCGAGGATGATGGCGGTAAATGTCTTGGTCAGGAGGGTGTCGCCGGGGACAGTGAATTGTTCAACTTGAACACCCCAGGCTTGATAAAGTTTAGCGGTCACATCCATGCGAACTTGGTTGCGCGGGTGGTCGGTGTCATTTTTTAATATCAAGGCGAGGAATCGATTAGGATTCTTAGTGGCTGCTAACTTGCTGAAACCGACGAGCTCATTGTGGTTAAGCTCGGGGAAAGTATTCCAGAAAGCGGGATATTTAGCGTTTTCGTTCATCTGAATTTTGAAGTTTTTGGCGGCAAAACCCAGGCTGTCGGTGGAGATAATGACCGGAACTTTGCCTTTAATTTTTTGAGCTAATGATTGACCGGGCTGTTCCAGTTCGGGAGCAATTGTTTTAAGGTGGCCGGCTGTTTGAATAAGGGTGGCGGAGATATCTTCGGCTAAGCCGCTGTTGTTCAAGGCGGCAAAGATACCACTGAAAGAAGCGAACAGAGTATGGCGGGGCTGCATACCGGGAAAGTCGATATAAGTAACCGGCACGTCATCTCTTTTTGCCCACTCAACTAAGGTACCGCCGGATGAATTAACTAAAATAGATAAATCTTCTTTTTGGGCGAGTTGGTAGGACGACAGGGCTTCTTCGGTGTTACCGGAATAAGAACTAATGATAACTAATGATTTATTAAGGCCCATGTGCCGCAGATAGTCGAGGGGTAGATCGTAATTGCGATGAACATACAGCGGTCGGTTGGTGATATTAAGGGCGTTAAGTAAATCACCCGGATGACCAGAACCGCCCATGCCGGATAAAATAATGGAATCAAATTTACCTTTTACCTTAGTATCTTTATTGACGATCAGGGAGCGGGTGATCTGCTCGTGCTGGTTAAGGATGATATCGCGCATGTCCTGGGTCATAGAGAAAGTGTAAGGCGTCGTTAGAAATATTCAACTATTTAATACAACTATTAGTCTTTTTGCCAAACTCGTTGGGTGTGGACGTGCCATTGCTCAATGTTGTTGAAACGACCGGAGGGCAGAGCTGAATATTTGGCATCAATACCGTAAACGCGGGCGGTGGCGAAGAGATAGTAGGGTTGATACAGGATAATAGCCGGATTTAACTCCAGGATTTTATTCTGGAATTCTTTGTAGAGTTCAAGGCGTTTGGGCTGATCGGTGGTTTTTCTGGCTTCTTCCAGGAGCTTGTCGACAGATTGATTTTTGAAAGAGGCCAGGTTTAAGCCGGGACTTCTAGTTTGGGTTGAGTGCCAAAAAGGATAAGGATCCGGATCGGCCGGCAATATTTCACCAAAGAGCAAAGCTTCAAAATCGCGGGGTTGGACAATGGTTTGTTGAATAGTCCCGGCACCAAGGTGTTCTAACTGCACATCAACCCCAAGCTGCCGCCATTGTTCCTGTAGGATTTGAGCGGTCTTGATATATTCAGGCCAGTCGGTCGTTGTAAGTTTAACAACAAGTTTTTTGTCATTCTTTTGCCGAATACCATCATCACCGACATGCCAGCCACTTTCCGATAGATTCTGCTGGGCGGCTTCAAGGTTGGTAGATGGTGGATTGTTGTCGCCGTCAAATGATAAGAAATTTGGAGGGATAGGCAAGTGTAAGGGGCGTCCTTGACCGAAGAGAGCTTGTTCAACAATCGCGTTGCGGTCAGTGCCCAGAGATAAGGCTGCCCGGACCCCGGCC
The DNA here is from genome assembly GCA_964371255.1 of uncultured Candidatus Saccharibacteria bacterium. GTDB lineage: Bacteria > Patescibacteriota > Andersenbacteria > UBA10190 > UBA10190 > UBA10190. Next base: position 82,240 of record CAYJKV010000006.1, on the reverse strand, counting down.
TCGTTTAAGGCCTCATTTTTTTGCGGATTGAAAAAGATGGCAAAATATTGCGGGAGGAGCAGCTGGTTGATATTGATGGAACGCTGTTGGCTAGCGCTTTTAAGGTTGGCTAGGGGCAAGAAACTTATGCCGTCGGCTTTACCGGACTGAAGGGCCTGGAGTGCTTCTTCGTAAGTAGTATAAAAAGTAAAGATTATCTCATCGAGGTAAGGAGCTTGGCCATAATAGTTTTCGTTCCGGGTCAGATGATAAGAGGTAATGTCACCAGTTTTACGTCGAGTAGCGATTTCAGCAAACTGGAAAGGGCCGGTGCCGACGGGCTTCAGAACTTGCTCGGTGAGGGTTGCGTTTTGGGGAGCAATCTGTGACCAAACATGTTCGGCGGCAATGCCAACGGTGAGGCTGGTTAAAAAAGGAGCGTAGGGCTCTTTGAGCGTGAAGGTAACAGTGTAGTCATCAATTTTATCGACTACTACTCCTTGAAAGGAAGAAGATAAGGGGGAGCCATAATTTGGCGTTTGGATGCTGCGATAGGTAAAAAGAACGTCGTCAGCCGTAAAAGCTTGGCCGTCATGCCATGACACGTTGTCCCGCAAGTGGACGGTATAAATCTTATTATCTGAGGATATTTCGTAGCCAGCGGCCAAGTCGTTGATAAGTTCCAGGTTATTATTAAAGCGGAAGAGGCCGGAGTAAACAAGATTGGTTAAGTCCATGTCCAGGTCATTGGCAGAGGAGACAATAGGATTGATATAACGGGGCTGGCCAACGGCTGCCTCGCGGTAAGTGCCACCAGCTTGAGCGATAAGCTTGGTGTTATTGTTTACGTAATTGACGACACTGAAGATGCCGGAAACAAGTAAAAGAAACAAAAGGACAGACAAACTGATTCGTTCACCGGTAGTAGTGGCATGATACAGGCGAGGCAGCCAGACAGGTAAACGAAGGCGCACGCGCGGTGACCAAGTCAGCCAGCGCCGAGTAAATGGTACTGAGTTAGTAGTTAGTGGTTCTCTCTCCATACGGAGGCGATGCCATAATCATAAAATATCAATTCGCTGTTGAGGCAGCCAGAAGTTGAGCGGTCCTGGTTGGTGTCAGCCTCCAGTATCGAGTAAAGCTCAAAAGAAGCTGGGCTGCGTTTCCAGTAAAAATAGGAAGGGGGGAGAGGATCGGTTTGGTTCAAAGTGCTCGAGGATGGGGCCGAAGCTAAGGGATCGGTGGGGAAGGGTTTGCTGGGATTCGCGTACTTTGTGTTTTGCTGACGAAGAGCGTCTTCGACGGCCTCTCGCAGAGAGACATTCTTGGGGTCGGCTAATTGACCGCACCATGATGGTTGGTCGTACGGTGGATAGGTGCCGTGAGTAAGGCGTGCTGAATAGAGGGACTGCTCAATATCTTCCAGATGATGTTTGCGAATAGTGTCGCGCGCTTGGGCATCAGCTCGATCGAGTAAGAAGATGCCGCCGATGACGAGTAAAATAAAGGCAACGTAAACCGGTGCAGTGGCTCCCGATGGGGAGAATTTGTTCATTGGACAAATAAATGAGCAGCGGCAGTAATTAGAAACAGAGCGGCTAAAACGACCGTTAAACGATAAATCGTTTTTTCGCTACCGCGCCTCACGTGAAATCCTTCGGCTCCTCCGCCGAAAGCTCCGGACATACCGGCGGAACGGCTTTGTATGAGAATAGCCGCCGTCAAACCGGTGCCAAAGATAATTAGAAGTATGTTAAGCCAATTCATGGGTTAGGCGAGATTTAATTTATGTAAGGTCGATAATTGAATTAATTATAACGGAATGTTCGATTAAGACCGGACTGTAGCTTTCATAACCTTATACGGTATGGAAAAGTTAACGCCTGGTCAAGTGTTGACTTGTTCTATTAATGATTGTAATACATTAATCTTTTTTTCAGTAGGGAGAAGCAAGACATTGTTTGAAAAACACCCGATGATAATTGGATTTCAGGATAAGGCATGTTTTTGTTTGGTGAGTAGTAAATAACAGGCAATAGCGATAGTGACAACAGTGACGATAAGCCCAGAGACAAAGCCCCTGGCGTGGTAGTTGAATGAAATAATTTGCCGACCGGGCAGAATATTCACTGCGACGCGGCCAGCGTCCCCAAAAACAGGCAATTCTTGAATGGTTTGATTAGTAGTGGTTTGTGCTTTCCACCCAGGAGCAAAATTACTATTGAGAATTATTTTAGCGGGGGTCGTAGCCGCTATGTTAAAAATCGCTTCATTGGGGTTCCAGGCAATTAGTTCGACTGATGGCACGGGGGGGATAGTCAGCAGTAAGCCGTTATCGACCTCGTCATGGATAGTGCGGACCATGGGGTCAGGACCAAGGACGGAGCAATAAGTTAAGGTGCCGTAGCCTTGCAGGATGGCAGTATACGAACGGGTGGTGCGGGAAGAGTTGCCGTACTGGTCATACTTCTGAGCGGTGTAAGCGATGGGGTAGGGTGCGGGGGGCGGAGGATTAGCGACACGCGGCAGTATGAAAGACTGGGAAGAAAGTTGGGAAGAAAAAGAGAAAAGATCGATGGAGACGAAAGAAATGAGTATTAATGACAAGGCGGTCACTATGAGTTTGCCAGTGGGCGTCTTAGTGCCGGCGGTGAGCGATAGTTGGTTTAATAATAAATCAAAACCATAGCCAGACAGCAAGGCGATAGGAATAATCCCAAAAAGAATAAAGCGGGAAATATTGGAGCGGGGCAGGAAAGGCAGGTGATCAAAATATGGCTGGAGAGCAGGGCCGATGGAAGAGAGAAGAATAGCAGCGACGGCGGAAATAAAAAGAGCACGTACCAGACGACGTTTTTTCAGGTGACTAAGGCTGAGTAAGGCAAGGGCGAAAACAAAATAGCCAATGTAAGCGCCATACTCATGCCAGCCGCTATCCTGCCGGAAGATGATATTTGAGCCATGGAGGTGACGGCCGAAAAGTATTTGGGTCAAATAGGGCAGGGAGAAAGCGGAGCCGGCATAATTTTTATCAGGAAAATTAGAGAGCCAAAAGAGAACCGGAAACAATTTGAGCGCGGCCAGGCCAAGGGCCCATAGTCCGGCAGTAAAAGTGGTGAGAATGGCGGTAAGCGGACGATGAACCAAGAAAGTGATAAGGATGAAGGATAGAATGGTATACATGAGGAGATAGATACCTCCGGCATAAAAAGTTAGGGCCAGGAAAAGGCCGCAAAGAAGGGACCATTTAGAAAATTCGAAATCCGAATTCTTTAAATCCTCCCTAGGGGATCCCTTTGGGAGAAACAAATTAGAAATCATAAATTTGAACCTAGCGGTTAGTGATGATGGTTCACGAACAAATACTTTTTTTATGCCGGATGAAGATTTGAGTAAATAGTTTTTCGAGTATTGACGGTAAGCACCTAGCCAAGCCCAGAAGATCCACGGAATCCACATAGCGGCAAAGACATTAGGATGGCCCTCCACAATTTCGATGATCGTGACACTGCCGAAAGTGCCAGCAATAGCAGTGAGAAGAGAGGCTAGCAAAGAAAAGCGGAGGCGCTTGGCCAGGAAAAGGAGACCAACGGCGGTAGTGGCGATCGAGAGATAGATCGCGAGAGGGAAGCCGGTAGGAATACCGAAGATTAATTCCAACAGAAAGGTCAGGGTGAAGAGGGGAAATTCGGGATCACCCAAGGCGGCGGTGCCGCCGCATAACCAGGGATTCCAAAAAGGAAACACATGCCAAGTGAGAATGGTGCGTCGGATTACTTCGTGGTAAGAGAAATACAAATCCCAGTCGGCGATGCCGAGATCGCCCGTGGAAAACCAGAAACCAAGCAAGGACAATGGTGTGACGATGACGAGCAAGATCGCGGCTGCCAGCCACTGATATAGGGGGGTGAGGAAAGTAATAATAAAAGCAGCGGCTATCATAAGAACAATACCGATGATCGCTCCGTTTCTGGCCTCATTGATCAGGAGGCTGGGGTGAATTGTGGCTAACGCAAGATCGCCAGGCTGTTTGATGTCATCTAAATAAAGCGCGCCACCATGATAAGTATTACGAGCAGAGATATTAATAGGCAGCTGGCTGCCAGCGGTTAGGGAGATAGTTAAAGAGAGTGGTTGGTTTGGGGTCGTGTTGAACCAGGGCAAGGAATAGTCGAGAACGACAGCGTCATTAGAAGCCAGCAGGGTTTGATTGGTTAGCTGGCCGGTGGCTAGAAGTTGATTTGAATCGTTGGTGATTTGAACGGATAATTCCTGGTCGGTCAGAACTGGAGTGTTAGTAAAGATTCTAACGCCAGACTGGGTGAGCGCATGGGCTTGGTAAGTTTGTTTGATAGTGTGGTCCGGTGTCAGTAAGGTTTGCTCGGTGGTTAAATCGTTGGGGGCTAACAAGCGGTATTCTTTGGTGAGCGGGATATTAAAAATAGCCGCTAATAGAAGCAAGCCGATCAATAGAATAATGAGAGGCAGGGTAAAGCGGGGGATAAGCATTGATGTATTATAACCAATCTCGCAATAAATTCGCTCTGGTTTTTCCGACTACGGCAGATAGTTCGTCAGTAGAGGCAGCGTGAATAGCTTGCAGTGAACCAAAATGGCGGAGTAACCGTCGTTTTGTTTTAGGGCCAATTTGCGGAATGTCATCTAAGACGGAACGGGTGTGTTGGCGGCTGCGGAGCAGGCGGTGGTAATTGATGGTGAACCGATGCGCTTCATCACGCATTTGTTGGAGAAGAAAAAGGGCTGGTGAGTCATAGGGCAGATTAACAGTAGTGACAGTTAGAGGCGGTGGGGCAGGGGAGGCGACAGACGTGTTGGCGGACGGTGTGATAATAGGCGGGACAAAATAATGCAGGGTTTCAAGGCGCTTCGCTAAAGCAGCGATGGGGAGGGTGATGTGCAATTTGTTTAAAACATGTTTTGCGACGTTAAGTTGTCCCCTGCCTCCATCAATTAAAATCAGATCAGGGAGAGGCCAGTTGGAATGCTGCCCGGAAAAGCGGCGTGTTAACACTTCGTTAAGCATGGCATAGTCATTAGGTTCCTCGCCTAATTTTATTTTGAATTTCCGATATTGATTTTTATTTGGCTGACCATTTTCGAATACAACCATGGAACCAGTTGCTAAACGTCCCTGTAAATTAGAGATGTCATAGGTTTCGATACGCGATAACGGAGGGGTGGTTTTTTTGTCCGAGGAGTGATGGATGATGGCCGATAATTCCTGCAAGGCTCGGTCGGTTTGCGCTTGGCCGGCAAACGCGGCTGTTTGTTGAATAAGCAGCTGCTTGGCATTTAATTCCCCCATTACTAACAATTGCTTTTTAGGTCCGCGCTGGGGGATGGTAAAAGACGGCGGGGCAGATGGCTTAATTGATCGAGCGATCGCAGGCTGGTCTGGAATTGGATGTGGAATAAGAATTGACCGCGGAATATCTTGGGCTACCTGATAATACTGCAGAATGAATTGACGTAAGATGTCGGCGACGGATGTGGCCGAGGGATGGCGCAGCAGAAAGGTGTTTTTATTGAGGAGTTTGCCTTGGCGAAGAGAAAAAACATTGACGGCACTGGTTTGAACTTGGCGTACCAGACTAACCACGTCGAATGACTCGCGTCGAGGCAGATAGACTTTTTGACTGCCTTCCAGGCGTTCGATGGCTTGCAGCTGATCGCGAAAAATGGCGGCTTGCTCGTAATGTTTTTGGCGAGAGGCTTGGACCATGCCACGGCGCAAAGTAGTGATGATCGGCTGACGGTCGCCGCGCAGAAATCGGATAATGTGTTGGATATTAGTTTGGGGTGAAAGTCGATAAGTGGGTCGGGACAATTTGGTTTGGCTAGGAGCGGATGGAGCAGTTGGGGTTTGGTTGGCACCAGACAGCCATTGGTCAAAAAGCGGATGGGGAAACGTTTTATCGCGGGGAAATTCTTTTTCCGAATGATGGGGGAAAATACGGCGGAGCAAATAGAGGGTTTGGCGGACGGCTGCAGCTGATGAGTAGGGGCCAAAATAGCGGGCGCCGTCGCGCTTAAGTTGACGCACAGGGAAAACACGCGGCGGATTTTCATTGGTTGTGATCTTGATGAATAAATAAAATTTATCATCGCGAAGCAGGACGTTATATGGCGGCTGGTGCTGATGGATCAGATTAGCTTCTAAAACCAAGGCTTCAATTTCAGTGTCAGTTGAGATGGTATCAATCGTATAGATTTGTTGCACCATATGCTGCTTGTTCTGATCAAGGGCGGGATTAGGCAGAACCGCGGGATGGTTTTTTTTGGTCAGCTGGAAATAGCTGCGGACACGATGTCGCAGCGACTTGGCTTTGCCGACATATAATATGCGTCCACGGCCGTTGGCAAAGAGATAAACGCCCGAATGAGCCGGCAGAGCAGACAATTGTTCAATAATCGACATATGTTTGTAATATAAAGGAAGGCAGCTACAAGGGTAGGTGTAGCTAAGCTTGATAGCAAGCTGAGTTTGTTCTATACTGCTGACTTACCATGCCGGAAGAAATATCAATAAAAGGAGCGAGGGTGCATAACCTGAAGAATGTCAGCTTAAAGATCCCGCGCAATAAGTTAGTGGTGTTTACCGGCCTATCGGGCTCCGGTAAATCGTCGTTGGCCTTTGATACTTTGTATGCGGAAGGTCAGCGGCGGTACGTTGAGTCTTTGTCCGCTTATGCCCGGCAATTTTTAGGATTAATGGATAAGCCGGACGCCGATCAAATTGATGGACTGCCACCAGCTATCTCTATTGACCAAAAATCAGCTTCGCGCAATCCCCGTTCCACTGTCGGGACCGTGACGGAAATATATGATTATTTGCGTTTATTGTTCGCACGGGTGGGTATTATGCATTGTCCTAATTGCGGACGGGTGATCGAACGGCAGACGGTTAAGCAAATATCTGAGCAGGTATTGAAATTGCCGGTCGGATCGCAGTTGATTATCATGGCACCGATAGTGCGTGATCGCAAAGGCGAACACCGGCAAGTAATAAAGGATGCCAGCGCAGCGGGGTATGCCAGGGTACGAGTGGATGGCGTAATATACTCAATTGAAGAAGCGGAGCGGTTGAACTTGGATAGGCAAAAGAGACATTCGATAGAAATAGTGATCGATCGTTATTTCTTAGAAGAAAAATCGGATCGACCGCGTTTGAGCGACTCGCTGGAAACAGCTGCTAAGCTGGGAGATGGACTGGTGGTAGTACAGGACGCGGGCACCAAGGAAGAGTGGCTTTTCTCCGAAAATTTCTCTTGTCCGGAATGTAACGTGAGCTTGCCATTACTAGAGCCCAGGGATTTTTCTTTTAATTCTCCGCACGGAGCTTGCCCGGATTGTACGGGCTTGGGAACCAGGCAGGAAATTGATCCGGAGATGGTTATGCCTAACAAAAATCTTAGTTTGGCGGAAGGTGCGATTAAACCATGGAGCAAGTCTGGCCGCAGCCGTTGGTATGGCAGAATAATGGAGGCGTTGGCTAATAAATACGGGATAAACCTGGGAGTGCCAGTGAAACAGTTGCCCACTGAAATGATCAATCTAATTTTGTACGGAAATGGGGAATCGATTGTGGTACAAACCAGACACGGTCGATGGGAAACCGAATATGAAGGAGTGGTGCCGCAATTGATGAGACGATATAAGGAAACAGAATCGGACCACTCGCGATCGGAAATTGAACAATACATGATTGAGAAAGAATGTCCGACTTGTCATGGTAAAAGATTAAAGCCCGCACCGTTGGCCGTGCAGGTAGCCGGTAAAAATATTAACGAGGTTGTTGTTTTGTCGATCCAGGGGTCGCTGAGCTTTTTTAGGTCGCTGCAAAACAAGGGCAATAAATTACTAACGGGGCAGCAAAAAAAGATAGCTAAACAAATCTTGCGAGAGATAACAGCCCGACTGATATTTTTGGATGGTGTAGGTCTGTCATATTTAACTTTAGACCGACGGGCCGGAACGCTGGCGGGTGGAGAAGCGCAGCGGATTAGGTTAGCGACTCAGATCGGTTCGGGCTTGGTGGGGGTGCTTTATATACTGGATGAACCGTCGATTGGGCTGCACCAGCGGGATAATGGTAAATTAATTAAAACGTTGCTAGATTTGCGCGATTTGGGCAACACAGTGGTCGTAGTTGAACATGACGAGGAAACTATCCGCATAGCTGACCTGGTAGTGGATATCGGACCGGGCGCGGGCGAGCATGGCGGCAAGGTCGTCTTTCAGGGTACGCCAAAACAAATAGAACGAAGTGATACGCTGACGGGAAAGTATTTATCCGGCCGGATGAGGATTGAAACGCCGCAACACTACCGGGACGGGAACGGCAGAAAGATAAAAGTAGTGGGAGCCGTGGAGCATAATCTGCGGAATGTGTCGGTAGAAATACCGCTGGGGATGTTTGTGTGTGTCACGGGGGTATCAGGCTCTGGCAAGTCGACGTTAGTCAATGATATCTTGTCACGAGCGCTCGCCATGGAATTCCATCGGGCTAAGTTGCAGCCAGGTAAACATAAGGTTATTCAGGGGCTGCAGTATTTAGATAAGGTGATAACGATTGACCAGTCCCCTATCGGCCGGACACCGCGTAGCAATCCGGCGACCTATACGGGTCTTTTTACACCAATCAGGGAGCTGTTTGCGGCTACGCAGGAAGCAAAAATCAGGGGTTATCGGGCAGGCCGATTCTCCTTTAATGTTAAGGGCGGACGTTGTGAGAGGTGTCAGGGCGACGGCGTGCTAAAAATCGAAATGCACTTTTTACCGGACGTATATGTTGAATGCGATGAATGCCACGGTCAAAGGTATAACCCGGATGCTTTGGAGATTGAGTATAAAGGAGTGACAATCGCAGAGGTCTTGAATATGACGGTTGAGCAGTCATTGGATTTCTTTAAAGCAGTGCCGGTTATAAAGCACAAGTTACAGACTTTGTTTGATGTTGGTCTGGGGTATATACATCTGGGACAGCCGGCGACAACATTGTCGGGGGGCGAGGCACAGCGGATTAAATTAGCAACGGAATTGTCCAGGCGAGCAACCGGCAAAACTTTGTACATATTAGACGAACCGACGACGGGTCTACATTTTGATGACGTAAAAAGACTATTGCTGGTGCTGCAGAAGTTGGTGGATAAAGGCAACTCCGTGTTGGTAATCGAGCATAACTTGGATGTAATAAAGTCAGCTGATCACATTATTGATATGGGGCCGGATGGAGGAGAAGCCGGTGGCCGGGTGATAGGGGTGGGGACACCTCAAGAAGTAGCCCGGATTAAAACCAGTTATACTGGCGGTTACTTACGCGAAGTCTTTGAACGAAGCACAGTAAAATCAGCGGCTCGATAAAGCAGCTGCCTAAAAAAGGAAATGGGTCGTCGGGCAGGGGTGTTTGTTATACACTGGGAACATGCATAAAAGACTGTGGATGATGATAGCGGGAATGAGCGGCGTGTTGCTGCTGGCCATCTTTTTTCGGTTTTATGATATTCAAAATTATCCCCCGGGATTATTTCCAGACGAGGCGGCGAATGGTGAAGACGTGCTGTTGATATTGGATGGAGATATTCGTCCGTTTTATCCCCGCGGGAATGGCCGAGAGGGACTATTCTTTTTATTACAGGCAGCATCGGTATGGCTGTTTGGGGTAGGGGTGTGGCAGTTGCATGTTGTGGCAGCGTTCGTGGGGGTGTTAACAGTCTGGGCGATGTATTTTGCGAGTCGCGTGTGGTTCGGGCGATTAGCCGGAGTGATAGCGGCCTTACTACTGGCTACTAATCACTGGCACGTGACTTTATCGCGAACGGGATTTCGAGCCATTCTAATTCCCTTGTTTGTATTATTATTTACGGCCTGGGTCGGTTATACGATCCAGTCGGTAAAAAGACAGCAAATCTTTCGCTCTTATTGGTATGCAATATTGGCGGGCATGGCTTGGGCCGGGGGATTTTACACATACATAGCGTACCGCGTAATGGTTGGGGTGGTGATCGGTGTGGCAATCCTTCTGGCACTGGCAGCGCTGCATCCGAAGATTGGATTTCCGCATTGGCGGCGCTATGGCAAACAGCTAGCCGTCGGCATAATTGCGGCGGTGATAGTGCTAACCCCATTGGGATGGTATTTTGTGCAGCACCCCGAGGCAGTGGTGGGTAGGGCGGGACAAGTGTCAGTTTTTAGCAGCGATTTGCAGAAACAACATGGCGGGGGAACTTTGTCGGGGACGTTGGTATATTCTGCCAGCGAGACGTTGCTGGCCTTTTTTGCCGGGCAGAGTGATTTAAATTGGCGGCATAATGTGGCTGGCTTCCCGCTGCTCAACCAGTTGACTGGATTATTATTTCTGTTAGGCCTAGCGTGGGCGATCAGAGGATTTATTGTGGTGGTTGGAAAAATCATACAAGGAACAGAAGTGCATTTGGGAATGATTTATGCCTATTTACTGTTATTACTGGCAGGCATGCTGGTGCCGGTGATTATGACAGCGGAGGGCATGCCGCATGGCTTGCGGTCAATTGGGTTGTTGCCGCCTATCTTTATGCTGGCCGGTACAGCCGCGGCAGTCATGGTGCATTGGGGAATGAAAAAGGCCAAACTTAATCAAATGCCGAAGCGGTGGACTGGTGTTTGGCAAGGAGCGGTGGTAGGGGTATTGGCTTTAAGCGTTTTGTATGATGGGGCTTTGTATTTTTTGGTAGCGCGCAATGACGCGGACGCCCATTATGCTTACCGAGCTGATTTAACAGATGTCTCAAAATATATAAATGAGTACGTACGGGATAATGCAGATAAAGCGCGGCCGTATTTAGTGTTGGATAAGTTTTCCGTGCAAACAGTGCATTGGCTAACGACGGTGGCGGCGCATGAGTATACGATAGGTGATGAAGCTCATCCGGATGTTGACATGCATAAATGGGAACTATTGGATCCGGCTACTAGTCATCTGACACCGCTTGGGCCGGGCGAGGTAATTATTTTTACGCAGTCAACTATATTCGATGCCAAGCGGTACGAGCAGATGTATCCGGAAATCAAGGTACGGGAGAAGAGGATGAATCGGTTCGGCCAGGAAATAATGCGAGTTTATGGGTTAGAGGCAGGTGATTCTAAGATTGAGGGTGTGCAAGACGAAAAAGAGGAAAAAAGTTTTGATTTAGATGCGGGATAAATGTCCAATGACCAATGTCTAAATCCCAATGACCAATCAAATCCTAATGACTAAGTCAATAAAATCTAAATGCCAAAATCCAAATATCAAATCAATGTCAAATGACAAAACCTAATTACCTTTGGCAATAAGTTTGGGAACTAAAAATTTCTGATAGGTATTATCGGCGAAAGACTGTTCGTTCCAGGCGCTCCACGCGTTGGGGCAAGCCTCGTAGCTCTTTGAGCAGCTGATTGTTTTCGTTCAGGATGTTAAGCACAGCTTCTTGTCCGTGCTCGAGTCGTCCCAGACGGCCATCGACCTGATCGAGCCGGTCATCGACTTTGTTGAATCGTTTATCAATTTTTTTAAATCGCTCATCGACTTTGTTGAATCGGTCATCGACTTTGTTGAATCGGTCATCGACGACATTAAATTGTTTGGCGGTGATGGCTGCTAACTCCTCTATGTCATTAGTCGTCGCGTGTTGACTGTTATTGCTGTAAGCCGCCAGTTGGTTTTTCTTTCGTGTTTTCTTCATAAGAACCAGAGTGCCATAAGCCATAGCTGAAGGCAATGCAGTCAAATCCCTATTTTATCTTTTCTAAAGAGGATTTACGCTTGAGTCATGCAGGGGGATTGGTATTTAGAACGAGCCATTTTTGATACGATACGGTTTTATAGTCTTTTAGAAATGCCGATGACTCTGGTGCAGATATGGCGGTCGTTGGTGGTGGCTCAGGATGAATCTGGACAACGATGGCACGGACATCATGTGCCAAGTCTCAAGGATGTAAGGTATGCACTTGATAATTTAGAGTTAAAAAGAAAAGTAGGGTCATGCTGGGGATATTATTGGCTGCCCAGTACGGTAATAAGTTGGGTAAATAACAGAGAGCCAGAGGAAGAGGCAGCTAAGCGTTTTGTTCGAAGACGCTTGGTTAGGCATGCCGTAGCGCAGCAAAAATGGAAAATTGCCAGACGGGTAGGCTGGTGGTTGAACCTGTTGCCCCTGGTGGAAATGATTGGCGGCAGTGGATCGCTGGTGTGGTTTAACACGCATGAACAAAGTGATATTGATGTTTTTGTGATAGTAAAAAAGGGACGGATTTGGACGGCGCGGGCATTGTTGCTGCTAGTGAGTCAATTATCCGGGCGACGCAGAAAATATTGGGACGAGATCTCGCCGGATAAAATTTGTTTAAACCATTATATTGCGGACGGTTCTTTATTAATGGATCGGGCAGTGCGGAATATTTACATGGCACAGCAATATAACCAAATGGTGCCGCTAAGCGGTTTAGAGGTTTTTAGTAATTGGTGGGAAGCTAATCGGGTGTGGCTGAGGCAGTATGTGATTTCTCCCGAGCGGCGGCTCCTGAAGTCGAGATTATATATGCGAGAGCGAGGGTGGCAGGTGGCGAAAAAGCAGATCGAAAGCTGGCTGTTGGAGGTGCCGGGAGATTGGCTAGAAAAAATATTGCGAGGAATGCAGCTCTGGGCGATAAAAAAGCATGAAGAGCGACTAGGTGGATTGATGGGTGAGAGGCGGCATGATCGGGTGGTGCTATCAGATGACGAGCTGGCGTTCCACCCACATACAAAAGTACCGATGATACTAAAGAGATATTATGAGGAAGAAGGACAGGGGACTTTGTTATAAAATCCGAAGCACGAAACTGGAGAAATCCTAACGCCAAAACCTCAATTTTCCCTAAGAGATCTCTTTGGGAAAACAAATCAGAAATAACGAAAAACGTAAAACGAATAGCGAAAAATAACAATGTAAAACTGAAAGTTCCTCAAAACACCATAAACAAACTCAGAAGCAGAGTCGCAAAGGCATTCATCCCGTTTTGCCCGCCTCCGTCTTCTCCAGCTGGCGGAGCTTCATCCTTCGCCAAGGCTTCGGACGACAAGTCGGCCGGCGGGCAATTCAATAACTAATGCCAAATGACAAAAAGTGCGAATGAGGAGGTGTGTTAGTGGGTAAGATTATTAATATAGACACGGACTTTATATGGGTGTAGTATCCGGGGTTGTGTTATGGGTTAGATAAGATTATAGAGATCAGACTGTCTCGTGTTGGTTCTTTTTACAACCTGGACGCTTGTTTGGTTTAAGCGTATTTAAGCTAAATAAGCCCCAAAATGGAGGACGTTCGTATGAGTTCGAACCCCTTTTCGATTGATGTGACTGTGTCCGGACAAGGCAAGAAGTTATTTGAACAACTGGAGGGACTTTCTACACAAGAAGCTCAGGAGCTACTGGAGGGCGGATATTTTACGGCGCTTAGGGAAGCAAAGACGGCGGGAAGACTGCCTCCCCCTACCCCTTTCAGATTGTTTCTATCCGGTGACTATAAGTTAGTTAGAACCAACTTGGTTCTCAACTGCTCCAAACAGTTCGATCCCGTCGCTTTCCTCGGCGAAGGTTGGAAAGAATTGGAACGGGATGAGCGCGCCTATAATCTGACACAAGTAGACTACTCCAAATGCCAATTCCTGACCTGTATCAAAGAAGGAGATGGTCCGATCAAAGGAGAAGAAGAACTGCGTCGGCTTAAGGGAGACTACCCCCAACTCATCCGCCACGGCGGCAACCAGTTTCTGGCTTTGTGGGAGGATTACCAGAAGAACAGTGCCGACAGTGTGCTCGAGCATTTGCGCCTGACTCAGGGTATTACCTACCTTGACTTCCTCGGGCTTGTCCTGCTCGGCCCGAACAATGACCGCCGCGTGCTTTACTTGTGCTGGGTTAATGATTACTGGTACTGGCGCTGCCGCTGGCTTGGGTGCAGTTGGTGCGTTCGGGACTGCTCGGTCGTTTCGCCCGCAAGTATCAGTGCTTAGGTTTTTTCTCTAGGTCCTGGTCCTTGGACACTTCGCATTTTGCCCTGTACGGAAACGTACCGGGCTTTTTTTATTGGAATTTTCTAAGATAGTCGGGCGGAAAGGGGGAAACGGAAGAACACGCGCTTTACCCTCTTGCGTGTTAGCAGTCATGGTGATAGAGTGCTAAATAGCGTTGAGCGGGTCCAGATAATGTCAGGAGACTTGCTTAGCGGCTAAATATTTATTATAAATAAAGGTTCATTAACTAATTATTAAAAAAGTAAAAAATATGAAAATCGAACCACTATACGACAAGGTTGTTGTAAAACCGCTGGATGCGGAAGAGGTCACGGCTTCCGGGATTGTCCTGCCGGATACCGTAGATAAAGAAAAACCGATGCAGGGAGAAGTTGTGGCGGCTGGTCCGGGCAAGCGCCTGGAAAATGGACAGACAGCGCCAATGAGCGTTAAAAAGGGCGATAAGGTTTTGTTTACCAAGTACGCACCGGATGAGGTGGAAATTGACAAGGAAGAATACCTGGTCATCGAGGAAGATAAAATTCTGGGTGTAATCAGAGACTAATTTTATAATTTATAATTTCTAACTACTAATTAATATGGCGAAGAAAATAACGTTTGATGAAGCAGCCCGCGAGAAATTGCGCCAAGGCGTAGATCAACTGGCGAATGCCGTTAAAGTCACACTGGGTCCCAAGGGGCGAAATGTCGTGCTGGATAAAGGTTTTGGCGCGCCGGTTATTACTAATGACGGAGTAACAATTGCGAAGGAGATTGAGCTGGCCGATAAGGAACAGAACGTCGGCGTGGAGTTAGTAAAACAAGTCGCAGAAAAAACCAATGACGTAGCCGGAGACGGAACGACGACCGCCACGGTTTTAGCGCAAAGTATGTTTAAAGAAGGACTAAAGAATTTGGCGGCCGGAGCCAACCCGATGGTGCTGCGACGCGGGATGGATCGAGCGACCAAAGTGGTGGTGGAGTCACTGGAGGAGCAAAAAAGAGATGTGGCTGGCAAAGATAATGTGGCGCAGGTTGCCACAATTTCTGCCCAAGATAAAGAAGTGGGTGATTTGATTGCCGACGTTATGGAGAAAGTAACCAAAGATGGCGTGGTGACGGTGGAAGAGTCTCAGACGTTTGGCTTAGAGGCGGAAGTGGTGGAGGGAATGCAGTTCGATAAAGGATACATCAGTCCTTACATGGTAACGAACACTGAAAAGATGGAAGCCGAGCTAAAAAACCCGTCTATTTTAATCACGGATAAAAAGATTTCCGCGATTGCTGATTTGCTGCCCTTGCTGGAGAAGTTGATGCAGGCTGGCCGCAAAGAGCTGGTTATTATTGCCGAAGACGTCGAAGGTGAAGCCTTGGCTACTTTGATCGTCAATAAGATCCGCGGCACGTTCAGTGCACTGGCGGTGAAAGCGCCCGGGTTTGGTGACCGCCGCAAGGAGATGCTGGCGGATATTGCAGTGATGACCGGCGGGCAGGTAATTTCCGAGGAAGTTGGTTTGAAATTGGAGAACGTGGAAGTTGACCAATTAGGCCAAGCGGACCGGGTGATTGCCGATAAAGATGAAACCACCATTGTAGGCGGCCGAGGTAAACAGGAAGAAATCGATGCGCGAGTCAACCAGATTAAGAAAGCGATCGAAACAGAGACCTCTGATTTTGATAAGGAGAAGCTGCAGGAACGACTGGCGAAGCTGGCATCAGGTGTAGCTGTCATCCGCGTCGGCGCAGCGACAGAGACTGAACAGAAAGAACGCCAGCACCGCGTAGAAGATGCTGTGTCCGCGACGCAGGCCGCGGTGGCGGAAGGTATTGTTCCCGGCGGAGGCTTAGCACTGTTAGTGGCCGCTGAGAAAGTAGCGAAAGAGATCAAAAAAGAAGAAGAGAAAGGCCAAGAAGAAGCGCAGCGGGACTTTGTAACCGGAATGAGATTGGTGATGAAAGCACTGGAAGAGCCCGTGCGACAAATCGCGCTCAATGCCGGAAGAGAAGGATCGGTCATTGTGGAAGAAATCCGCAAGCAAGACTTCAAGGTCGGTTATGACGCGCAGAACCATGTGTACGTGGACATGTTTGAGGCCGGGATCGTGGACCCGAAGATGGTGACACGGTCAGCACTGCAAAACGCAGCTTCGATTGCCTCGATAATGTTGACGACCGAAGCGATTGTCAGTGATGCGCCGGAAGAGAAGAAAGAATCAGGCGGCGGACATGACATGGGTGGCATGGGTGGTATGGGCGGCATGATGTAACAGCCGCAATGAGCAATAAAAATTTCCCCGGTCGGGGAAATTTTTATTTAGGGGAAGTGGCCGGGAGCAACAGTAGCCTTAAGTAGCGGTAAACTTTGGTAATGTTATATTATTGATATATGGCAGAAGAAAAACCGATATTGGACATGGAGGAAAAAAATCTCTTTGCGGCGCTGTGTTATGTGGGTGTTTTGGTGCTGGTACCCATGCTGGTGCGAAGAGAAGACCCTTTTATTAATTGGCACATCAGGCAAGGATTGGTAGTGCTCGGTGTATTGATTATATCTTTATTGGCCTCAGCTTGGATTCAGGCGGTCGGCAACCTATTATTTCTGGGCGTGATGATTGTGGATATAATTGCGTTAGTGCAGGCCTTGATGGGCAAGAGCTGGAAGATACCTTGGCTGGGAGATTTAGCCGGTAAATTTCGCATTTAATTTGGAGAGGCGATGATTGGGCCGATGAGAAGCGGTCCGATTTAAGGTATGGTAAAATTTCAAGATGAAGAGGAAACAAAAGAACGAAGTGATTAATCGGACGAAAATTGTCGCCACTTTAGGTCCGGCGTGCAACGCGGAAGGAACATTGAGAGAGATGCTAAAAGCAGGGGTGGATGTGGCGCGAATTAATTTTTCCCACGGGAGCGCGGAGACCAATTTCGCATTATTACAAAAGTTACGGGCCGCGGCAGCCAAAGAAAAGCGAACGGTCGCTATTATGCAAGATTTGCAAGGAGCTAAACTGCGAGTCGGGAGTTTGCCGGAAGAAGGGCTGGAGTTGCTGGATGAATCAATGCTCGTATTAGTGGCCGGTACGGATCGGGCAGAAGAGGGGCAGGTACCTGTGCCTTATAGCGCGTTGGCGAAAGAAGTGAAGCGGGGCGACGCTATTCTGCTCAGTGACGGATTATTGGAATTAGAAGTAATGGCGGTGGAAGGCAGAAGGGTCCTGACTAAAGTGATAGTGGGAGGAACGCTGATATCTTATCGGGGATTGACGGTACCGAATCGAGCGTTGTCGATAGAGGGATTTACGGAAAAAGACAAGGAAGATTTAGTGCTGGGGATTAATAATAATGTGGATATGGTTGCGTTATCGTTTGTGCGGACAGCGGAAGACGTGCGGCGGCTTAAAAAACGAATCAAAGACTTGTGCGGAGACAGCGTCGAGCTGCCGCAGGTAATTGCCAAAATTGAAAAGAAGGAAGCGGTGGATAATTTTGACAGCATTTTAGAGGAAGCAGACGGGGTAATGGTAGCCCGAGGCGACCTCGGACTGGAAACGACGATGGCCCGTGTGCCGGTGATGCAAAAAGAACTGATAGCAAAATGTTTGGTGGCGGCGAAACCGGTGGTGGTGGCCACGCATATGTTGTCCTCGATGACGCTTAAGCCTCGTCCGACAAGAGCGGAAGTATCGGATGTGGCGAATGCTGTGATTGACCACGCCGACGCGCTAATGCTGTCCGAAGAAACAGCGATGGGCCGGTATCCGGTACGCAGCGTGAGAACTATGGCGGATATAATTGAAGCGACCGAAGAATCGCCACTGGATAATTTAAAGCCAGAGTATGGTATGCAGGGAGCGCCGACGCAACTGGCGGTCGCGGCCGGGGCAGTGGAACTGGCCAGACAGATACAGGCGGCAGCTATTTTGGTGACGACTAGATCAGGCTATTCAGCACGGGCCATAGCGCGCTTCCGGCCGGAAATACCCATTCTGGCGGTAACGGATAGCGCGGGCGTGCAAAGGCAGTTGAAGTTAAGTTGGGGAGCACAGCCGATTTATGTGGAGGGTTATGCAGAACCGGATAAAATGGTGCAACGAGCCTGGCAGATCATAAGAAAAGAACTGAGCAATAAGATGACCGGGCGGGTGATTGTAGTGTCGGGGTTAAAGAGCGGATCAAACAGTTATGAGCCGGCAGTCAGGGTCGTAAAGGTTTGAGAGGAAAGGTGCGTGGTTGCTAACTGGTTTTTCGGCGTGACTGAAATTGGTAAATAAAAAAGGAAGACATTTTCAGAAAAGAGGCGAGGTATTGCAACGGGTCATTTTAATGTAGTAAGAAAGTTCTGTTAACCGTTTTTTGTGTGTTTGATAGCGAGATAGAATATGTGTATAGTGCTGACGTTGGAGAGGTCGCATAGTGGACTAGTGCACCGGTCTTGAAAACCGGAGTCCGTTCACACGGACCGTGGGTTCGAATCCCACCCTCTCCGCCCTTCGACAAGCTCAGGGCTCTTGCGGATAATATATACATGCCGTGGTTTGTTTATATTCTTCTTTGCAATCAGAAAACTTTTTATGTTGGTTTTACAGACGACTTAAAACGCAGAATGAATGAGCATAAGAAAAAGTATTCTCCTTACACAAAAAAGTTTTCTGATATTGTCTTGGTTTATAGTGAAAAATTTCAAAATTCTAAAGATGCCAAGTTAAGAGAAAGACAGCTGAAGGGGTGGTCTGTCGCAAAGAAGAAAGCTCTGATTGCAAATGATAATGATTTAATCGTAAGATTGAGCAAGAGTCGTGAGTTGTTGAAAGAGGGTGAGGCATAATACTGAGCCTGTCGAAGCATCCCACCCTCTCCGCCGAACTTTTTTGGGCCAAATCGACCCACCCATATAGATTTTGAGTAGTTTGAATCTTATTCTATTTTTATGCAAAACAAAAACCTGGTGTCGAAATTGGGCTCAATTTTTTGACTCGTCGTTTGTTGCACTGCTTCCGTTAGCAGTAAATGGTATGGCCATAAGTTGAACATAAGGGGGTCGTACCGGTCGTGATTTGCTTATGAATATGTAATCGTGCTAAGATATCAACACTCGTTGATATCTCATGTCTCTCACCTGCTCACAACCGCAATCCCAAAAGGCCGTTCGCCTGACCAAGTTACGGGAGTTTTTAAAACTGCTTGCTGATGTTAATCGACTGCGCATTTTGTGTTTTTTGAGCCAGAAAGAACACTGCGTTTGTGAGATGGTTGAGACACTGCAACTACCACAAAACCTGGTATCGCACCATCTGGCTAAACTGAAGAAACTATCCTTAGTTGCCGAGCGCAAGGACGGGTCGTTCGTCTATTATTCCGTGCATGACAAAGCCATGCGCGAACATTTGGCGTTATTTAATTCCATAATTAAAACCCATGAACATTAAAATATTAGGCACTGGTTGTCCCAGTTGTCAGAGACTTGAGGAGAACGTCAGGCAGGCGGCTAAAGAGCTTGGCATTGACGACGCTATCTTTGAAAAAGTCACCAACATCGCCGACATCGTAAGCTACGGTATTATGTCTGCTCCGGCGCTAGTTATTGACGAAGAAGTTAAATTGGCGGGCAAGGTGGCGAGTGTGGATGAAGCGAAAACGATTTTAAGTTCCCTATCCGCATGAATAATAAATATCTGCCAATTGTAGGTGTAGTTGGGATATTGGCGGTGTTCGTATGGTGGGCAGGGACAAGAGATGGCGGCATGTCTCCAGAAGTAACCCCCGCGGTCATTGCGGGTGAAAACATGAGCAAGTCCGCACAACTTTCTGACCGCGTGGACGTGGTGTATTTTCACGCCACACAACGGTGCTCCTCGTGTTTGATGTTGAGCAAGCTTACCTCACAAACGATCCAAAAGAATTTTGCGCAGGACTTAGCTGCTGGACGCATGACCTTTCAAGAAGTAAATGTTGATTTACCGGAAAATAAAAATATTGCCCAAAAATACATGGCATATGGCTCCTCCCTTTATGTAAACGCTGTCGCGTCGGGGGTTGATCATATTGAACAAGATACCAAAGTGTGGCAATTACTCTCAGACGAGCCAGCCTTCGAAAGCTACCTTACTCAAAAACTCACCCTGTTATTACCAACTGCTGCAGCAATGGAAGTAAGCACAACCCCGATCGCGTCAGATATCATTTTATTCTTCGGTGATGGGTGTCCGCATTGCGCCATTCTTGACCAGTATTTAGAAGAGAATAAAGTTGCGGAAAAAGTCACGTTTGAAAAACGTGAAGTTTACCATAGTCGCGATAACGCGACGCTGCTGGAGGAGAAAGCGTTAGCGTGCGATATTCCTGGCGGCGCTGTCGGCGTGCCATTTTTGTGGGCTAACGATATTTGTTATGTCGGTGATGAAGATATTAAAAAGTTCTTTAACGACAAACTTTATGAAAATATATAATTTCTTATTGTTAGTATTAGCAATGATAGTATGGGCTGGCTTCGGACAAGCGGCTCAAGCCGTGTGTCCGGTATGTACGGTGGCGGTAGGTGCTGGTTTAGGACTATCACGTTGGCTTGGCATTGATGATACGGTATCTGGCTTATGGGTAGGTGGTCTGATAGTTTCGTTTACGATGTGGACGATGAATTGGCTTGCTAAGAAAACGTGGCGGTTCCGTGGTGATGCGCTAATTGTGACGGTTGGTTATTACCTTCTAACTCTTGTGCCGCTGTATTGGGGCGGCATTATCGGCCATCCATTCAATACGCTCTGGGGGATTGATAAACTATTGGTTGGTGTGGTTGTCGGCAGCGTGGCATTTTGGCTTGGCGGCTCGCTTTATTATGCGCTCAAGCAGCGTAACTACGGGCACGCGTATTTTCCGTTTCAGAAGGTGGTTATGCCCACGTTGCCACTCGTTATCCTAAGCATCATTTTTTATTTCATCACTAATTCATAAAACCACTATGCAAAAACCAACACTCGATGTGGAGCAATTTGTCGAAAAAGTCATGGAGAGTAAAAAGAAAGACAAGATGGACTTGTCGTCCGACCAGGATTTGAGTATTGCTATCATGAACCTGGTCAGTATCGAAGAGCACTTTTTCTTCACCGGTGCGAAAACGGGCAAGCCGGAGTACTACGACTTGCTTAAGGAAGTGCGCGACATGCGCAAAGCGTTATTAAAACAACTCATTCAAGAGTACGAAGGTGAAGTGTGGTGTATCTCAAAACATTTACTGGCGGCTTCTATGCGCTTAATGGAGGTAGGAACCAAACAGGAAGCAATGGGTAATAAAAAAGAGGCGCAGGATTTGTTCCAGAAATCGTATGACCTTTATTCGCTGTTCTGGGGCATCAACATGAAGGCTGTTGATATTGGCGAGGTGAAGCGGATAGACGATGAGGCTGTGAATCGTCATGATAGCGAACCGCAGGGCTTCATGGGCAAATTACGTGGCCTGGTGCGCAAAGCGATTGACTGTTGCATTGAGTAAAGGTTGATATATGTCGATGCTGTCATCGCTCATAGAGCAGAGCAATATTCCGTTTCTAACCGCTTTTTTGTTGGGTGTAATGACCTCCATTAGCCCATGTCCGTTAGCGACTAATATTACGGCCGTTGCATTTATGGCGCGTAAGCTTCAATCGGCTAAATATACGCTTTGGAGTGGCGTGCTTTACACATTAGGGCGAGCGTTATCGTATTCCTTTATTTTGGTTTTGCTGTATGCCGGTTTTGCTTCAGTGAA
This sequence comes from uncultured Candidatus Saccharibacteria bacterium, assembly GCA_964371255.1. Classification (GTDB taxonomy): domain Bacteria; phylum Patescibacteriota; class Andersenbacteria; order UBA10190; family UBA10190; genus UBA10190. The sequence continues at coordinate 60,486 of CAYJKV010000006.1, read as the reverse complement.
CGTAGCTCGTATTTTTGTAGGATGGGGCGATAAAGTGCTGGGGCCGGTGTTGATACTCATCGGATTAGTATTGCTGGGCTTAATTAAACTGCCAGTGCGGCTTCATAGCGATCATATTGAGCGGTGGAAAGAAAAACTGGCGGCTTGGCCGTATTTAGGTCCGCTATTGCTAGGGATGATATTTGCCTTGGCCTTTTGTCCTTATAGCGGCGTGCTCTTTTTCGGTGTCTTAGTGCCTTTAGTGCTTAAGACTAACGGCGGATTACTACTGGCGCCACTATTTGCTATTGGTACGGCATTACCAGTACTAGTTATGTCGCTTCTGCTCGCGTATAGTGTGTCGAGTTTAAGCGCCGTGTTCAACATTGTCGGCAAGGTTGAAAAGGTTGTTCGTTATACAGTGGCAGTGACATTTTTGGCAGTGGGGGCTTACTACCTGCGATATCTCATTCAATACCTGATAAATCTCTAAAATGGAAAAGCACAACAGTAGAAATCTAACAATTTCAATTTTCCTAAACATCGGAATAGTTATTTTTGAAATTATTTTTGGCCTGCTTTCGCGAAGCATGGCTTTAATCTCGGACGCCTTACATAACATCACGGATATCGGGTCAATGGTTTTAAGCTGGTGGGGAGAGAAGATGTCTTCTTGGCCTAACAATGACCGAAAGACCTACGGCTATAAGCGAGCTGAAGTTATTATTGCTTTCACGAACGGCGGGATTTTGCTGGCGGTCACGATTTTTATCGTCATTGAAGCGGTGAAGAGGTTGTTTCATCCGACGGAGGTAGCTGGAGTACAGATGATGGTTGTTGCTGGCGTTGCCCTGATCGGAAACGGAATCGCTACGTATCTTTTGGAAAAAGATGCCCATAATAACTTAAATTTAAAAAGCGCATGGCTTCACTCCTTGCAAGATGCCATCTTTTCTTTGGCGGTGATTATCGGAGCGGTGGCGATTTATTTCACCGGCTGGAATTGGATTGATCCGGCGTTGTCTATCTTAATCTCCGTTTTTCTTCTTAAAGAGATTTATAAGATAGTCATTAAGTCGCTCAACATGATGCTTGATTCTGTGCCTTCTGATATAGATTTCAATGAAGTTCAGAAAACGTTGGCGGCGACGTTGGGAGTTGAAGGCATCCATGACCTCCATATCTGGCAGACTGGAACGGACAATAGATATTTAAGCGCGCATTTGAAAATAGGCGAATTAAACGCCGGAGAGCGAGGGTCATTGCTTTCCGCCGTTCAGAAGTTACTGCAAGAAAAATTTCGCATTAGGCATTCCACCTTGCAGATGACCTCCGAGGGTGAATCAAAAAACATCGAGCTTAAATGCGAGCATTGCAACTAGTCCCAAGTATATTTTTATGAACAACGCTTTAATCTTTATCACCTTCTCAGTTTCCACGAGCTTAGTCTCGTTCCTGTTGGATAAAGATAAGACAATACTAGGCTTTAAAAAAGGGTTCAGGATGTTTAAAAATATCATCGTCCCGTTTCTGAATATCCTGATGCTGGTCAGCTTATTGCTGTTTATTATTCCTCCGCGACTGATAACCGAATACTTGGGAGCCGGTTCGGGTGTCGTCGGATTTGCGATCGCCGCAGTTGTCGGCTCCATCACTCTTATCCCCGGATTTATTTCTTATCCGATTGCCGCCAGCCTTGTAAAACAGGGTGCCTCTTATTCCACAGTCGCTGTTTTTATGACAACGCTGATGATGGTCGGAGTCGTGACCTTACCGCTTGAAACCAAATATTTTGGCAAAAAGATCGCCATACTGCGGAATGTTTTGAATTTTGCGGCCGCCATTATCATCGGCGTTTTAATCGGAATTATTCTATGACCAAGAAAGCATTCCAAAAAATGAAACCGTACATTTGGCTCGCGAGTTTTGCCGTTTTTGGCATCGTTTCCTTTTGGTTTGGATTTGATCCCGGCAAAACAATCTACCGGAGTTTTACCGAATCGTTTATTGAAATGATCATTTTTATTCCGTTTCTGTTTATCATTGTCGGCTTATTTGATGTCTGGTTTCCGAAAGAAAAGATAGAAAAATATATTGGCAAGGACTCCGGCATCATGGGCATGCTGGCCGTAATAGTTTTAGCCACGCTTCAAGCTGGGCCTCTCTATGGCGCATTTCCCGTGGCTTACATTCTTTACGAGAAAGGAGCCAGCGTGAAAAATATCTTTATTTATCTCGGGGCGTTTTCAACCCTCAAGATTCCGATGCTGGGAATTGAAATAGGATATTTGGGACTGAAATTTACCTTGGCGAGGACGCTTGTCGCCCTGCCCCTGTTTATCGTCGTCGGGTATTTAATGGAATGGTATCTGCGGAACAAAAAGTTCGAGGTATATGAAGTCAAATAATAATTATTATTTAAATCAAAACACTATGGAAACATCAAACAAAGACCCGAAGTTTACTAAATTTCACGGCATTGACCGCGATAAGATAGACTGGCATCCCGTGATAGACGAATCAAAATGCATTGGTTGCGGCATGTGCGCCACCAGTTGCGGCCGAGGCGTGTATAAGTTTGATTACAAAAATAAAAAGTCTAAAGTGGTCAATCCGAATAATTGCATGGTAGCCTGCATCACCTGCTCCAATCTCTGCCCGGTCGGAGCGATCAGTTTTGTCGAAGACGACGATACACCGAGAGACAAAGCGCAAAGAATCGTGAAAGAAACCGGCGTATTTAAAAACGTCAAAACAGAGCTGGAGCAAAGAAAAGACGATTTGGCTTATTAAAAATATTTATCAAAACGCCTATTAACAAAAAGTTCAAACCGTATAAGGTCAAATAGTTTTATCAATGCACATATTGCTTTATTTTATTTCTCATTAACCTGTAATTTATGATTCAACAGTTTGCGGATTGGCTTACTTACACCGCGCTTAATTTAGAAACGGGATCCGGCTTGGCGCAAAGCGTTAACTTTTTCGTGTATGACAGCATAAAAATTGTGCTGCTGCTGCTGGTTATTACGTTCTTTATGAGTCTGCTTCGTTATTACCTGCCAGTAGAGAAGCTACGGGATTTTTTGACTAAGCGGAAATGGTACGGGCTGGAGTATGTGCTAGCCTCAATTTTTGGAGCCGTCACACCGTTTTGTTCCTGCTCGTCTATTCCTTTGTTTATTGGCTTTGTGGGCGCGGGCATACCGCTCGGCGTCACGTTCGCTTTTCTCATTACGTCACCGCTTATTAACGAAGTGGCGGTGGCGCTTTTCATTGGGTTATTCGGCTGGAAGATAACGGCCATGTACGTCGGAGCAGGCATGGTGCTTGGCTCCTTGGGCGGTTATATTATGAGCCGTCTCAAGATGGAGCGTTATGTTGAAAACTATATTATGGAGACGAAAATACGGCCGGCGGCTATAAACGTGGGCTGGTCGCCGTTATCCTTACCCATACTCAAAGACGTATCCAAAGAAGCATGGAGCATTACGAAAAAAGTTGTGCCGTACGTATTGGCGGGGATCGGTATCGGCGCAGCAATACATGGATATGTTCCTGAAGGATTTTTTGAAAAGTACGTTGGGGGCGATAACCTACTGGCAGTTCCATTAGCAGTCATCGCGGGTGTGCCGTTGTATGCCAGCGCTCACAGTGTTTTTCCGATTATGCAGTCGCTGGTTGATAAAGGCGTTCCGCTTGGCACGGCCTTGGCCTTTATGATGGCAACGGTTGGGCTGTCTTTGCCGGAGGCGCTTATCTTGAAAAAGGCTATTAAATTACCCCTGCTACTAACCTTTTTTGGTTTGGTAGCTACGGGGATAATGATTATCGGGTTTGTGTTTAATGCGGTTCTATAGTTTTTAGCGATATCCTATTTAGCTGGCTCTGAATTGTAAATAACTTAGTGCTGGTTTAATATATGAGCATGTGTTCATATGATTGCTGCCGTGTTGATATAACCGAATATAGAGATGTGAAAAAAGTTGCGGCACTGCTAAAGCTTGTGTCTGAAAACAGCCGCCTGCAGTTGGTCCTTATGCTTAAAAATGGCGAACACTGTGTCTGCCAGTTAATGGAGCATCTTAAATTTTCCCAAAGCCTCATTTCGCATCACCTGAAAGACCTTAAGGACGGCGGGTTAGTGACGGACAGGAGGGACGGCAAATGGTCTTATTACTCTTTAACACCAAAAGGTAAAGAAATTACCAACCTAATTCTTAAGATAAAAATATGAATAATCCAAAAGAAGTAAAGAAAATCGTGGAGGAATCGTATGCCAACATTGCCAGAGCTTCTGGTTGCGGCAGCTGCGGGTGCAACGCTAATCGGACTGTGCAGCTACAGTCGCGAGAAATGGGATATTCTCAAGATGAGATGCGGCAAGTACCAGAGGGCTCAAACCTAGGGCTTGGCTGCGGTAATCCGGTCGCTATCTCATCATTGAAAGCCGGAGAAGTCGTTTTGGATTTAGGTTCGGGAGCCGGCATTGACGTCTTTCTGGCGGCTGACAAAGTCGGCGATGCCGGCAGGGTGATTGGTGTTGACATGACTGACGAGATGCTTGTGCAAGCCAGGGCGAATGCAGTGAAGAATGATTATCAAAATGTCGAGTTTAGGAAGGGAGACATTGAGGCGTTGCCGGTTGATAACGAATCAGTAGATGTAATTATTTCGAACTGCGTGATTAATTTGGCTCCTGACAAAGAAAAGGTTTTTCGCGAAGCGTATAGGGCGTTGAAAGCAGGTGGCAGGCTCATGATTTCTGATGTTGTTTTGAAGAAACCTTTGCCGGATGAATTAAAAAATGATAAGGAATTGTTAACCGGATGCGTTAGCGGTGCCATTTTGAAACAGGAGTATCTTAACCTCTTAGGAAAGGCCGGTTTTCAGAGCGTTGAAATCCACAAAGAAATTCCTGCGTTCTTGCCGGAATATGCGTCTAGCATTACGTTCTCGGCGCTTAAATAACAGTTGTCGTGAAAAAACTTTCCATCTTAGACCGATACTTAACGCTTTGGATTTTTTTGGCTATGGCTGCAGGCATAGCTTCAAGCCATTATTTTCCGCAGGTTGGGAGTGTCATTAATCGTTATAGTGTTGGCACGACTAGTATCCCGCTAGCCATTGGATTAATCGTGATGATGTATCCGCCTTTGGCAAAAGTTCGTTACGAAGAACTAGGCAAGGTATTCAAGGATAAAAAGATTCTTGGGCTTTCTCTTTTGCAGAACTGGATAATCGGACCGTTGCTTATGTTTTTCCTGGCCATATTTTTCCTTAGAGATTATCCGGAGTATATGGTGGGTCTGATAATGATAGGAATTGCCCGATGTATCGCCATGGTGCTGGTCTGGACAGATTTAGCGCACGGGGATAATGACTATGTGGCCGGTCTGGTTGCGTTTAACAGCTTGTTCCAAGTTTTATTTTACAGCGTGTATGCTTATATTTTTGTGACTGTTTTGCCGGCACTGTTTGGTCTGCAGGGCAGTATTGTGGACGTGGGTATAATTGAAATTGCGAAAAGTGTCTTTATCTATTTAGGCATTCCTTTTATAGCGGGAATTACCACTCGCTATGCCCTCTTAAAGTCCAAGGGAGAAGTTTGGTACAAACAATACTTTCTGCCGGCGATTAGCCCCTTAACACTTATCGCCTTGCTCTTCACAATCGTTGTCATGTTTTCACTGAAAGGCAGTGTTATTGTGACGATACCCTTTGATGTTGTGCGCATAGCGATTCCGCTAATAATTTACTTTATCGTCATGTTTTTCTCCGCTTTCTTCATATCAAAGAGAGTAGGCGCGGATTATCCCAAGAGTACGGCACTAGCGTTCACGGCGGCGGGCAATAACTTTGAGCTTGGCATTGCCGTGGCAGTTGCTGTGTTTGGTATTAATTCCGGGGTGGCCTTTGCGGCTGTGATTGGGCCATTAATTGAAGTGCCGGTGCTGATATTATTAGTAAGCGTTGCTTTGCGATTAAGACCTTTCTTTGAAACTCAACAAACACATGAAGCCTTGGACACGCTCACATAAAGATTTATGCGACACAATTTTCCATATTACCGATATACTTTAGGCAATGAGAAAGATTATCTTTGTTTGTGCTGAAAACGCCGGCCGCTCTCAAATGGCCGAGGCTTTCTTTAATACCTTCGCTGTTGGAACAGATTTCGGTGCAGAAAGTGCCGGGACGATGCCTGCTCCAGCAGTGAATCCTATTGTCGTGGCAGCTATGCAAGAAAAAGGCATCGATGTTTCCACAAACAAGCCCAAGTTATTTGATCCAGCTACTGCTGATCAATACGATCGCCTTATCTCCTTTGGCTGTTTGGTGAAGCTTGCTTTTTCTCCGATCATTCAAGCAAAGATTGAGGACTGGGATGTTGATAATACAGAAGGGAAGGATTTAGTAGAAATACGCACCATCCGAGATATTATTGAGACCCGAGTGAAGAAACTGTTAGCCAGCCTGTAGATGCAGGAACAACATACATCACCACAAAATAAACATATATGCAAATGAAACACAGAACAGACTCTTTTTATACTGTCCCATTTGTTCCGTTTACACCCAAAATAACCCAACCCACATGCCTGAAATTCACTTCCGAATTGACCTTCAGTAAAAGCTTCAACACACTGAACTGTACGGGTACCTAACTCACGTGGCCCGCCCGATAGTTTTGGGTCTAAATGACCCACCTACTTAGGTTTTGAAAGGTTCGAATTCTATTCTCTTGTCGGTTCAATTTTGTCCAAGCACAGGGATTTAATTTAATACCCTTGCGTCCCCATCAGGGAAGAGTATCATTTAGGTATGGACCTAACTGGAAAACAGCTGGAGACCTTACAGGTCATAGGAGCTATGGAGCAGACATTGGATCGGTTTCCTACGCTGAGGGAACTCACGGATCAGCTTGGCCTTAAATCTCACGTATCGACTTATGATCGCCTTCTTAGTTTACGGGCAAAGGGTCTATTGGAATACCAAAAACTGAAGAACCGTAATGAGAGCCCTTTCGAATTAACAGCAGAGGCTAAGCGCTACATCCATTGGATAGGTTTTGAGTACTCAAGTTCGGGATCCTCTTCTTCCGCCCAGGTTGCCGCGCCCAGCAACCAGCCAACAAGTACCGACCAGTCAGTGGGACATAAGCAAGAAATGAGTAATCTCAAAGTCCAATTTAAGAATGCCTTTGCCGACACAGGTGTTGCTCTTTCAACGCTTAGCCCTGAGACGGCGCGGAAATCGTTTTTTATCGCTTGTGCTTTTCTATTCCTTGGCGCTGTTTCCACTCTTCAATCATGGAGTTACCCCGAAACAGTCCTAGCTTTCATGGGGATCTATTTAATGTTTAAAAATTCATAAACTATGTCACTTGTTATAGCCACTTATGTTCCTGAAGGCATTGTAATGGCCTCCGATAGTCGGCAGTCAGTTACAATTGGCGGTACTAATCCTGAGGGTAAGTCCTTCAATGTGGAGACTACTAATTCTGATAACGTTACGAAGACTTTCTTCCTTGAGAAACAAGGTATTGGTATTTCTAGCTTCGGCCAAGATTTACTAGGAGGTGTACCAATGGCTAGTCACATAAGACGTTTTAGCGAGGAATTACTTAAAGAACAGGACGATGTAGAAAGTGTCGCTAGGAAGTTAAAAAACTTTATCAAAAAAGAGTTTGGTGAAGTCGATACGGGCTTTCATGTGTGTGGATACAAAAAAGAGGGTAAAGTAAGTGTGCCTTATGTTTTATATACTCATATAAAACAAGATAAGCATGAGCGGAGAAACTTAAAGCCAGACGGGTCTTCGGCATTTGGATGCACATGGTCAGGCCAAGCTGACATTCTTACAAACTTAATGAATCCCGTTATTGTTAATGCGAATGGCCAACAGAAAGTTCTGCGAGGGGTGGCTCCGATTATTTGGGATGCGATGGCGCTTCAAGATGCGATAGATTTTTCAATATATGCAATACGTACGACAATTGACACTATGAGATTTCAGGCGCGTCCAAAGAACGTTGGAGGGAATATCGATGTACTTGTTTTAACGACCGATGAATCCAAGTGGATTGTTAAAAAGGAGCTAATCGCTAATCAGTAATTTGCCATCTATAAATTTCAGTTTGCTTTTCGGGCAAGAGAGTAACTCTCGCTTTTCCTCTCGCGTCCCTTCCTGCAGTAAGTATTTGGCATAAGTTCTCGTGTCCACTTTCGGCACAACAATTTTTTGATTTTGTTGCAATATTCCAAGACTGAATTTTTGTAGTCGTTGTGTTTCGATTTCCAGTTTCTTTTGAATTCCCAGTTTATTAAAGTCTACCTTATCGATTATTTGAAGTATTTGAGATAGTAGTTCATCTTCACGCACATACGGCTGTTTGCAGGTGTAGTCGAATCGACTGCAGTGGTAGTACACATATTTTTTGATTGAGCCATCCCCGCGCTTTTTAAATTTTTCCTCGGCCGTGATGCCATCCCCGCAGCCACCGCAGAGGATCATTTTCGTGAAGTCGAACTCCTTTTATCCCTTTTATCCTTCCTTTAGTTCTTTGGGGCTGTGCTATTATGGCGCGGCCCTTTTTTTATTTTTTCGACCTTGGTGAATATAAAGTAAATACCTGCACTAAGAAGTAGTGCAAATACAATTAAAGCATGAGGTGTTATCCAACACCAACCATCCCATTCTACTCGACAGCTGAGTACGCCGACATCAATCAAAATCTCTCTTGGTATAAGTATCACGATGAAATTGAGAAAAATTGTGGCTTGCCACATCAATTCTGATATTTCCTCAATAAAGTTTGGCAAGAATAGTTCTGATGCATCTCGTCCCACTATCATGAATAAGGCTACATGCAATGGTATCCCCGCAATTAATAGCTTTTTAATTTGGCCTTGCATGACAAGTACACTGTGCCATTACGTAATGCAGCGGTCAACCTTAAGCGACTTAGGACAGGTGGTTCGTTAGTCGGATAGTATTACCAACTTATCCTCTTAAGCAGATCGAATACGGGCTCCATAAATATGGAGAGCCACGACAGAATAACCAAGCTCAAAGTTAAACAAATAACAATCGGATCAAGCAATGAATCAGCATTTCTGAAGACACTACTTTTTGTAGCGCGCCAGACAGCAATCGCGTGATACACGGCAGTCCACACAGCTATCAATAAAAAGAGTGATGATGTAACTGCCATTAGAACAGACCGGAAAGTTAAAGGCCCTCCGACTAAACTCAATCCTATCCACGCCAGTTGGGCAAAGAAAAACCGACCGAGCACAACCACCGCTACGACCAAAGTAATCGCCGCAATGCCCAGCTTCTGTTTTATAGGAATATCAGCAGATTTTTCTAACAGTTTCTTAGCGACATACCATGAAGCAAGCAATCCATAAGTAGCGGCCAAGAGTGGCGCAAGACGGGAACCTGAAAAGAAGCCGTGCCCCAAGACTGCGGCAATAAATAAGGGTCCAGAATAATACATCGCGCTCGTACTCACTGCTATGATCGCGACTTTTATCATTTGTTGAATTCTTTGGTTCATTGAGGAAAGTATACTATGGTAAGCAGCGTATGTGCAGACTAGAGTCCATTGTTGCAGTTATAGGTCTTATAGCCATTATCGGTATCGTAGTGTGGTTGGCTCTGATAGCACCGTTACTTAAGTGGCAAGAGAACAAGCCGCAGCCGATTCCCAGCAATGCTCCATTCGAGACAGTGGAAGAGATTACCCCTGACGAATTAGTAAGCTTAGTAGATAGCGCACAAGCGGAACAATTTGATACGACAGCCTGGCCCCGGTTCACGAACATGAAGTATGGCTATTCTTTTCAATATCCGCCTGGCATCACCTTTGAAGGTTGGACCAGCACTATGAACCGTACTAACCCCGAGGTTGCCGATAAGATTTCTCTTACTGCGCAAGCTCCACCTAGCGCACTCTATGCAGCACTATTCTTCCAAATCTCCGGCTATGAGCTATCGCTTCTCGGTGAACAATGCGAGCCAGGTCACAAAAAGGAATCGATCGAGGAGTTCATTCAGAAGTTACAAGAAGAATCACAGAAAATTAACAACAACGTACCAAGGGTTATTCCAGTCTCATACCAGCATATTTCTGGCTCTGAGATTGAACTTACCGGAATGAGACTCTTTCAAGGGTGCTTGCGGGAAGATTACAATCAAATTTTTGACCGCGAGATTTTCTGGTTTTTCCAGGAAGATGATGTGAGGATAGAAATCAGCCATGGTGTAGCCGAAGAACGTGGAGAGAATCCGTTAGTGCGAGCTATTTTAGATACATTGAGATTTGAGTAAAAGAAAGCCGGGTCGGATGACCCAGCTTTCTGTCTTCTACTACGCGGGGAAACCTAATCAGCGACGCTGGGTCCGCCAGCGTATAGGTAACCTAGCAATTCGGCTGCATCATAACTCTGCGCGGCGCATTCTCCCTGATTATCCGTCAGCAGCGTGTCGTGGGTATCTGGATGCAGGCAGCGATACAAGGCCCACGGTGCCTCAATCTGGTTTGTGGTAGAAATATAGCCTACGTGGTCATAACGGAATCCGGTTGCACGACAGGCTGCCTTGGGATTATTCTCGAGCAAGCCACCGGTCACCATCATGACACCGCTATCATCGCGAGCTTCGCAGAGATAGACTGGTTTAAAGCCGAGCGCGGTCATCTTACTCTTTGAGCCATCGAGGAGGAATCCCAGCGTATGTTCCTTCGTGAAAGTGGTACCTATATGGTCAGCCTCTTCACAGTCCTCCGTGCCAGTGTCATAGCAGTGCACCTGGCTCATCATGTGCCGCACGAGAGGCACGAATTCAACTGACCGGCCATAGTCGGCTGCCATATCATTAATGGCTGCGTATAATGGAGCACCAGCTACCAGTGCAAAGAGAGTAGCTGCTATTCCACCGCCTAATAACAAATTTCGTTTATTCATGTAGTTGAGAATTAATTATTAATACCCAGTGCCCTCCACGCTTAACAGTATCATCATACTGTAAGTAAGTCATCGTTCTTATGCAGCTTAAGTGAAGGTTATACATGGCAATAGAATGTGAAAGAAAGTAAGGGAAACACAGAACAAACTCTTTTTATACTGTCCCATTTGTTCCGTTTGCTTCCTATAATACCCCAACCCACATGCCTCAGTTTGTGTTTCGAATTGACCTTCAGTAAAAGCTTCAACACACTGAACTGTACGGGTACCTAACTCTAGCGGCCCTCCAGAAATAAGAAGTTTTGTGAGGAGGAGAGAGTGAGTGACGTTAAGTCACTCTCGTTGGAATGAGAAGGGCGGGAGTATTGGGCGAATTTGCCCATCAGAGCAAGGCGAGCACTGTGAGGCCAGGCCCGGATGAAATTTCCGTCAGGAGATTTACTGCAGGAGAATCTCTCTCTGTATGGTCTCTTATCTAGTCGTTACTAATAGCGGAGTGTAAATGATAAAAATTGTGATTATTGACAATCTCATTTATCCGTATACGCTAATGTAATTCGAAAATTAGTTATTCTATATGAAGTCATTAGATTCAATAACAAATAGCAAAGTTGGGTCGCGGTCGTTAGTCTTGATTTATCTGGGAATAATATTGGTCGTGCTGACGATGGCGGCGGCATTTTCTTTACCGGAAGAGGGGGAGGGTTTGGAACATGGGGTGTCGGCGGTGATTTTTCTATGGATTGCTATTCTGTTGTTGGTAGCTAAATTCTCGAGTCTGGTGGAGCGGTTCGGCCAACCGGCAGTGTTAGGAGAGTTGTTAGCTGGTGTGGTGCTGGGCAACTTAGGTTTGCTTGGTCTGCACATGTTTGAGCCGATTACGCATAGTCCGATTATTACTTTTCTGGCAGAACTGGGGGTAGTAATTTTATTATTCCAAATTGGTTTGGAGTCTAATATTAAGAAGTTGGGCGCAGTAGGAGTCCGGGCTTTTTTGGTGGCCTGCGTGGGTGTGGTAGTACCGTTTGTGCTAGGCACATACATAGTTGGTCCGTGGCTGATGCCGGGCTTGTCATCCAGCGCCTATCTATTTCTGGGCGCGGCTTTAACTGCGACGTCGGTGGGGATTACGGCCCGGGTATTCCAGGATTTGAAAAAGTTGGACATGCCGGAAGCCCAAATTGTTCTGGGGGCCGCAGTGATTGATGATGTTTTAGGTTTGATAATATTAGCTGTTGTCTCGGCGATTGTGACGGTGGGAGCGATTAGCTTTGGCGCGATTAGTTTAATAACAGGCAAGGCAGTGCTTTTCCTGGTGGGTTCGATTGTGATAGGGCAACTGCTAGCGCCTCGTTTAGGGCAACTCTTGTCGCGCGTGCACAGTGGCAGCGGCATGAAATTTACTTTGGCGATTAGTTTTGGTTTAATTTTTGCGTGGTTAGCTAGTCTGATAGGATTAGCGCCGATTGTAGGTGCGTTTGCCGCAGGTTTGGTGCTGGATCCTGTTCATTTCCGGTTCTTCAAGAATGAACGTAATATCGAAGATTTAATAGAACCGCTAGGTTATTTTCTGGTGCCAATCTTCTTCGTGGTGACGGGGATGGGGGTAAAATTGGAAACACTGATGAACGGCCCGGTGTTATTGGTAGCTTTAGGAATCACGGTGGTGGCATTCGCTGGAAAAATCGTGGCGGGCGCGGTGGCGGGTAATGTACGAAAATGGCTAGTGGGCTGGGGTATGGTGCCAAGGGGCGAGGTTGGACTTATTTTTGCCACTATCGGCCGGTCATTAGGAGTGGTGACAGACGATTTGTTTTCGGTCATTGTGATTATGATTATTGTCAGTACGGTGTTGCCCCCGATTGTGCTGGCTTGGATGCTGCGACGGGATGGCGCTGCCAATGCTCCAGTAAGCTGATGCTGTTTCTTGAGGTTTACCGGTTGGGATAAGGCCGAAGACGGCAGGAGAGAAACTGATGAATAGGGCAGAGGCGCTGAAAAATATGATTTTTTAGTTGCTAAGTGTCCGGGGATTGATAATATGAGGTAATGACAAGCGATCCAGTATCACCAGAAGAAAAAAAACAGGCAAAAGCAGGGGCGGCTTACCGGGTACTGCCAAAAGCACAGCGTATGCCAGACGAACCAATTATTACACCGCGCCAAGGCGATCAATATTGGTGGGAGAAGAAGGGGACTTTCAATCCGGGGGTGGCGCAATATCAGAATGAAATTGTATTGCTTTATCGCGCTTATGATCAATTTAGAATTTCGCGATTTGGCTTGGCGAAGAGCGATGACGGTGTTCACTTTACGAGGTATGAATTACCGGCGATTGACACGGACCCGACGGACATGGATGAGCGGCTTGGTATAGAGGATCCACGTATCACCGAGATTGATGGCACTTACTATATTATCCATACGGCGGCAGCTTATCACGCGATAGGGACAGTGTCTGATATTAGCGGAGTGATGGATTATATCCCCTGGCGCGTGCGAATAGCGATGCACACCACTAAGGATTTTAAAAGTTTTATACGACACGATGTAATTTTGCCGGAAGTGCCGGCAAAAAATGGCTGTTTGCTGCCAGAAAAGATCAACGGAGCTTTTGGTTTATATTACCGGGAGCACAACCAACTAAAACTGTCATTTACACATGACTTTATGAGTTGGTTTGATACGCAAACCATTACCTGGCCGGTGCCTGAAGTGTGGCAGTCAAACAAGGTAGGTATAAGTTCACAGCCGATCATTTGTGAGCAAGGGTATTTGCTGGTCTATCACGCGGTTGATCAGTTGGCACATTACCGGTTGGGATTAATGTTGCTGGATCGACGGTTTCCGACGCGGTTAAAGTGGTATTCGAGTCCCATTCTTGAGCCCGAGACGCTATGGGAGAAGGAAGGCTTTGTGCCCAATGTGGTGTATTCCTGTGGAGCCTTAATTAAGAACGATGAGTTGTGGATATATTATGGCGCAGCGGATTATGTAACAGGGCGGGCAGTATTACCATTAAAAGAGATTTGGTGAGATGCGAGTAGCGATGTTGGCGCCGATACATTGGCGCACTCCGCCCGAGCACTATGGGCCTTGGGAATTAGTTGCCTCCTTAATTACAGAGGGTTTAGTAAAAAAGGGAGTGGAGGTGACTCTTTTTGCCAGCCGCGATTCGGTGACGGGTGGCCGGCTCCACGCGATCGCTGACACGGTGGGCGAAGGCCGCACGCTGGCGGCACGGGTTTGGGAAACATTGCACATGGCGGAAGTGTTTGAACATGCCAGTGAATTTGATTTGATTCATAGCCATTACGATTGGCAGCCATTAACTTACAGCCGCCTGGTAGCGGTGCCGATAGTAACTACAATTCATGGTTTTTCTTCGGCCGACTTATTGCCGGCGTATCAGAAATATAATGATCGGGTAGCATATGTCTCGATTAGCAATGCGGACCGGCGGCCGGAGTTAAAATATGCTGCCACGGTATACCACGGCATTAATTTGGAGCAGTTTTCCTTAAGAACAGACCCTGGCAAGTACCTGCTTTTTTTCGGGCGAATCAGCCGGGATAAGGGAGCGAGAGAAGCAATTGAGGTTGCTAAACAAACCAATTTACCGTTAGTGATGGCAGGCATTACACCGGAAAAAGAATATTTTGAGCAGGAGATCAGGCCGTTTATTGATGACAAAAATGTCACGTATGTGGGTAATGTTGGTCCGAAAAAACGGGACAAGCTGCTAGGGGAGGCTTTAGCTTTACTGCATTTAATTAATTTCGATGAACCGTTTGGCTTGTCGCCCGTGGAGGCGATGGCTTGCGGTACACCGGTGATCGCCATCGAGCGGGGTAGTATGTCGGAGATTATAAAAGATAAAACGACTGGATTTTTAGTTCATTCATTAGAAGAAGCGGTGCAGGCAGTAAGGAAAATCGATAATATTGATCGTAACGCTTGTCGTTCGCACGTGCAGAACAATTTTACCGTGGCACAGATGGTTGAGGGTTATCTTGAGGTGTATCGGCGGTTATTGGCTGGATAGCTGGTGTTCTAGCCATGACGGTGCGGAAAAGATTCAGGTGTTGACTGCCGACATGAGACCAAGTCATGAGACGACCATATTGATAGGCACGTTTTTCAATATTGTGTTTTCTATTTGGGTCGGCCAAGAGGTCCGTGACGGTTTTAGCTAAGGCTGACGGATCCCGCCAGGGCACCAGGATACCTCGTTCATCGGCTAAAACTTCCTTGGCATATAAGTATGGGGTTGAGACACAGGCTTTGCCAGCACCAAGGGCATAAGCTAAAGCACCGGATGTAATTTGCTGGGGGTCAAGGTAGGGGGTGATATAAATATCAATCAGCTTAAGCCATTCAGTTAAGTCTTTAAGGGATAAATATTTATTAATAAACAGGACATTTTTCTTGATGTTCAATTCACGGACGCGTTTTTTCAGAAAGTTACGATAAGTCTCTCCTTCTTGCCGCAGAACGTCAGGATGGGTTTGGCCGATGCAGACATACAGCACTTCCGGATGGCGCTTGGCAATTAAGGCGACAGCTTCCAGGGCATACTCGATGCCCTTGTTGTGATGAAGGAGATTGATGTTGCCTAATACTATCCGGTCGCTGAGCCGTCTTTTTGCTTTGTACTTCTCGGTCGAATTGAAAGGTAAATCAGGTACGCCATGCGGAATAATCACTACTTTTCGGGATGGTATGTGATAGTGGTTAATGAGTTCGTTGGCCACGTTGTCCATCATGACAGTGATGGCTCGAGATTTTTTACCTAATCGACGAAGGACCTTAGCCATAACGCTGGTATATTTGGCAGGAACAGTGTGAAAGGTAGTGATAAGTGGTTTGTTAAGGGCTTCAGCAAAGTGAACAATATACTCGCCAGCTTCGCCACCAAACAAACCAAATTCATGTTCCAAGACAACTAAATCAGCATGCGATGAGTTGACATATTCAGCAGCGGATACGTAATCCGGCAGATCGTCTCGTCCAATTTTAAATTTTGCTTCCCAAGGATAATCAAGCGGTTCGTGGTTGTGAGCAGGAGTCACCACCATGAGTTCGGCCAAGGAATGAGAGTTGATGAGATTGATCGCGTTGGTTAAGTCTTTGGTGTAAGTGGCGATACCACACTTGCGCGGGATGTATGAGGATACATAAATGGCATTGATTGGTTGCTGTTGACGGGTAAGTATGTTTTGTATGCTGCGCATGTGAAAATCTACAATTGACTAGCTTGACAATATAACTAATTATATCTACCATAACTGTCAGTATTATGCAAGCTCATTTATCGTTACAGCATTTCCGCCGGTTGATGGGAGCGTATGGATTATACCAACATGCTGATACTAATAATCCGATATTGTCGGAAGGATATTGTACTGATGACAACGCACGGGCGGTTCAAGTATTAGTGCGCTTAATACCTTTTTTAGCTGGAGCGCAGCGGAAAGATGCCCGGTTGTTTTTAGAAAAGTGCTGGCGATTTCTTAAGGAGGCGGAGCAAGCGCCTGGCAGTTTTATAAACTTTCGCGAGGCCAATGGTCGATGGCTGCCGAGAAAACCTGAATCAGAAGACATGTACGCCCGGGTTATTAGATGTCTAGTTGAACTGATTATTCATGACGAAGATGATGGGCGACGCCAAGAGGCGGCGCAAAAGTTAGAAGAGCTTGAGGGGCGAATAAAAAGCCTAACTGCACCGCGAGCGATCGCAGAAACATTGGTGGCATTAGCCAAGTTAACTGCAGCGGATAAAGTTCCACCGTGTCTGGCAGGTTGGCAGGATAAGGGCTATCAGGCTTTAGCGGCTTTGTGGCAGAAAAATGTTGAGCAATCGTGGCAGTGGTTTGAGCCGGTAATGACTTATGCCAACGCCTTATTCCCCCACGCACTAGTGGCTTTAACAAAGGAAGCGGATAAAAAAATACAGGATAATATATTAGAAGCAAGTGCCAGGTTTTTAATAGCCGCAACTATCCGTGAGAATATGTTTATCCCCATTGGCAGCGATGGATGGTATGCGAAAGGCGGCCGGCCGGCGACTAATAACCAGCAGCCGATTGAGGCGGGTTTGATGTTTGATTTTCTGCTGGAATATCGGAGATATTTTCCGGAGCGAGTGTCGGTCGCAGAAGTGGCCGCGCCTTACCTCTGGTTCTTTGGGTGTAATACCGGCCATGTTGTTTTAGCGGATACCGAGGCGGGTGCGTCGTATGATGGTTTATTTGATCTAGGGATCAATGATCACCGGGGGGCGGAGTCTATGTTGGCGTATCTCTGGACGGAAATATTATTAGCGCGGGCCCCAGCTGAAGTTAAAGCTTGGATTGATCGGGAAAAGAATAAAGTTTTGTAGTAGAACGAGGGAGAGGTAGAGAAGAATTTGTCAGAAAAAGAATAAAGAGTGTATTTATTGATAGCAGAATAATTATATGAAAATAAACAGAGCATTAGACAAAACTATTTATTGGGCCCCAAGAGTTGCGTCGCTACTTTTCATTGCCTTCTTGTCGCTTTTTGCCGCGGATATTTTTGAGCAGTATAGAGGATGGGAAGCAATCTTGCCCCTGATGATACACCTACTGCCATCGTTCGTACTATTGTTAGTCGTCATGGTGGCATGGAAGTACGATTTGGTGGGGGCAGTTTTCTTTGCGGCAGCCGCGGCCGCTTATGTATGGATGGTGGGGTTGAGCCGGCCATGGAGTTGGTATGTCGGCATATCGGGCCCGGCTTTAGTAGTGGCTGCGCTTTATCTGTTGAGTTGGTGGAACAAATCTCGCATTGCCGGTCCAAGCCTGAGGATGTGATGAGTCAACCAGCTGACGGAAGAGTTCGCAACCTCTTCGGCTAAGCGTTCTGTGGCGGAACGGGAGTTGTGCCTTTGACGCATAAGGTCAGAAATTTCCCGCTGGTATTGTTGGTGGGCTTTAGTTTGCTTGCCAATGGCGGGATACCCCAATTTTGCACAAAATTGCTCCTCTTTTATGTATGCAGCGAAAAAAATATTGATCATGTCAAAGAAGCACTGATGTTGTACATTTATTGATTTGCTGCCGATCTCGTTTGCTGCGTCCCAGGCAATTTTCATAGATCAATTTGTCCATGAATAGTAAAGGCATAAGGGATCAAGGCAAATTGTTTACACGTCCTTATTGAATATGGGGAGCGTTGAAAATATGGACGGCGTCGATTACACCATCGAAGTAGTAGGCACTGGTATGACGACCAATATAATAGGTGGAAGGTATGGAAGCAGAAAGAGAGGTGGACGTATTACTCGCTACCAGATCGCCGTCTACGTATAGACGAGCCGCTGTGCCATTATGAGTAGCCAGTACGTGGTACCATTGGTTCGCGGATATGGATCCGACGGGTTGAGCAACGGCCCGCTGGTTGCCGGTGGCGTCGCGCCAAGAGAAATAAAAGCGGCTACCGTAGCGAGAAACGTAGGGTAGGCCGCCACTGAAAAAAATATCATGATCTGAGGTGGCGTGAGGATAAACATAAGCGTCAATGGTAAAACCGACAGTCCGATCATAAGCGGGTACGTTGGTAACCCTCAGGTATTCAGTAGAGCCGTCAAATTGTAGGCCGTAGGTGTTGTTGGTACCCTCGACCCAGTCCGGTCCATTGTATAAGGTGGCGGTGTTGCTACGACAGCTATCGGCAGCGGTAGTACCGCTGCCTTCGTCCAACTCCCATAATCCGCCACATTCAGTGAGTAGCTGGTGCTTAACGCCGCTGCTATAACTGAGCAAAGAAGCAAGATGGGCTCTTTCCCGAACACCGCTGGAGGCGACCAGCACCATACCGGCAATATTTCCGATAATGCCAATCACAACCAGGAGTTCAATAAGAGTGAAGCCAGTTTGGTGATTAGAAGGTGAAGGCATATTTATGAGCGAATAAACTTTAGAGCTATGCCGGCGATAAGGAGGAGGCTGCTAGTAATAACAATAGCCCACCCGACCCATGGTCGTCTTGGTTGATCAGCGCTAACTTCTTCGTTGTTAGTTGGTTGAGGTACGACAACTGATAAGTCAGTATTGAAGTTGGGTGCCTCGCGGGAATTATCAATGTCGGGAACAGGTGAGGGGGCGGCCATATTAGAGGATAAGGAAAGACGGCTGCGAAGATCGATCCCGCTCTGAACAACTAGGTAATGGGCAGTGAGAATCAGGAACAGAACGAACAGTAAAAATATATTAATACCGATCACAATTTTTTCGACCACAGTGAGCTGCATACTCCTTAGTTTATATCACAATTAGTTGAACTCACATGGCGGGTGCTCAGGGGTTGAATGGCATTAATTAACCAAGGAGAAAATATGGATTATGGTTGGACGACAGGAACGGTTTCTCGTATAGTGGGGAATGATTAACTTTTATCTGTGTTTACAAGATTGAAAGAAGGAAGATATTACTATGCCTGAGTTGCCAGAAGTAGAAACGGTGAGGCGGGACCTGCAACGCCTGCTAAGGGGCAGGCGGATTAAGGAAGTTATGGTAACGAAGGTTAAGATAGTGCGAGGAGATGTCGGGCTATTTAAGAAGAAATTAAAAGGACAGGTCGTGCAGAAAATTAAGCGGCGAGGCAAATTGCTAATATTTTCGATGAGCAGTGGAGCGTGGCTGCTGGTGCACATGAAAATGACTGGCCAGTTAATTTATCGGAATAAAAAGATGATGGTAGGCGGCGGTCATGGTGGTCCGCTGATTAAATTTGATGAGCTGCCTAATAAGTACTCGCATATCATAATTGCGTTTAGCGATGGCGGGCAGCTATTTTTTAATGACATGCGGCAGTTCGGGTATATGCAGGTGGTTAATGAGCGACAATTGGTTACTGCTATGGCTAGGTTTGGGGTGGAGCCGCTAACGAAAAGTTTTACGGCCGATAAGCTGTCTGGGATTTTACGGCGGCGCGCAACAGCGGTAAAAAATGTTTTATTAGACCAGCGGGGCGTGGCCGGACTGGGCAACATCTATGTGGATGAGGCGTGTTATTTGGCTGGGATTAAGCCCACGCGCCGGGCAAAACTGGTATCGGTTAAGGAGACGGAAAAATTGCATAAGTCCATTGTGGCGGTACTGAAAAAATCGATTATAGCCCGGGGGACGACGTTTAGCAGTTACCGGGACGGTTTAGGCGGCGAGGGTAAGTTCGTAAAGAAACTAAAGGTGTATGGTCGCGGAGGAAAACCTTGCTACCGGTGTCGGACAATTTTGAAAAGGATTAAAGTGGGCGGGCGAGGCACGGTATATTGTCCGCAGTGTCAGAAATAAGTAATGGAGAAATACGAAAGGCCCCCTATGGGGTCCCTTAGGGATAAATCCGAAAATCCTCCCTAAGGGATCCTTTCAGGATAAACAAACTATAAATTCCAAATCATTGAATCAGAAACGACGACGAGAAAAGGCAAAGAACAAAGGCCCTTCTTTTGTTTTCAAGTCAGGGTGGGCGGCGTATGCTAGAAGGAATAATAATCTTTTCAGTTTTTATTCATGACTTATCCCGAACCGCAAAAATTATATTGGCCGATCGAACCATATAAAATAGGGGGGTATGGTTGGCGTGAGCGGGTGCGGCGGAAAATTATATTATGGGCAACTCATTTAGGAGACGATGTGGAGGCAGCGGCGGGAACAGAAGTAAAAGCGATAGGCGATGGCGAGGTAGTTTGGTCAGAGATGCGAGCGGGCAGCGAGAAGAAGCGTAATTGGGGAGGATTAATTGTAGTGGCGCACAGTGACAAAGCCCCAGCTCCAATTACATCTGTTGTGAGCAAAGCTTTGCCAGATAGTGACGGCAAAACTAGTAATTTTTATTCACTATATGGACATTTAGAGGATTTACGGGTGAACGTGGGGGATCAGGTGGTGGGTGGGCAGGTGTTGGGGGTAGTAGCTGGAGCGTTAACGCCGGAAAATGGTTGGTGGAAGACGCCGCATCTGCATTTTGGAATTTATGTTGGACCGTGGCGGGATGTGGTTTTGCCAGGATACAAGCGAATGGAAGAATGGCGGACGAGAACTAAATGGTGGCGAGACCCAAGCGGTTTTATCGAGCAATATAATAAAAATTAGGAAAAAGACGTTTTAGGTTGAAGATAACGGGGTAAGTGTGAATACTGAAGAGGATGAGTGACGAAGTGGAAATTATTAAAGACCGGCTTGATATCGCGGAAATCGTCGGGGAGCGGGTGGTCTTGAAAAAGGCCGGACTGCATTTTAAGGGTTTGTGCCCGTTTCACCAGGAGAAAACGCCGTCTTTTATAGTCAGCCCGAGCAAAGGTATATGGCATTGTTTTGGGTGTAATAAGGGCGGGGACGTGATCTCTTTCGTCCAGGCGATTGAACAAGTGGAGTTTCGGGAAGCGTTGCAGATGTTAGCGACGAGGGCTGGAGTGGAATTAAAGAAACAACCGCCAGGGAGCAGTGATAAAAGGCAGCGGCTTTATGAATTATTGGAGTGGACGGCGCGGTTTTATCACGAACTTTTAATAAACCAGAAAGTGGGAAATAAAAGCAAAGAGTATTTAATGAAACGGGGTGTCAAGGAGGAGACGATCAAGCAATTTAGTATTGGTTATGCCCCAAAAAGTTGGGATACATTGCAGAATTTCTTACGGCATAAAGGCTTTAGTCCAAGGGAAATGTTGGAGGCGGGGGTGGTGGGGGAAAACTCCCGGGGAACTTTGTATGATCGATTTAGGGGTCGGATCATTTTTCCAATTCAGGATATACAGGATAGAGTGGTAGCGTTTGGGGGCCGGATTGTGCCATGGCACGCAACAGGCGAGGAAGGCAAATATGTGAATTCACCTGAAAGCAGCTTATATGAAAAGCGCCGAGTGGTTTACAACCTGAATAGGGCGAAGGATTATTTACGCCAGCGACAGCCATGCATTGTGGTGGAGGGATATATGGACGTGGTGATGATGGTACAAAGCGGCGTCAGGAACGTGGTGGCTAGCTCGGGTACGGCTTTTACAACAGAGGCGTTGCGGCAGATTAGCCGCTTAACTAATGATATTCATTTTTTGTTTGATGGTGACGCGGCTGGTGTTAAAGCGGCTACCGCCGCGACGTTAGATGCCTTAACGGCGGGGATGAAAGTGGGTTTGGTGCTTTTACCCGGGGAGGCTGATCCAGCCGATATGGCTTTGGCAGATAAGGAGCAGCTATTGGCGTTAATTAGTAAGCCGCAGTCGATAATAATGGCTTTAATGAATCGGCTAAAAAAAAGTCATGGTCCGGACATCGCGGGTTGTTTGGACGAGTTGTTGCCGATAGCCAAAGCAGTGACAAATCCGGTGCATCTGGGAGAGATGGTGCAGGAGATCGCTCAAATACTGCACGTACCGGAATACACGGTTATTGCTAAGCTGGATCAGGCAGTAAAGCAGGGTGGGTATGAAACATTCGAAAAAAAAGCTCAAGGAGGGGAAAAAGCTGTTTTAATCTCGCCGGAGCAGCAATTAATCGGTATGGTGATAGCCTGGCCTAACGTGAGGCCCGTGGTCCTAACAGAGGTAAAGGAGGAATACATACTTGTTGATAACATAAAAGCGTTGTATAACGTACTGCATAGGCTGGTGGAGGGAAATGAAGCAGCGGCTCAATGGTCGGCAGATGAATTGATAGAAAAAGTGCCGGAGGAGCAGGTCTCATTAGCGGAGGGACTGCGCCGTTTGAGTGAGGAATTGGCAGAGCAGTCGCAAGTAGACGTTGAAAAAGAAGTGATGGTGCTGGTGAGGAAGGTGAAGCGGAATTATTTAGAACGTGAGTTGGCAATTATGCAGCAGAGGTTGGCAGCTGAGGGGGAAGGAGAAAGGAGTGAGCTGCTTGGTAGGTTTAAGGATTTACGCCAGGAGCTATCTCAGGTTAGCCTATAAAGGATTTATTATTTAGGGTACAATGCAGTATTAGACATAATGTCAGGTAAAAAAAGAAATAATAAGAAAAGGAGTGGGCATCAAAAAGCGGCTGCGAACAAGCGTGGGCGTCAGGCAGTGTCCAAGCCGCAGATTAGGAAAAAGAGTCATAACCGCGCGCGCATTTCCAATAAAGCTAAGGCGAGAAGATTGATTAGTCAGAAGGGTAGGGGGGGCTCCGCGGGCAACAAAAAATCAATGCGCGGTAAAAAAGTTCAGCACAAGAAAAATCGTGGGACGAGAGAAAAAGGAGCAATACATATACCGCCGGAAGAGGTAGTTAAGCTTGACGCAGTGGTGGCGCTGCTGCGAAAAGGCGGACAAACTAGTTTCGTGACGGAAGAAGAAATCTTACATGCGTTGCCAAATATTGAAGAAAATATAGAAGGTTTGGAGGTAATCTACACCGAGCTGGAGGATCGCGGCATCAGAGTGGAAGAGCCGCGGGACAGCCTGATTGATTACAGTATGCCGGACGCTTTGCCCAATAAGCCGAAGAAGCGAGAGTACGAGAGTAAACAGCTGGATAACCTGATTGACGTAAGTAATATTTCTAGCGACTCGGTGCAGATGTATTTGCGGGAAATCGGTAAGGTGCCGCTGCTGACGGCGGATGAGGAAGTGGAGTTGGCTAAGCGGATAGAGCAAGGAGACGCGGAAGCACGTAAGCGTTTGGCTGAAGCTAACTTGCGTCTGGTCGTCTCGATCGCAAAAAAATATACAGGACGGAAGAACTTATCCCTGTTGGACTTAATACAAGAAGGAAATATGGGGCTGTTCCGGGCGGTAGAGAAATTTGATTACCGGCGCGGGTATAAATTCTCCACTTATGGGACGTGGTGGATCCGGCAAGCGATCACACGGGCACTGGCAGACCAATCTCGGACCATTCGTATTCCTGTGCACATGGTAGAAACAATTAATAAGTTTTCCCAGGTGCAACGACGTCTGCTGCAAGATCTGGGGCGGGATCCTTTGCCAGAGGAGATAGCCGCCGAAATGGAACTGCCGGTTGAAAAGGTGCGTCATATTATGAGGATTTCGCAGGAAACGGTGTCGATTGACGCTTCGGTTGGCGATGACGAAGAAGACTCGGCGCTTAAGAATTTTATTGAAGATGAAGAAGCGGTCACACCGCAACAGGCAGCCGGGCGGGAAATTTTGCAGGAGCACGTAATGGAGATATTGTCCGACCTGACCCCGCGCGAGCAGAAAATATTAGAGATGCGGTTTGGTTTGAAGGACGGGATGAGTCATACATTGGAGGAGGTGGGGCGAGAGTTTGATGTGACACGGGAGAGAATACGGCAAATTGAAGCCAAGGCTTTAGAAAAGATTCGGGATCACCACAAGGTTAAAAAATTACGAGATTATTGATTGATAGGCAGTAACTAGGGGTGAGACGGTTATTTTGTGGCGAAGTAATTGGCAGAAAATAAATGTTTGCACAGTAAGCACGATTTATGTTTATCTATTTAGATGAAACTCACACAAATTTTAATAATAATATTTGCGTTGGTGGTGGCCGGGGGTGGCGTGTATTTGCTGCGGCCGGATGGTTATCGGCCGATAGATCAAAATGTTGTGCCGGAGAGCAGTCCGGTGGATAATACGATCGCATGGCCACCAAAGCCATCGGGAATAAAGGAAATTAAGCCACTGGCGCAAGTAGTGCGCATTACTTTTAAAACATCATTGGGTGATATTAAGGTTGCCTTGGACGGCAGTCGGGCACCAAAAACAGTCGGAAACTTTGTAGAATTGGCAGAGGGCAATTTTTATGATGGGACAACCTGGCATCGAGTGATACCGGAATTTATGATTCAGGGCGGGGATCCATTATCGAAAGATCAAGCTAAGAGAGCCCAGCACGGTACGGGAGGCCCGGGGTATCAATTTGAGGATGAAATAAACGCACAGAGTTATGGTTTGGATAAAAGACTATTGGTGGACGCACTTGATCCGGCGCAAGCAACCCAACTGCCGGAGGAGGCTAAAAAGATGACTATCCAGCAGTTTTATGAGGCACAAGGCTACCACTACTCAACAAAATTGCAATCGTTGCCCATGCAAAGAGGGGTGATAGCAATGGCGAATGCCGGGCCCGATACGAATGGCAGTCAGTTTTTCATAATTACCGCGCCAACGGTACCTCAATTGGAAGGGAAACACACGCCATTTGGGGTGGTGGAAGAAGGTATGGACGTGGTAGATAAAATATCTCTAGTGGAAAGGGATGAAAAAGACAATCCCATAGAGCCGGTGGTAATCGAAGATATATTGGTGGATCGAGGAGCGGCTGGAGCTCTACAAATGCTACCTAAGCAGTAAATGAGGTTATAGAATTTATATTAATTGCCTGACTGGATAAGAGAGGCAAGCGTTTTTTAAAATTAATGGCGGAAGTTTATATGCTAGTGATTGGCAACACGGCAGAAGCGACTAGGTTGGGTGTCAGGTTAGGGTGTCGGATGGCAGTATTGAAGACAGAGGTCTTTCCTGATGGGGAAGTGTCTATGCGTTTAAGCGGAGACGAGATAGAGGAGCAGGTTCTGGTTTATTTTCAGTTCGTTTGGCCAGGATCTTTAGACGCGCAAATTCTACAATTAACGGCCTTACTACAGTATTTAGAAGGAGCTAACATACGGCTAGTGATGCCGTATTTCCCTTACGCGCGTTCGCTGCCGTGGCGGGGAGAGGGCGTGGTGGCGAGTGCAGCCCCATTATTGTCCATTATAAAAGAGAAAGTGAAAGAACTGTGGACGGTGGATCTGCATTGCGATGAGAGTGTGTTACAACCTTATGTCGGTCAGGTGCATATTTTGGAAATTTCTTTACGACCGACGATCGCTAAATATCTGCAGGATAAATTTACTGAGGCGGTGTTGGTAGCACCAGATGAAGGGGCGGAAAACAGAGTGCGGCACTTAGCGGAGTTAGGAGGCTGGTCATATCTGGTGATGAAGAAGCAGCGGCGGTCTGCGACTGAAGTATCCGTAGAGATGGTTAATATTATTAGCGATGCTAATAAGGTTCATGTGATTGTGGACGACATTATTAGTACCGGTAGAACTTTTATGGCGGCGGTTGATTGTCTACGCCGGCAGGGAGTGACGCAAGTGGCAGGGGTGATTACTCATAATGTGGCACAGCCGGAAGTGTTGCAGTCTTTGGCGGCGGATGGCGTAATGGTCTTTACATCTAATTCGGTGGCACGAAGCAGTTTTGATTTTGATGTATTGGAGAGCGTGGCGGCGATGACTCAGAAAGAAAGCAGATTATCGGTGAATTAGAAATAATTAGTTAGAAGGAGATGTTTTACGGAGTTGTGTCAGGGCATGAATGACAGCAGGATCTGCCAAAGTGGCAGTATCGCCCAGCGGCTGGCTGGCGGCGATGTTACGCAGCAGGCGACGCATAATTTTGCCTGAACGGGTTTTAGGCAGCTGGGGCGTAAAAACAATTTGGGCCGGTTTGTTGATTGGTCCAACGCGATCCGCCACGAGTTTAAGAATACTTTTAATTAAGGCAGGTGACGGGCGGCGGCTGGGCAGAAGGGTGACGAAGGCTATCACCGCTTCGCCTTTGAGACGGTCTGGTTTGCTGACTACGGCCGCTTCCGTGACGGCCGCGTGACTAACCAGCGCGTTTTCAATTTCAGTCGAACTGATGCGATGGCCGGCGACTTGGATCATGTCATCGATGCGGCCCAGTAGCCAAAAGTTTTGTTGGTCGTCACACTTAGCCCCATCGCCGGTCAGGTAAGCCTGATTATGCCACTTGGACCAGTAATTGTCCCGGTATCGTTTATCGTCTCGCCAAATACCGCGCAACATTGACGGCCAAGGTTGAGTGATAGCCAGCAGACCGGATTGGTTGTTCGGTTGAGGTTGGCCGGAAGAGTTTAATACTGCAGCGGAGATACCGGGGAAAGGGCGGGTGGCCGAGCCGGGAGGGAGGGAAGTGAGGCCGGGAAGAGGTGCGATCATAAAGGCCCCGGTTTCAGTTTGCCACCAGGTGTCGACGATTGGGCAACGGGCATGGCCGATATGTTGATGATACCAACGCCAGGTGGAGGGATTGATAGGTTCACCGACGGAACCAAGGAGACGCAGGGAAGCTAAGTCGGATTGAGCGGGAATATTTTTGCCCCACTGGATGAATTGACGGATGGCGGTCGGGGCGGTGTAGAAAATGGAAATGCGGTAGCGCTCGATCATTTGCCAGACGCGGGCCTGGTCGGGAAAATCAAAAGCACCTTCATAAATAAAAACGGTTGCCCCGGACATGAGTGGACCATAGATAACATAACTATGGCCGGTAATCCAGCCAATATCCGCCGTGCACCAGTAAATATCATCGGGTTTAAGATCAAGCACTAATTTTGCGGTAGCGTAAACTTGGGTCAAATATCCCCCGGTGGTATGGACAATGCCTTTGGGTTTACCGGTAGTGCCGGAAGTGTAAAGGATAAAGAGAATATCCTCGGCGGCTTGATGGGCGGGCGGGCAGTTGGCGGTAGCACTGGACATTATTTTATGCCAAAGCAGGTCTCGTTTAGGGGAAAGATGACAGGCGGGAGACGGGTTGTGGGGATCGCGGCAGACGGTAATGGTTTTAGTAACAGAGGGACAATGGTTTAGGCTGCGGTCAACGGTATTTTTTAGAAATATTTTTTTACCACGGCGCCAACTGTAGTCGGCGGTGATTACCAGCGTTGCCTCTAAGTCATTAATACGGTCAATTAATGAATCAATGCCCAGGCCGGCGAAAACAACACTATGAATAGCGCCAATCCGCGCGCAGGCTAAGCAGGCGGTAACAAGTTCCGGTACCATAGGCAGGTAGATGATCACACGATCGCCGCGCCGGATATTAATTTGCTGCAGGGCGGCGGCAAAGCGGTTCACTTGTTCAAATAATTCCAGATATGTCAGGCGACGCTGGTCGCCCGGCTCGCCTTCCCACAGAATAGCGGGGTGATTGGAGAGATTGGGACGTGCAGCGTTTGTTTCGAGGTGCCGATCAAGACAGTTAGCCGAAGCATTAAGGGTCCCGCCATCGAACCAGCGGGCGTAAGGCGGCTGCCAGTCCAGGACGGTCTGCCAAGGTTTAAACCAGTGCAGTTCCTTAGCCCACTTGGCCCAGTATGCGGTGGGGTCAGCCGCCGCGGACTGATAGACGTATTCATCCGTGATATTCGCCGTGGCGGAAAAATTGACGGGGGGCGGGAAAAGAGGGGGCTTAAGCATAGGGTAATTATCTGATATAGGACATATTTGCCAAGACAGTATCGCGCAGCTTAGCGGCATAGAGCTGGTGCAGGGCGAGAGAGGGGTGGTGATCAATGGCGTTAACAGAGAGAATTTGATCGTTGAGCTCCTCGGCAATATCTTCGCGATGGTGCTGGGTAGTAAAGCCGACGGATTGGGCAGTTTTTTCGGCTAAAATTTGCTGATCGATTATAGCCTGTAATGCCGGCTCAGGGTGGGCGTAATCGGTGGGGCGGTCGGCATATAACCCGCGTTCAAGAATTACCAGAATGGGTGGGGGAAGATGGTAAGAATCGGAAAGTTGCTTGATTTGATAAAGGGTGTTTTTAAAGGAGGGCAAATTTTTCTGTTGGGCTGATAGTTGCCGCCGAACCTCGACAGTCTGGTCGGGAACGTAACCGATTAGAGTGGCGGCTTGCTTAACGGCTTGGTTGGTCTGACCGCTGAGATAGTACAGGCGCAGTTTGGAGAAATAAGGATCAATCAGGCGATTATATTGGGCGGCCAGTTGGCGACTTTCCTGATCAACGATATTATCAGGCGAATCCATGTCATCGAAATTATAGCCGATGATAATTTGGTCAGGTTGCACAAGGCCGATATATTTTTGCAGAGTCTTGAGTTCATCGGCCGTGTTGGCGGCTCGGGCGGCAAAATTAAGCACTTCGAAATGTTGGGGTGAGGTAGTATCGTTGAGCAGGACTTCTAGTAGGTTGGAATATCGCTCATGGACGGGTAAGCCAACTCCCCAGGACATGGAATCGCCGAGCACCATGAGGCGGTAAGTGTTGGGCGGTTTAGGGGATGTAAATTCACGTTCACGAAAGCCATGAGAGTTATTGGTAATGACATGACCCCAGGTATATAAAGTGCCATTAACTAAACCATCGGGCGGCTGGTGGCGGTTGGTGTCGGATAGGCGAAGAGAAATCTCAGTTATATAAAGGAGAGCCAGGCAAAAAAATAGTGTGATCAGGATATAGATACCCGAGCGGGCGGATGCAGGCGGTTGATGAGGGGTATAACGGAAGATTAGCGCCAGAACGAGCAAGATAAGAAGAAAAGTTATAGCAGCGGGCAGGGGGCTTTGAGCCAGTACAAGGATAGACCCGAGGGTGATTATAACTATGGCGGGCAACCACCAATAGCGGGCAGGCGGCAGATGGAATGAGTGATGAATACGTAGCATAGAGTCTTTTAAAACTAAAGGTGTTGGCGTGACTTATCAAATGGATAAAAACCGGCTAGGGTGCATAGATGTGTTTACGGCCTAAAAAAATTAATAAAAGATAATGGCGCTAGTTTTTAACACGAGCGAGTTCTTCTTGTTCTTTAGCGTCGTGTATTTGCTGTACCTGTGTTTGTCGCACCGCTGGCAAAATTATTTATTGCTGGGGGCCAGTTATGTTTTTTACGGGTCATGGGACTGGCGATTCTTGTCCCTGATATGGCTGTCGACGGGCATCGATTATGTGATTGGCTGGAAAATTGATCAAGCTAAAACGCCGCGGCGAAGAAAGATTTTATTGTGGGTGAGCATGAGCTCCAGTCTACTGATCCTGGGCTTCTTTAAATATTTCAATTTTTTCAATGATAGTTTGGCGGAGCTAATGAGCGTCTTTGGCTGGCGGGTGGATGGGTTCACGTTGCACGTCATATTGCCCGTGGGTATTTCTTTTTATACCTTCCAGACGATGAGCTATACGATTGACGTTTATCGCCGGCAGCTTAAGCCGGCCAGAAAATTGACTGATTTTGCTTTGTTCGTCGCTTTCTTTCCGCAGCTGGTGGCGGGACCGATCGAGCGGGCCACATCATTATTGCCGCAAGTGATGAAGCCGCGACGGCTGAGCGACCGGAAAGTTTCTGAGGGGCTTTATTTGATTGGCTGGGGATTATTTAAGAAGGTCATTGTGGCGGATAGTCTGGCGACATTAGTGGAGCCAGTGTTTGCGGGCGGGCCATATAACGGGCCGCAGGTGTGGCTGGCCTTGTACGCATTTGCCTGGCAGATCTACTGCGATTTTTCCGGGTATACGGATATTGCGCGGGGACTGGCGAAGCTGATGGGGTTTGAGCTGATGTTGAATTTTAATTTGCCATATTTCTCTCGCAACGCGCGCGAGTTTTGGCAGCGGTGGCACATCAGTTTATCGACTTGGCTGAAGGACTATTTGTATATACCGCTCGGCGGCAATCGGCAGGGGTGGCGGAAGACACAAAGGAATCTGGCTATAACCATGCTGCTTGGGGGATTATGGCACGGGGCGGCTTGGACGTTCGTGATATGGGGAGGTTACCAGGGATTGCTCTTGATTGGGCACCGGGCGATGGAGCGGTTTTGGCCACGGGCCTTAGGGGAGACACTGGAACGGTATTGGGTATGGCAGGTCGGGAAGATAATTATATTTTTTCACCTGGCTGCCATTGGCTGGCTGTTTTTTCGGGCAAAATCGATTGGGCAAGTGGGTGAGATGCTGCAGGCCATGTTCTCTAATTGGGAAATAAAATTTGGTTTTGGCGATACGATTTTATATTTTGTGCTGGTAATAGCGATTTTGCTGCTAACGCAGATAATGCAGTGGCGGCGGAGGGACTTATTATTCTGGCTGAAGCTGCCGCGGATCAATCAAATGGTATATGGGGCGGCGGTCCTGTTTGTGACACTGTACGTGTTTTTGTCGGAGAATGCGCCGATGATGGGGCGAGAGTTCATCTATTTCCAGTTTTAACGGCCTGGAGCTTGAATTTTTTGCAATTATTAGCCACAATTGACACACCTATTTACCCTGACACCTAGTTTGGGTGTTTGGGTTTATTTAGGTGTGTTCTTTACAGTATTAAAGATATCTGGGTTAGCAATAATTCAGAGACAGGCCTGGAAACAGGCCTTATTCGCGGGTAGCCGCGTAAAAGCGCTTCGCGCTCACGCGGCTATCAGCGGAGAAAACATTCGCGGGTAGCTCAATGGCAGAGCAAGTGGCTGTGACATTAGTCTTTCTTCTCCCTGATAAGGGGGATTGAGGGGGTTAAATAGCAGCTTTCCGTCGAGAGGCGGATCGAATAACTGGGTGAATTCGGGGAAACCCTGAGCGAGTCGTCAGACGACGAGTCGAAGGGCAATCCCGAGCCAATCCTTTGCTGGGAAACTTCATGTTTGAAGTTTTGGCGAAGGCCGGTGTAGAGACTAGTAGGTGAGTTCCAACAATAATCCTACATAAGCGCCCAGCCCCTTCTTGATTAAGGAAGGGTGATGAGATAGTCCATGCCATTATGAAAATAATGGGTTACATGTAACCACTAGGTTGTCGGTTCGAGTCCGACCCCGCGAGCTCTTTATTTTTTTAGCGTACGCGTTACATTGGTTTCAGATGGAAAAAGAATGCCTGGCAAAATTGCTTGATTTACTAGCACGATATTCTGGTGTATATCGAGGACCGTATCTCCCTTCACGTGTTGGCCAAGGCGTAGCAGAACCTGGCAGCAATCTAATGCGCGAGTCGCTTGCTGACCACATCGGCGCGCTACCGATTGTTGCTACATTTTTGTACTCATACCTAGGCGAAAAAGAGCTCGATATTGGCAAGGTTTTGCTTATGCTTGCCATTCATGACATTGGCGAAACAGTTACTGGCGATATTCTAACTGTGAAGCGTCAAAAAACTGAGAATGAGGTTGTGACGGAAAGAGAAGCCGCACTTTCCCAGCTTGCCGCAGATTATCATGCGATATATGAAGAATTTGAACGCAACAAATCTCGTGAAGCAAAATTTGCTCATTCAATTGATAAGATATCACCAAACCTCTATGAGCTCATGATTGATAAAGACTTGGCGCGCCAACGACACACTCACTTTGGCTTTAATATTATTGAAGCCGTAGAGAAAGATAGAAATCTAATGGAGTGGAACAGTTTTCTAGTCAGACTTTATAACGAGCTTATTCGTCAAATTCAGGTTCGCTTTGCGGAATGACAAATTGTAATCTCTTAATTAATTGTCCAAACTGGCTTCTTCATAGCCATCATTCTGGTTCGGAAGTCTTCCGACCCTTGGAGCAGAATAGGACAAGTGAATCAAATTACCTGATCCTACTCGTCAGCAGAGCCATTTCTTGATGGTTCGAAAATCAAG
The DNA here is from genome assembly GCA_964371255.1 of uncultured Candidatus Saccharibacteria bacterium. Taxonomy (GTDB): domain Bacteria; phylum Patescibacteriota; class Andersenbacteria; order UBA10190; family UBA10190; genus UBA10190. The sequence continues at coordinate 28,160 of CAYJKV010000006.1, read as the reverse complement.
CACTGGTTTTACTTGATTTATTGATTTTCGAACTTAGTAGTATGGTGAAAAAGATATATCCACGCGGATCTGAATGGCGAAAATGGGATCTCCATTTTCATACTCCTTCTTCCTATGATTACGGCAATAATGCAGTAACTAATGAAGAATTGATTGAGGTTCTTAAGAAAAATGAAATTAGTGCTGTCGCAGTGACGGATCATCATTTAGTGGATATTAATAGGATAAGATCTCTGAAGGAAATAGCAGGATCTGATATTGTGATTTTTCCTGGAATTGAGCTTTGTACAGACTCAAGAGGTAGTGAGCCGATTCATATTATTGGCATTTTTCCCGAGGATTCTGATCTTGATTTTTTGTCTCAAGAACTAAATGCAAAGCTTGAAATTGCTTCTCAGAAAAAGAGTGGAAAGGGCGACAATCAAATCTATTGTGATTTAAAAACAAGCACAGGGGTGATTAAAGGTCTAGGCGGAATAGTAACGATTCATGCAGGATCAAAATCTAACTCTCTAGAGACAATTACAAATACACTTCCAACTAAGATGGCGCAAAAGGAAGATATTGCTGATTGTGTTGGCGTTTTTGAGTTGGGACAAGAAAAAGATGCAGAAGCTTATATAAAAATTGTTTTTCCTATCATTGGTTATCGTCCAATGATTGTATGTTCTGATAATCATAATGCACATAGCTATACTACGAAGCAAAACTGTTGGATCAAGGCTGATCCTACATTTCAAGGTTTAAAACAAATTCTTTATGAACCAGAAGGAAGAGTAAGAATTCAGGAATTAAAACCCGAAGAGAAGCCTTTATACGATCTGATTGATAGAGTGGAATATATCGGAACTGAGAACCAGAAAATAGTTGTTTCATTTAGCGAGGGAATGAATTCTGTCATAGGTAGTCGAGCGACAGGGAAATCAAATCTACTCAAGAACATTGCATATGCTGTTGATTACGAGCAGTGTAATCAAAAAGCAATCAATAGCACGGAGTTTCTGCAGCTCAAGAATTTTCAAGTGTTCTGGAAGGATGGTGCAGTAAACACACTCAATACAAACGATGAGAAGACTAAAGGACTACTTTTTATCCCTCAACGTTATTTGGGGGATCTTGTTTATGAGGACAGTCAAAATTTAGGTGAGTTCTTGATAAATCTATTTGAAAACAGAAATGATTTCGCTCAACAACTTCAAGAGTATAGAAAATTTGAAGTTGAAAATTCATTAGAAATTGCATCATTAATCAAGAATCTACTCTCCATAAGAGAGAAAGGACGAAATGAAAAACAGATATTAAAAAAACTAGGCCAGAAAGAGTCTCTAAAGACTGACATTAAAAATTTGGAAATAAGACTCAAAATAGCTGGCGATGCTAGTGGAAAGATAAGTAGGCAAGAATTAGATCAATATAAACAGTTGATCACAGAAATCTCCGTAAAAGAAAATCAGTCGAAGATCATTGAGAGTAATTCGATTTCTTTAAGTCTTCTTAAGAATGAGGCGGTTATTACAGCGGAAAAAGTATCGGAATATGATTTTTCCCCTGAATTTTTACAGAAGATTGAAGCTAAGCTAAAAGATTCTGATGAGGCATTCAAGAAAGGTTTTATATCTCAGGAAATTACCGCCTTAAAGGAATTGCAAAGATTATTAAATATCGAGATTTCTAAATTAAGGGAATTACTGCTGCCGCTTAGGAAAAAAATTGAGGAACACAAAGCATTATTGCAATTAGCAGAAAGTCTGCAGGCTAGGAAGGATGCTTTACAAAGTGTAAATACTATTACAAATGAGCTGATGATCCTATCTAGCGACTATGAGACAAGTCGAAATAATCTTATTGGACTTTATTGGGGTTATAATGCGCGCTATGATGGCTTGCTTTCAAAAGTAGATAACTTTGATTTTTCCAAGGTAAAAGTTACTACTAATTTCGACATAAAAAGCTTTAGGGAATTTATTTCTGAAAATATTAATTATCATAATTCAAAAGCCGTAAGGGAAAACAATTCAAAATATAAGGAAATAAATGACCTACTGAAGAATCCAGAGGAATGGAATTATGATGCGGTCATTTTTCCTAATCTACTGAAACAATTGCTAATGGGGGTACTGTCTGGGGATTTGCGCATAATAGCAGGCAAAGACGAGGAAACTGTAATCACGGAGCTTTTTAGAAACCGATTTATAATTGATTTTCTCCAAAGTATTGAGAACAAAAGTGGTAACAACTTTCATAGCATGTCTGACGGTGAGAAAATGTTAGTTTTATTGGAGTTTATTTTTAAATTTGATAATTATAACTACCCTGTTTTATTAGATCAGCCAGAAGATGATCTGGATGCTAAAACAATATCAAAAGAAATCGTGAATTTTTTAAAGGGCGAAAAAATCGGCAGACAGGTAATTATTGTTTCCCATAATGCAAATTTGGTTATTCTTGGCGATAGTGAAGAGGTTCTAATAGCTAATAAAACGGGTGGAAGCAAGCCGTTCTTTAACTACTTATCCGGTTCTATCGAAAATGATCAAATTAAAAAAGAAGTAGTGGAGATTTTAGAAGGCGGTGCGGAAGCGCTAGAGCGACGTAAACAGAGGCTGGCAAGCCAATAATTCAGAAGTATTTGTTACGCTTCTGTGAACATTATTAATCTGGTCTATCCAAGCTAAAGTTCGATAATCGTCCCAAATCTCGAGCCATAAAAATACCTAGTCTAGACTAGTTATTTTTTGTGATAATCCAACTTAACTCGAACCGAAAGCAAGAAAATGGTAGAATGAAAATAACTTATTCTATGGATGCTAGGAGGTTGGATGTCTAAGGAGAAAATTATAGAGAAACCATCAAAGGTTTTTGCGAAGAGGTATTGGTGGTTAGGATTAGTTTTATTTTTAGCAGTGGTGGTCATCGTTTTCCTGCTTCTAAGTGAGAAAAAAGGCGATACGCAAGGGATATCGAGTTTTATCAGACAAATAAATTGGAAAAATAAGAAGGATGGTCCGCCTTTATTGATAAAAAATTTACCGGTCAACCTAGCACCGTATGATCCGGTAACTGGTATGGCGGGCGATTTGAAATTCACCAAGCAAGAGATGCAATTTGATATTCTGTATGAAGATTACGGTTTTTATATCCCAGCATCTCTTGATTTTCCTGGTAAAGATAATCTCCAGCCCACTTTTATTGCTCCGCTGGGCACAAAGGTTCGCTCCATGGTTGATGGCTATGTTGTTAGCGTCGGAAAAGTCTGGAGCGGCGACTATTCGATCGGAGTGGGAGAGAAAAACAAAATAACAGAATATGTTTATGAAACCGAACACGTAATAAATCCTCTGGTCAAAGTTGGAGACAAGGTAAAGGCCGGTCAGGTAATTGCCGAAGTAAGTGATTATGTCACAAAGAATATGCCCGGCTACGGCGTGGTTGAAATGGGAATATTGAAAACCGGGAATCCACCTTTGCACCTCTGTCCATACCTGTATCTGGATCCCGGCGTCAAAGATTCTATTATAAATAGTTTGGATACGCTTTACGAAGATTGGAATAAGTACAAAGGAAAGACGATATACAACACAGCTGATTACGAAGCTCCTGGATGTAAGGTAATTAGAGAGATTGAAGGATAAGCGGAGCGGCTGAGCTCTATGGAGATATCTGGCTGCTTAGGGGGGGGAATCCCTTTTATCACTTTTATCTTCTTTGTGTGCCAAATAAAAAAAGCCACTGATTATATAACCAGTGGTGGAACGATTACTTCTTTGCTTTCCTGAGGGCCTTAAGCAACACCTGAAGCTGCTCGATATTGCTCTCGACGCGCTTGATAACTTCGTTGCAGTCTTCTCCTTCACGATACTGAAACATCTTATCGAAGAAGCTCTGGGGCATCTCAACGAGCATTTCCAGTTCGCGCCTCATACGACCAACGAAGCTGCGAAAAACCTTGAAATCGTCGCTCGGTTTGCGAGTCGGGTCGCCAACCTTGAATCCGATTTTTTCAGCCCGTTGCCGAATGAAGTTGCGAGCCTGGTTGACCTTCATTCGCCCTTCGACAATGGTATCGGCGATTTTCTTTTGAAGGTCCGCAGGAACGTCGGCTAGCAGCATCGCTGCAGAAAAGCCGAGTTGTTTTTCTTCGGGCAATTCTGGTGCCATCATCAGCAACACGTCGGGATGGAGCTGGAGAATCTTGAGGTGTTGGTACACCCAGGCTGTCGAACGGGCGAAGACTTGAGCAATCTGGTCCACCGTCATATCGCGGTCTTTGAAAAACTTGATGGCGTTGGCGGTCTCCAGCGGGGTGTGGTCGGCGCGTCCGAAGTTCGACACGACGGAAATTAGGAACTGCTCCGACACGTCTTTGACGGTCAACACGATTGCTTTCATCTCTTCCACTTCAGCGATGTCGCAGGCGTGCCAGCGTCGCTGCCCGTCTACCAGTTCGTAGTCGTAGTCGGGGTGAGGGACTTCCAGTGCCTTGATGAATATCGGTACGATTTGCTGGACAGCTTTAATGCTGGCAGCCAATTCCTTCAACTTCTGTTGGTCGAAGAATTTGCGCGGTTGGTCTGCGAAGGGGCGAATGCGTGTCCTGGGAATCAGGATGACCTTACCGACCTCGTTGTGAGCGTGCCCATTCGTTGATGCAATGGGGGGGGTCAGTGTTGCGAGCATAGTGTTCTCCTTAACGAGAGTGTGTTCAGAAGAAAAGAGGGGTGCCTCGTGGCGACCCCTTGTGTGTTACAGGAACGAATCCTTGATTTTCAGCAGCGCGCGGTCGTGCATTTGCGAAATTCGGCTTTCACTCATACTGAGAATGAGGCCAATTTGCTTCATCGTGAAGCTTTCGCGGTAATAGAGCACAATGATTATTTGTTCCCTATCGTTGAGACAGGCGATGAGATTGTCGAAGCCATCCCCCTTCGTCATTTCGTCCAGGGCAACGGGTTCTCTATGGTCGGGAATAGAATCAAGCGAAGGGGTCTTACTGATGTTGTCTTCAAACTCTCCGCGGACCTCTTCTCCGCCCTGCCTGACGTGGGTTTCAGCACCCTTAGCGTCGTGCGCTAGTGCTTGCGCCGTCTCGATTGATACGTGAAGATAGTCAGCGACCTCTTCAATGGTAGGTTGTTCTCTAGACCCTCCCGAAAGCGCAGCGACAGCTTTGTTATAGAGCCTTGCATTGCTGCGTACCTTGCGAGGAATCCAGTCTAGGTTGCGCAGCCAGTCGAGAATTGCACCTCGAATACGTGTTGAAGCATACGTCTCGAATTTGATACCACGGTCTAGGTCGAAGCCTTCGACAGCCTGCATCAAACCCAAATTGCCTGCTGCTTCTAGCTCGTCTTGTCCGATGAATTTGGCGAATGCCCTACCCATCAAACCAATGACGAGACCCTTTACGAGAGGCAGATAAGCCTCGACCAGACGATTGCGAAGGTCGAAGCTACCGACTAACTTGTATTCCCTCCAAAGGAGGGACAGGTCGTCTTCAGTCCATTTAGTAACGAGCATTGCGTCCTCCTTTCAAGAGGAATGCGAGTGATAAATTGGGAATGAACGTGCCAAACTGCTGGAGTGAGGAATAGCACATTTAGTGCTAGATAGCAAGTATCAGAGGGTCCTCATTTAATAGTACAGCAGCCTAGATATAGTGAGTAAGCGGGTGGGGTAGAAGACTGTTGTCGTTTGATTATTTGATTAAATAATCAAGTGCCACGGAAATAGCACGGAATAAATAGTTAGCAATGGAGTGGGGTAAGTTATTACCTCGCTTTTTCTTGCGTCCAAATTGGCTTCTTCATAGCCATTATTCTGGTTCGGAAGTCTTCCGACCCTTGGAGCTCTATTGAGCGGAAACATCGATGAAACGTTGGATGGTCAAATATATTATGTGTTATCTAGATTGATTATGGGGCTTGTTTAAAAGATTGCCTTTGTATTTTTTGCATTTTTATTAATTGATAAAGCAAAGCTGAAGCCGTACGCTTGAAGGATGAACAAAATAAACAAGGCTTGGCATGTGGCAAATATGATGCCGAAAAACGCAACATTAGAACAGAAAATAAAGTGGCACACTGACCACGCAAAGCATTGCCAGTGCCGCGATTCAAAATCCCATTTAACGAAACTCAAAGGACAGATTGAAGAGGAATAAAGCACCCGATAGTACAACCGAGCATGTTTCCAAGAGAGGCTCGCCTTGTAGCGGCTATCGCGGGACTTACAGGAGCATAACCGAGGGCTGAAAGACGCAAGAGGCTTGCCTCCCGTTTGCTACTCCCGCAAAGAATTCCCGATCCGCCAGCTGGCGGAGGGAGTTTTTTGCTATTCAGTGTTTGGAGCGGTACGTTTTATGCATGATCTGGCGAAGAACTTCTGGCCTGTTTCAATATGGGGTAGCCATATTATTGTCATTGTCGTTGCCTCTCGCTGTTTCAGCTCAGGGCATGGTGGGTAGATCGTTACCACCCATTGACGATGATCATACCGCCAGCGAGGAAGCGGAGGGTAAAGAATTATGGCAACAACTCCAAGACAAGCAACTCACCTGCGACAGTCTTTCTGATGAGCAGTTTGCCTCATTGGGTGAATACTTCATGGGGCAAATGATGGGCGACTCCCATGCTGCAATGAACCAGATGATGATACAAATGATGGGAGAAGAGGGAGAAGAGCAAATGCATGTCGTGATGGGCAAACGCCTCAGTAACTGCGATGCCTCGGCTGCCTATCCCGTCAGCGGTGCGGGCTTCATGCCGATGATGAATATGATGATCCCCCTACGCCAAGGCTTCGGGGGACAGGTGGAAGGTGGCTTAAATATGATGAACTGGGGAGGATGGGGGTCAAGTATGCCTTTCTTCTTCGGCGGCGGTGTTTTCATGATTCTCTGGTGGGTGCTGATTATTGCGGGGGTTATTGCGCTGGTGAGGTGGATGATGGGCCAAGGCACACCACAACGCCGAGGTACGTCAGCCCTCGATATTCTCAAAGAATGCTATGCCAAAGGCGAGATTGATAAAAAAGAGTTTGAGGAAAAGAAAAAGGACTTAAGTTAATCAGCAAATGAAAATCGGTATCATTCTACAATCAAATAAACCGGAGCACGTCTGGAATACATTTCGTTTCGGTATTACGTCGCTCAAAGCCGGTCACGAGGTAACAATTTTTTTGATGAACGAAGGAGCGGAACTTGATACTATCGCCGATACGGAAGCTTTGGATATTTCCAAGAAGGTGGCTGACTACAAGGCTCTCAAAGGGGTGTTATACGTATGTGGGACTTGCCTTGAACTGCGTGGTAAGAAAGAGGGCGCGGTCTGTCCGGTTTCCACAATGTCCGATTTACTAAAGATGGTGGAAGAATCAGACAAAGTTTTGGTATTCGGGTAGGTTAGTAAAGTAAACCAGTCTTTGATAGAGCGAGTCTGACGTCGTAAGCTTGAAGAATGAGACTGCTAACAACAAATAAAGCGTGGCGTTTTTTCCTCTTCTTTGGTCTATTGTTCGGTGTGGCTTATGTGATAGTGGATGATAATAATGTAGTACCGCGCGGCATCGAAAATGCTTTTTACTATCTGGCTTGGTTATGTGTATTTGCCGCTATCTTTTTTGTACTAAAGGGTAGAACGAAATCTCAAGCAAAACATATCGATAAGAACGGTTCGAACCTGATCAAGTAGTGGGAGCTGACGGGACTCGAATTAGAGATAGTTCGAGTTTTGTTTTATGCTGAAGAAGAAATTAATTCTGAATATGGAATTTAGCCAAAAAAATAATATTGTCCGTCTTTGTCTTCAGGGTATTGCCATGGAAAAGAAAGGCGACCCTGAATCAGCAAGTAAATTGTTTTTTCAAGCCTGGAATGAAACGACAAATGATTTTGAAAAATTTATTTCGGCTCATTACGTAGCTCGACATCAAAAAAGTGTTTCCGAAAAGTTACGGTGGCTTAAAACTGATTTGCAGCTTGCATTAAAAATAAATGACGACACAGTAAAAAGTGCGTTTTCTCCTCTCTATTCAAATATCGCTAAATGCTATGAGGAATTAGGCGATGCTAACGAGGCTAAAAGGCATTATGAGTTAGCAGCTTCATGTGACGATGCACCTTCTGACAAAGGACCGTTTTATCATGGGACGAAAGCAGATTTACAGATTGGTGATTTGCTAACTGTTGGGCGTGAGTCTAATTATCAATCCGAATTTAAAATGAACCACATTTACTTCACAGCTTTTGCTAGTGGAGCAGGGTTAGCTGCTGCGTTGGCACGAAGTGATGGGGATGAGCATGTATATGTTGTTGAACCAACAGGGAGTTTTGAAAATGACCCAAATGTTACAAACAGTTACTTCCCTGGAAATCCGACACGTTCATATCGCACTGAAGCACCGTTGAAAATCATTGGAGAGGTTACTGACTGGACGAAACAAACACCCGAAGAACTTAATAAGTGGCGTAAAAGGGTAGATGACAATAAAGGAGAAATAATCAACTAAGTTTGTTTGGTTTTCAGAACTAGGGTCAGGAATTTACTCCATACTATCCGACCCGTGGAGCTGAATTGAACGATAGTTGAGAACGGAATAATAGTGGTGGATCCCTTTAAGCTTGAAATGCCATTTAAGTCCCTTCGACTGGCTGTTGGTGCAGGTATAATGTGAGTTATATGAGCAAAATAGTCCGTATTTTACTTCTCGAAGATGACATTCAAACAATCGCGGTTCTGGCTCGTCGCTTGTATATGCTCGATCATGAGTTAGAAGTACAGGGTCGGGATGTGTCGCTGGTGGTTTTGTCGGAGTATTCGATGGTGGAAGAGTATATAAATCCTGATACGAAGCACACCTATGATATTGTGTTGCTGGATCGTGACTGCAAAGTGGGTGGATCATTTCATGCGCTTAATTTTAGCAAGTTTGATTTGGACCACATTGTGTCTATATCTTCCATACCAGAGTGGAATCAGCAGGCCGAATCAATAGGCATTACGCGCGTGGTTCATAAGACGTTTGATGATTTGGATGGTTTTGCCGAAGGTGTGCTGACTGAAATCCGAGATATTCTGTCGTTGCCAACTTCAAATGATGATTCGATTTATGAAAAAGAAGAAACAACTTAAAATAGGTTTGGCGCTGGGCAGTGGAGGGGCTAGAGGGTTGGCTCATATTGGGGTGATAAAAATTCTGGAAGAAAATAATATTCCGATCGACTACATTGCTGGTTCCAGCATTGGTGCCATGATTGGCGGTATCTATGCCTCGGGGTTAGACATAGGAGAAATTGAAAAAATTGCATTAAATATGACCAATCGGGGTATGTTCTCTTTGATTGATCTTCGGGTAGGAAAAGGATTTATTAAAGGAGAGAGAGTAAACTCTTTTATTGCAAACAATTTGGTAGCCAAAGACTTCAAAGATTGTCGTATACCGTTTTCGGCCGCAGCGACCGATATCAAAACAGGTGAAGTGGTTGTGCTGGATAGCGGGAATTTAGCAGAGGCTATTCGAGCCAGCATCTCGATGCCTTTGGTTTTTCAACCAGTGGAAAGGGATGGAAGAGTATTAGTTGACGGAGGAGTGGGATCGCCGGTACCGGTAGAAATTGTGAGAAAAATGGGCGCGGATATTGTGATGGCTGTCAATTTGGATAAACACTACGTTGACGACGATTGGCGATCTGGCTTATTGGACATTGCGTATGATTCGATGAATATCATGCGCCATTATTTGTCTCTTTATCAGTCAAAAGAAGCGGACATTGTGATGAATTTGGATTTAGGATCCAACAAATGGTATGACTTTGTGAATGGCCAAAATAAGATTCTGACTGGTGAACGAATGATGAAAAAAGAAATACCTTATCTCAAGGAACTGATGTACTCGAAAAGAAAAAGCAAGCTCGGAAAGTTTTTGGATTATTTGAAAAATGTATAAATTTTAGAGAATTTTCGTAATGATGCTTTTTGCGGGGAAGATAAAGGGGCAAGTATAACTATCAAAGTCGGTAGCTTAATAAGTTAATTGTACTTGACCTCAATTCCCCGCGTTCCCTTTCTAATGTTATGCGCTTAAGGCAAGGTTATATAATCTCGCAAATCGCATTTCTTGTTTAATTTTTGTCCAATTAACTGTTCTAAACATATTCAAGAGCGGGAGCGTATCAATTTTGTTCTGGTCAACTGGTCTCTATCCAGTGGGACATGGTGTGAAAGACCAGAATAAAATAGCCTGACAAGGCACAAAAACATCGCTAAAGTCTAGGCGGTGTTTTTGCAACTCTTAACTTAAAAGTTTTCGGTTCTGTAGAATTTATTTCCTGCCGGGGATCGGTTTCGAACTTTTAACTAATTATGCTTTCGAAGAACTTTCAATAACATTTTTAACCAAAAAAAAGCGCAACTTCCTGTCGCGCTGGTAAGGTGGTTAGAGAAGACCCTGCTCAGGAATATACGTCCTGTAGTCCTCTCTCTGATTAATGTCATGTGCAATCTGTTCCAGATTATCGCTTCTGCCATGAACGATCTTTACTATTCCATTCACACAGTTCGGATAGGCGATGCGACAGTTGTATTCAGGTGGCAACGGTGCCAACTGAATTTTACTCTCGTATAATGCCTGTCGAAACGGCGGCTCATCTTGCGCTCCCGCTCGTTTCCCTTGTCGCTCATAGAGCCGTTGCCACTCCCTCAGGAGATTCTGTGTTCCCTTCGAGAGCTTGTAGAGAATAACCCCTGCGTTCATCTCAGGAAAGCAGTTTGGAATACGCCGAGTAGGGCGTTTAATCCGTTGCGGAGAAGTGGCGGCTGCTACATCGAATCTATCGAGCAGTTTGAAGAGCTCAGGAAACGTAGTATAAACAAATGTATCCACGTCCAGATAGAGTGTGTGCTTGTAAGGTGTTCGCAGCAGGCAAGCAATTTTTACTACCTTTGGTGAGAAGTTTGCAGGAACAGGTTCGACCCGATTGAATATGCTTGTGTCGCTCAGAGACTCGTTAGTGAAAATCGTGATGGGTAGCCGTGGCATTTGGTGCCGAAGGCTTCTGGCGGAAATAATCACCTCATGAGCGTATCTTTCGCCGGTTGCCACGTAGATGACTCCCCGTTGTTGTTTCTGTTGTGCCACTGGAATACTCCTTTGGGATGAAGGAAGTGGATGGGCTGGTTGTAGGTGTACAATCCTGTAGACAAACCACAGGAACTGAGTACAATACAATTTATTATTTACAATGTCAAACGCTATGAATCATGTAGTTAATGTTATTATCACGAATCAAGATGGAGAATATTTACTCCAAATGAGAGACGGATCAGAGCATATTCGCGATCCCTTAACCTGGGGCTTTTTCGGTGGTGGCATAGAAACAGAAGAATCTTCAATTGAAGCTGGCATAAGAGAAGTAAAAGAAGAGCTCGATTTCAATTTAGAGGCTGCAGATATAAGAATTGTGGGTGATGCCCAAGTCAGAGAGGATAAGATTGTGCATGCAATTAAAGTGGACAAACATTTAACTTGGGAAGAATTTACTATTCACGAAGGGGCAGGGGCAGCATTTTTTACTCGAGAAGAGTTAAATAGGATCAACTTATCCCAAACCGCAAAAATAGTTATTGAACAATTACTTTAATCTGACAGGAAAAAGGGGGTTATGGGGATCGATAAAGGGGTCAAGTACTTGACCCCTTTAACCGACCATGCCACCTCATCCCGAAATGGTTGCTGGCTCACGTTGGTGGCAAACACGCGGGGCGAAGTGAATGGAAATGAGCTGTTTTTTTGCTGTAATCGCTGGATTACCTGCGACCACCATATCTCGCGGCAGATGCCGTTGAACATGTCGGGTTCATCTAGGTCGCCATGGCTGGCGATAGCGAGCTTGGCGTAGCAGAGGTCGCCTTGATACTTGACTTGTGCGCCAACGTGACGTTGCAGACTGGTAGTCCAGTCAGCTTGCATAACTCGAATACCTTGGTTCTCCCATTGATCGAGCACGGATTGGTAAGGTGCAGAGAGTGTCATTATTTGCCTCCGAAATAGGGGTCTTGTGGGTTTTAGTATTTGCTGTGTCGACGTTGACACAGACACTGTATAATGCTATATTGCACGGTCTTCGTCAAGCATAGCTTGCGAAGCTGCTCATTGACAATCAATAGGTCAATTCCTGATCCAAAACACGAAATGGAGGTGATTCTTGAGTACTGAAACGATTGGCTTTATTTCCGGATTGCTCGTCATCGTGAGCATTATCCCATACGCCATTCGGACGTATGAAGGTAAGATCCACCCAAATCTGACGAGCTGGTCGTTGTGGACACTGATTGGGTTGGCACTGCTGCTGACCTACAAGAGCTCCGGAGCAGGAGCGAACGTGTGGCCGGCGATGTTTGGTTTTACCAATCCACTGCTGATTACACTGCTGGTGCTGAAAAAACATGGCCGATGGAAGAGAATGAACCGCATCGAGATTTTCTGTCTCGTTCTCGGCCTGATCTCACTTGGGATTTGGGTTGCGGTGCATGACAGACCGGAGCTGGCGCAGTTTGCGTTGTATCTGGCAATAGGAGCTGATGCGTTCGCGGCGATTCCCACGTTCCACTTTGTGTGGACACAGCCTAATGGTGACCGACCATTTGCTTGGTGCTTTTTCGCCGTTGGTTATGGCTTGGCAATCTTTGCCATCACCGAACATACGTTCTCAAACTATGTGCTGCCACTTTGGATGTTCTTCGGAGCATTAGGCGTGTCTCTCCCTCTCATTCTGTACCGATGGAAGAAAAAGCTTCCTCTGTCGGAGTGGATTTAACTTCAACCTCTCAACAAGGAGATTTCCGTGACGCAACAACTGCTTACCCCGAAGTACCTGACAAAAGAGATTGCACAACAGGCCGTCGAGATTGCCGTTCATACGGTACTTCAGACGGCACCGCTGATGCACAAGGTCAAGCGGCATGACTGCCACGTCGTGGTTCTCGTGCCAGCAATGGAAGACGCTCGCGAGGCGAATTACCCCGACTGGCCGAACTATCTGCTGCAGCCCGTCGCGATCTACGAACAAAGCGTCGGCGATAAGAACGCGTGGGAACACGAGTATGACAACATTGCCCGGTGCAAAGCACTGCAATTGTGGACTGATCGCAATGACGATCGTACCAGCCCGGTGCCGCACCTGCTCTTTCCCGGCGATACTCCGTATTGGGGTGGCGTCAAACGGCGCGGAATCGTGGTTACCTGTTCTGGTGTTCAGCCATATTTCGACAAGCTCATCTCCGGCATTGTCGCCGACACCATCGTCGCGTTGGCCCATGATACCTACGAGAACGACGATGAGATGAAGCAGGGAGTGGATTTCCTGAGTTAACCGTTTGTTCTGTCTTGATCATTCAAACCCCGACTGGCTACATGCTGGCCGGGGTCTTTTCTTTTTTAGGGGAGTAAATCGGGTGTTTCATCAGCGGAATTTTGGTTCGAACTTTACTTGCACTCCGGAGCGTTAAAATATTATGGTACCGGGTACCTTGATAGTTTTTCTTTGTGTGATTATCCAGTAACTGATAGCGATTTATCTCAAAGAGTCATAAAGTGCCTTGGGGTGAGTGTAAGAAAAAGCGGCACGAAGTTGTCGTACCGCTTGGTTTTATTTAGGCACTTGCTGCCACACTGGCGTCATCCTGATAAAAACTATTACCAGAATTACACTGCTCACAACGCCGGTGGTGAATAAGGCCTGATTTAAGGTCAAGACATCAGCTAAGAAGCCGATGAAGGGAGAAGCGATGCCGAATAATAGGCTAGATCCAAACGATCTGATAGAGAGGGTTGTTGCCCGAATTTCGGATGTCGTCATGCGATTCACCATATCGCTAGTCAACGGAGTGAGGAAACCCCACATCACTCTTCCCAAGAATATGATCGCTATACCCCACAGCGATGTCACAAAGCCCAGCGTCAGATAGCTGGCGGTGACAACAATCGCAATGGTAATCAGGATCAGACGATCGTCAGCTTTTTCCTGTAAGAGATGGACCCACTTGGACGCGAACCCCGTCATAATCATTATGAACGCGTGGGTGACACCGAAGAGGACTAACGGTAATTCCACCATTGTCTGATAAGGCTGGGTAAACCACACTAATGTTAAAGTAAGGGACGAAATGACCGCGTGAAGTATGATGATGTTGCGCAGCGGTACGTTCTTTACTAACGTATGGGTGGTTATATTGCAGATCGCTTTGAAGTGTCTTGTCTCCTGGAGTTTATGCCGTTTAGGTTCGTGCAGAAAAAACGCAACAAACAGACCAATTGAGAATGGAATCACTGTTGCCCATACCGTGGCTCTTAAAGCTATCACGGTAAGCAGTCCGCCAACTATACTAGCGATAGCTTGGGACGAGAGGCCGGCAAACTGTTGTCGTCCAATAAAGCGGCGGTAGGATTTTTCCTCACCGAGTTCCAGGAGAGTGTCATACACGATAGCTTCTTTGGTGCCGGAGTAGAAGCTAACCATTACAGCCAGCAGTATTTCTCCGACAAAGAAACCCCAAAACGTGGAAGAGAGTGAATACAACAGTGCGCCAAATACCCCTACCATTGACCCAATCAGCATGGTTGGTTTGCGCCCCCAGCGGTCGGATAGATAACCGGAGGGTATTTCCAGTACCATGAGCGAGAGAGCAAAAATACCTTGAAGCAGAAAGACCTGTTTTAGTGATAGTCCGTTTTCCTGAAAGAAGGGGACGATCACGGGAATGAGAAAGAGGGCTTCGTTGGCAGCCGTTATGACAGACATTTTCCAGAGGTTGCTGCGGATGTCTCGGGTGGAGCTTTTTGCGATGACATTGTTCAATTGTGTGGTGTGATGGGTGGCCATGGTGGATTCCTGATAGTGCCTTTGTAAAAGAACGGTAGATAAACTAAGAACGCCTTGGTTTATCTCACCAAGGCGTTCAAGCGGTTATTTCTTCTATTTATGCGCTAGGTGCGCTTAAACCGCCCAGGTAAGACAAAGCAGAGTTGCTGCCACGAGTGATGACAGTCATCTTCCGGTTATTCAGTTGGCAGTTTTTAGCCATACTTTATATATAGCGGAAATTTGGTTATTTAGTCAAGCGGCGCTGGTAATTTATGCTTATTTACGACGAAAGTTGGTATCGTTATCTTCCGAGGAAGATACGATGAAAAGGCTTTAAATTAAAACATTGCGTCAGGCTCGAAGAACTATTATTAAGAGCGGTGCGAACTTGATTTGTGTGTAAACAAAACCGCCGGGTAATACCGGCGGTTTGTGTATTCTTTTGCTTTACTATTTACCGAAGCGATGGAAGCCTGTTCCCATTTGGCCACCCATTTGCCCGTGACGTCCTGGCATGCCGAGCGGTAAGTTTTGGAGCGGGATATTATTTTCCTGCGCCCACTGCCTCATCTCGTCTCTTTTTGTTTGCATGGCTTCGCGGCGTTCTTCTGGTGTCTGGTCAGTTAGTGATGCCATGAATGTTTGCATTTCCGTGTGTTTAACTAAGAGAAGATCGGCTTGAGCTTGAGTAATTTTTCCATCGGTTACGGCCTGGGCGAGGTGGTCTTGCATCACCTGCTCATGCTCTGCCCGCTGTGCCGAGCGATGCTCGTCGAAGACAGACTGAACTTCATCTCGGTTAAGGTTGAATCGTTCAGCGAAATGGTCAATTAAGTTAGACGAATTTGCTGCGGCATAGGTTGAGCTGGCACGAAGTGCGGTAAAAGCACTTAGTCCCAGGACGGCAATAGCGCTGGCGGCAAGCAATGTTTTTTTGGCTTTCATAGGTTGATAGTTAATGATTATGGATTAATGGTTTTATTATGCCAAAAGGACAATGAAGCTATGGTGAATATTGTATGAAGGTTTTTATCTCATTTCTTCTCCCTCCGCCAGCAGAAGGGCTACGAGGGATTCCGCCGCTCTATCTGCGGTAAGGCATTCTGTTACGGTAGGAACCACGGGCGTCAGGCTCGTGGGGCTTTATGCTTTTAGGGGAAAGGTTAAGGTAACGGTTGTACCCTTGCCCAGATGGCTGCTGATGTGGACGGTGCCATTTAGCTCTAGGATGACTGATTGAACGATGGATAGTCCTAAACCGCTTCCGCCCATTTGTCTCGATCGGCTTTGGTCAACCCGATAGAAACGATCGAAAAGTTTGGGAATTTCTGCTTCAGCGATGCCAATGCCAGTATCGCTGACTGTAATATCGACACTGTTTTTATTGGGTTTCAGACTGATTGTAACTTTGCCCTCGGGCTGATTGTAATCAATACCGTTCTTAATAATGTTGGTTATTGCTTGCAGGAGGTGCTCTCGATTAGCAGTCACTGTAAGCGGTGTTGTTCTCGTCAGGGGAGAGGAAATTATTTTAATTTTATGCTTGGCGGCATACTGCTGGAGACGCTTGACCGCTACTGTGATGATCTCTTTGAAGTCAACAGTTTCTTTAGGCGTGGATAGTTGATTTTCTCCATCGAGACGTGAGATTAAGAGTAGGTCTTTAACGATGGTGCTCATGCGCTGCACTTCTTCCAGGTGGCTCTGTGAATTTTCTTTTTCTCCATTGCTTGCCTTGGTATTATCCAATTCATTTTCTAACTCAGTTTGCAGGATGGCTAACGGCGTACGCAGTTCGTGCGAGGCATCACTTAAGAAGCGGCGTTGGCGTTCATATGCTTCCTTGATCGGACGGAGAGTGAGACCAGCCAATATATAACTAAGTCCGACGGCACCAATGAAGAGGGTGCCATTAACCAGAATCATTGAGGTGATTAACTCCTGCCGTACTTGGTCGCGAGCTTCCCGATCTATTTGTAAAATTTGGGGTGGGGGGAGGAAGGGACGACCCCGAAAGGAAACACGATGCTCAAGCCGACTGGAGAAAACGGAGTGGGTAATAAGGCCGGAAATCAGTAAAACAGTAAAAAGGAGGACGGCATAAATAGCGGTGAGGCGCAGTCGTGTTAACTGGAACTGGTTATTACGCAATCCGATAACCTTTTCCGCGAATTGTGGTAATACGTTTGGCATAGTCTTTTGGTAATTTTTTTCTTAAATTCTTCAAATGCACGTCGACCACGTTACTGAGGGAGTCATAAAAATTGTCCCATACATGATCGAGAATATCTTCTCGGGTAAGGACTTTGTCTCGGTTACGCAGTAAATATTCCAGTAATGCATACTCGCGCGCGGTCAGGGAAATCTCAGTATTGTTGATGGTGAGTCGGTGAGCTTGAGTGTTGAGACTCAGTTTGTCGAGCGTCAATGTATCCAAGACCACTGCGTTTGGTCGGCGCAGCAAGCTGCGAATTCTTGCTGTTAGCTCCTCAAATGAAAAGGGCTTAACCAGGTAATCATCAGCTCCCTCGTCTAACCCCGTTACTTTATCTTCAACAGCGTCTTTGGCTGTCAGGAAGAGTATCGGGGTGGTGATGCCGTCTTGGCGCAGGTTGCGGCAGACGGTAAGTCCGTCACGGCGAGGCATCATAATATCGAGCAGGATTAGATCGTAGGGATTTTGGCGAGCCAGAGTTTCTCCCGCTTGACCTTCGAAAGCAAAGTCAACGGCATAGCCGCGGGTTTTCAAACCTTTCACGATGCCCTTATTCAACTTCGGCTCGTCTTCGACGACTAAGATGCGCATAGATGCTGCTTACTAAGATTATAATAAAGAACTAATGAAGATACCTTAGGCATAGGAATTTTGCGACTGCAATTTTTAATTATTGCTGGTTAGTGTTGGGTTGATTTACGTTTAACCTATCTGGTCTATTCTCGAAAGGAAAGCTCATGCCTGCGGGAATAATTTGAATGGCAGTGGCAGTAGTGCTGCCATCAGGATTTTGTTGCCCCGTGACCAGTACTTGTGTACCCGGAGTAACGTCACTGGCGGAGCCACTAGTTATTTGCTGGTAGGTGGTGGTGCTATTAACTAAGACAATTTGTGAGCTGTTATTTGGTGTTTGTATTGTTAACCGTCCGTCGGCGATTGATTGCACCTCGCCAATAACTCGGCCGCCGCCAGGCATTTGACTATTTTGCCCGGAACGACCGGGAAAATTTTCCATGCCTGATTGAAACATGCCACGATTTCCGATGGGGTCTAGGGGGCGATTTTGTCGAACGAACCCTCGGCCAAAATATCCTCCTGCTGCGCCAACTAGTAGGCAAATAATGGCTGTTACCGCAATTGTTGTTTTGGTAGTCATAAAGTACTTAATTATTAATTTAGAATTAAAGTTATTCGTGCCTCAAGGCAACGATAGGTTGCAGCTGGGCAGCTCGTCGTGCGGGATAGTACCCAAAGATAATGCCGATAGCGCTGGAAACCCCAAAGGCCAAGAGCGGGCCGTAGGCTGAAAGGGCTGGAGGTATATTCAAGAGCCGCCCAGCCAGCGTGGAAATACTGAGGCCGAGGATGACGCCGATGGCTCCGCCGGATAGCGTTAGGACAACAGATTCAAGCAAGAATTGCAGCAGGATATCTTTTTTCTTAGCGCCAATAGCTTTACGGATACCAATCTCACGCGTCCGTTCAGTGATGGTCACGAGCATAATATTCATAATGCCAATGCCGCCAACCAAGAGTGAGATAGCGGCGATGCCTGAGAGTAAGTTGGTAAACGTACTAGTTGTGGCTGTGATCGCGCTCAATAGGTCAGCTTGAGAGCGGATGCTAAAGTCAGCCTCTTGAGGAGTGGATAATTTATGACGGCGCAGTAAGAAGTATCCCACTGAATCCATGGTTTGAGTCATAACGTCGGCATTGGTAGCAGTAATAGAAATAGTATTCACATAATCGGTACCGACCAGTAATTTTTGTGCGGTAGTGACAGGAACAAACACACTATCATCCGGGCTGCCGAATCCACCACCACCTTTAGTGGCGGTGACACCAATGACGCGGAAGGGAATTCGTTTAATCTGCACTGTTTGACCGACAGCGTTGCCAGTACCAAACAAATCGTCTGCGACAGTAGAACCCAGCACTGCCACTTTTTCTAATCCCGCCACCTGTTTATCGGTAATAAATGAACCGGAGGCTATTGTCAGATTGGAGGTAGTGCGGTAATCGGGTAGCACGCCGGTGATTCGGGAGTTCGTATTATTACGCCCCTGGGTAATTTGATAACTTTGTGATACTTCGGCACTCACCGCGGCGACAGTGGTCAGCGATAGATTAGTAGCAATTGCCTGGGCGTCTTCGAGTGTCAGCGTATTCGCTGAGCCGCTGCCTCCCTGGATGCCGCGCTGATTTGACTGGCCGGATGTGATAGTGAGCAGGTTAGAGCCCGTCGAGGCTATGCGATCAGTCACTGATGTTTGAGCGCCTTGTCCTAGAGCAATCAAGGCAACTACCGCGGCGATGCCAATAACGATACCCAGAATAGCCAAGCTCGTGCGCAACTTGTTCGAGAGAAGCGCGTCAAAGGCAGTGAGAGCTGTTTCTTTAAGATCCATGGGAGTTGATTAGTGAAGCGTCAGTGTGATGATGAGGCTTTTGGGCGACATCTTCACTGATCAGGCCGTCACGCAACGTAATCACGCGCTGCGCATGAGCAGCAATATCATGTTCATGGGTTACCATCACGATCGTGTTTCCTTGAGCATTCAATGTCTGAAAGAGATGCATAATTTCATCACCAGTCTTGCTATCTAAGTTACCGGTAGGTTCGTCGGCCAAAATAATACTGGGGTTGGTAATCATGGCGCGGGCAATAGCCACTCGCTGTTTTTGTCCACCGGAGATTTCGTTGGGATTTTTTCTTGTCTGGTCGGCCAGGCCGACGCGCTCGAGAACTTTGGTAGCTTTCTGTAGTCGATCAGGATCATTAATGTATGCCAACGGTAATGCGACATTCTTGAGAATGTTCATTCGGGGGAGAAGGTTAAATGCTTGAAAGACGAAGCCGATCTTGCGATTACGGATGTCTGACAGACGATCGTCGTCCAATTCGTGCACCGACTCGCCATCAAGGTTGTAGGTACCACTAGTGGGAGTATCCAGTGCACCAATAATATGCATGAGGGTAGACTTCCCTGATCCGCTGGGTCCCATAATGGCCACAAATTCTCCCTTCTTAATAGAGAGACTTACACCTTTGAGGGCTTGAGTGTGACCGCCATCTTCGTAGGTTTTTGTAATTTTGATTAGTTCAATCATCGGCGAATAGCTCCTCCACCACCAAACTGAAAACTGCCAGCGCTGAACGCACTCGTGCCAGAGGTGGCAGTGTCTCCAGTTATCACTTGGTCGCCTGCCTCAAGTCCCTCAGTGATTTCTGTTTGCAGGTCATTGCTGCTGCCAATCGTGACGGGAATAGTGGTAGCGACACCAGCGCGGATAACGTCGACGACGTTTTGATCACCCTGCGGTTTGACCGCGGCATTTGGTATGAGCAGCACATCGTTTTTTTGAGCAGTAATGATATTGGCGTTGATTGACATACCGGGGCGGATTGCTTCATCAGTGATATCAAAAGTAATTTCGACATTGTATGTGGTAACGTCTGATGTGGTTGTACCGAGACGATCAATACTGATCACCTTGCCCGTAAGTGTTTTACCGGAAAGTGCATCAAAGGTGAGGGTGGCAGGCTGATTAATTTTTACACTCAAGATATCTACTTCATTCACTGCGACTTGGGCGCGAAGGCTCGTAAGATCAACTATGGAGAGCAGTGACGTCGATGACGACCCGCTTGTTTCACTGCCGTTGCTAGAGGCGGTGTTTGAGGCACTGCCGCTACCGACGGTACTGCCTTCTACTAACGATAAATTCATAATTGTACCGCCAACCGGTGCGGTGAGGAGTTGATTGGTAAGGCTCTGATAACTCAAACGACTAGCCGTTAGACTGGCCTTAGTTGCGTCATAGGATTGCTCCGCACTTTTTGTTTTGAGGGCTGCTGAGTCATAATCGCGCTGGCCTTCTTGTAAGGCTTTTTCGGCTGTTTTCACATCCACCTGCCCTTTTATTTTAGCTGATTGCTGACTCAAACCGGCACTCTTGCTGCCAGTCTCAGCGGACACCACTTCCAAATCAGTGTCGGCGGCTGCCTGAGTACTAGTTGCGTCAATGGCGCCTTTGTTTGCGTCAGTAATGGTTTTCTGCGCGTCTATTTTACTTTTGTCATAGGCTAATTTACTGCCAGTCAACGATGTTTTAGCAATAGCCTCATTTTTTTGGGCATCTTGCAGCTGTTGTTGGGCTTTCGTTGTAGCTTCGATGTCCCCCAATAATGAAGCATAGGCTTGGGCAATATCGGCTGGGGTAGCGAGAGATTTAATGCGCAGCAAGGCTTGATCAGCTTTGACGATGTCGCCATCTTTAACTAATAGTTCTTCAATTCGTCCTTGGTCGTTCGTCGTAACATCGGCCTGAATTTTAGCAACTACAGAACCACTACCACTCACCGATTCAACTAAAGTACCGCGTTCAACCGGAGCGGTTGTCGGGGCAGTAGTAGTCTCACTGGAACGGGAGCGATACCACCAGATACCACTGATGATCACTAAAACAATCAAGCCGATAAGCCAGGGATTACGGTAAGAGATTTTCATGTGTAGACAGTATAGAAAATCATTTATGAAGGGATAATGAAGAAAGGGATCGTCTTAGTTGAGTATCAGGGCTGATATTAATACCGATCTTCATCTCATTTCGCCGAGGCTACGGACGGTGCAACGTTCTGGTTAGTGAGGCCCAGTGCTTGCCGGGTGTAAAAAAACTTGGAATTTATTAATTTCAGTGATAAGCTTTGTTATCTGTTTTATATAAGTGCAACAATTTCTATTGTGTTCGACAGGCACTCGATAAAGTCATTTCATAACTCCTTATGATTAAAGTTCATAACTTGACTAAGAAGTTTGACGGTCTTGTCGCCGTTGACGATGTTTCTTTTAGCGTGGCTAAGGGGGAGATCTTTGCCTTTTTGGGCCCCAACGGTGCGGGTAAATCCACGACGATTAAGATACTGACGACACTGCTGCATCCAACCAGCGGCACAATTACGCTTGATGGCCATGATCCGGTCCACCATCCCGATGAAGTCCGCCGCTCGTTTGGCATTGTTTTTCAAGATCCGAGCCTAGACGATGAGCTCACCGCCTGGGAGAACATGGAATTCCACGGCGTGCTGTATGCCATGCCGACACAAGTGCGCCGCGAGCGGATTGATCAGTTACTCAAGTTCGTTGATTTATGGGATCGCAAAGATGACCTGGTCAAGGAATTCTCGGGAGGCATGAAGCGGCGGCTGGAAATCGCGCGGGGCTTACTTCATCATCCTAAAGTTATTTTTCTTGATGAACCGACGTTGGGGCTTGACCCGCAAACCAGAAACCATATGTGGAATTACTTGAAAGATTTAAATCAAAAAGAAGGCACTACGGTATTTTTTACGACTCACTATATGGAAGAAGCTGATCGGGTGGCGCAACGGATTGCCGTAATTGACCACGGCAAGATTGTCGCTCAAGGCACACCGAGTGAAATCAAGCAGCAGGCAGGAGAAGATAGTTTGGAGGATGCTTTTATTAAATTAACCGGGCATGTTATCCGTGAGGAGGATGCTACCAATACTGATCGTCTGCGGGCGCACAGCCGGATGTGGCGGGGAGGTAAACATTAGACCATGCCCAGTAACAATACTTCCCCTGTGTTCTTTTATACGTATATCTTACAAAGTATGAAGGATAACCAGCAATATATTGGTTATACAGCAGATCTGCGTCAACGATTAGAAGAACACAGAAAGGGCCATGTCTTTTCAACTAAGCCTCGTTTACCAGTTGAATTAGTTTACTATGAAGCATGTCGCCATGAAGCCGACGCCAAACATCGTGAAAAATATCTAAAAACTACAGCTGGGCGCAGGTTTTTGGCAAAGCGGTTGCGAAACTTCAAAGCCGATGCTGTTTGGCATCGGGGGAAGTAGTTGTTACTGGATATGCCCAGTAATACAACATCGCCAAGCTTGCCTTATCGCAATGCGTTTAGCATAGCTAGACTAATATTCACTATGATTTTTTCCTTCTTATCTGCTTCAGCTCTCACGGCAAGCCCGAGCGTTGCCGGGCGATGTTGATATACCGGGTATGCAATTATCCGTCATTTACATTTTATGGTTGCGACAGATTAAGAGGTATGTCCGTTCGCGGGCCCGTATTCTTGGCTCACTTGGACAACCACTGCTGTTCCTTATAGCTTTAGGTTTTGGGCTTGGTC
>CAYJKV010000006.1:0-4811 GCA_964371255.1 uncultured Candidatus Saccharibacteria bacterium | reverse complement strand
GGCTCACTTGGACAACCACTGCTGTTCCTTATAGCTTTAGGTTTTGGGCTTGGTCCTATTTATGAGCAAGCAGGCGGCGGCAACTATATTCAGTTCTTAGTGCCGGGTGTGATTGCGATGAGTATTCTCTTTACCGCCATGTTTACCGGCATTGAATTGATTTGGGATCGGCAATTCGGGTTCTTAAAAGAGACGATGGTGGCGCCGGTATCACGTTTTGATATTATGATCGGCCGGACACTGGGTGGCGCAACGGTAGCTTTGCTGCAGGGTATCATTGTGTTTGTGGTAACACTGTTCGTTGGCTTTCGTCCGGAAAGTGTACTTGGATTATTGCTGGCCCTAATCTTTATGGTTTTGATTGGTACATTGTTCACGGCTCTTGGCACCGCTATCGCGTCTAAGTTACGGGATATGCAAGGTTTCCAACTGATTATGAACTTTCTCATTATGCCCATATTCTTTTTGTCGGGCGCATTGTTTCCCCTGAAGGGGCTACCCAAAGCCTTATCAGTCATTACCAGGATGAATCCCTTGGCCTATGGCGTTGACGGGCTACGTGGTGCCCTTATTAACCAGTCTTATTTTGGTATCGGCTTGGACTTGGTCGTGCTTACCGTCATTACAGGTGTGGTGCTGTGGATTGGGACGTATCTGTTCTCGAAGATTGAAGCATAGAGATGGCTATTAGACCAAATGGTTTTATAACTTATTAAGCAGCCTTTTATAAGCTCTACTTTAGTGCACCTTAATTTATCTCTGAAGGTTAGGGTTCGGTTCTCTACGCTGATATTCCACTGCAAACACAGATCGATCTCCTTATAATTTTGCTATGTCAATTTTAGGGAAACTAGGTGCTGGCGTGGTGTTACGGTTGTTAGGTTTCTCTATTCCAGCCATCCTTATTATCCTCTTGATTTGGTCACTTATCGACTAAAACCTAACCGAAGTTGAAGGTATAAACGATTATATTGTGAGGCGGTGATGGTGGCAGTTATCGTATAGTGGTATGAATTGCAAAGTCTATTGCTAATATGAGTTTGATACGTGATGACGATCTATTAGAAAGGACTATACTGATTTTATTATGAGCAAAGACGGAGTGATGTTGGTGGGAATGGGATTGATTGCTGGGATTATGGTGATGACAGCACCACTTGATTCGCTGGCGCATCGGTCTGGATGCCATACGCTACATACTTGTCCATCAGATGAAAAAACGTATATCTGCGGTGATTTAGGTTATCCGTGTAATGGCGCATCTAAACTTGAGGATATTCCGTTGGCCTTGATAAACGTTCCATTGGTAGTGGAGACATCCTTTGAGCAGATATTTGGCCGCAAGCCGACAGTATCGGAGAGTTCGTTTTGGAAGGGCCGGTACCGGGGAGATCGAAATGGTTTATCGAAAATGAAGAGCTCGATGCGGTGGCATAAGGAGAATAATTCTACCGGTCCAAAAGCGAGACCGCTAACGAAAGCCCAATTAGTGCCGCGGATTAATGAATTTTTTGCGTCCGTGTATGGTCGGTTGCCAACGCCCTCAGAGAACAAGTACTGGATTTCACGGATTAATGATAAGCCCTCGCAAGAAACTCTTATTGGCGCGATGGGGTATCAAAAAGTGCACCAAATACAGCATTGAGGTTTGAGGCATAACGGCTGCCACATTTTTCGTTAATCTCTTGTGCGCTGGCCGCACTGACCGTATGGTGGTGATTACTATGCAAAAACTTAATACATCTATTATTATAAATGCTTCTAAGAAGAAGGTCTGGCATACAATGCTGGATGACGCGTCCTATCGCGAGTGGACCCGTGCTTTTACCAAAGGCTCCTATTACAAAGGGAGTTGGGAGAAGGGGTCGAAGATTGTGTTTTTGGGACCCGACCCGGAAACGGGTGAGGAAGGCGGAATGGTGAGTCGGATTGCCGAGAATCGTCCTTACGAATTTATTTCCATTGAGCATCTGGGCATTGTGCGTGATGGGATTGAAGACACTACGAGTGAAGAAGCGAAAAAGTGGGCGAGCGGTTTTGAAAATTATACGTTTACAGAGAAGGATGGAGTAACTGAGGTGGCAGTTGATATGGACGTGACTGAAGAACAGGCGGAGGAGTTTAAAAAAATGTGGATGGAGGCTCTGAAGCGACTCAAGGTGTTGGCGGAACAAGCATGACACAGACGGGGGCAGTGCATCGGGTGCCGGGGGATTTACGGAAGATTCTTGATTCTGACGGCGCGGCGCGAGCAGCTTGGGAGGACATTACACCGCTCGCGCGCAACGAGTGGATATGCTGGATTATCTCCGTCAAGAAGGAGGAGACGAGAAAAGAGCACGTTGAGAGAGCAGTTAAGAAGCTTAAAGAGGGAATGCGCCGGCCGTGCTGTTGGGCGGGATGTATGCATCGTTGAAATAAAGGCAGGGGAGTCATTTTCATCACACCCCTCGAATATGGGCGGGCGCCTTTTTTATTTATTCTCCAATCCCTGTCAGTAACCGCAAGGCTCGAGCGCGCGAAAAATTGGCAGATTGCCAGGCAGTACTACTGGTCCGAAGATAAGCTTTTTCATTGCTGAGAATATCTTGGAGGAGAGCTTTGTTTTCACCTTCGAGTTTGTGAAGCATTTCTAATTTCTGGCTGATAGCGTCGGTAGAAAGGAGACCTATGTGTTGAATGTCAATCAAGCCCGTTCGATAAAATCGCTTGGTATTGGAAGTGGCGATAAAGGCGTCAGGATTGATAACATTAATAACTACTAGAAAAATAATTAGAGTTAGTAGTGTGCCAAAGGTAAAGAACTGCTCCGGTTTGGCTTTGATAAGCTTGATAGCCAAGAGGATGAAAAGGACGGAAAGCAGCATAATAAACGTGGCGGCATAAAAGCGCGGTGCCGTTAAGCTGTAAGCGTCGATGTACAGGGACAGGCGTTTGAACGCGGACACGATAACAATAATCACCTCGACGATCAGGACGAGGGCCGGTATTAGGAAACGCTTGTCTTTCGTGGATTCATTGTCAGTATATTTATCACACGCGAACAGGATCGGCAGTGACAAGATGGCGACAGCGAGCAGTTCCCAGAAACCGCGGCGTGCGTATTCGGCATAAGTGAAACCGGCGTTCACAATGTTCGTTTCACCGCCAAACAAGTACGTAACCTGGAAAACAATAAACACGAGAAACAGCAGCGAAATTAGTCCCAGGAAAACTAACACTTCTATGCCTCTACCTGGAGGCAAGGCAGTACGACGACTTTCCGGAAACGCAGTACTTGAGGTTTCTTTCGGGAAGGCAATGTATGACAGAAAGCTTAACGCCGCCACGAAAGCAAAAAGGAGCAAGGTGAGATACTGGGCGGTACGTTCGGAGATGGAGACGGTCAGAAAACGGTTTAGTAACTGAGAAAAGACCAGGTCGGCTTGGGAAAACAGCAAACCAAAGATGATCAGGATAGGGAACGCCATGATGGCGCCCTTCAGCACGCGCAGCCAAGTATCCCGATTCTTTTCTTCGCTATGCACTTGACCGACTTTGGCGATCGTAAACAGCGCCCGGCCTAACATTCTTAATGGTCCTTGAAGGAGCAGACTGAAGTAGTCGCGCAGCTTTAGGACAGGAGCAGGCAGGCCAATCAAACCTTGCGCCAGTAACATTAACAGACCGAGAATGGCACAAATATTCAGAAAGACCAGGAATTCACTCGCGTGGATGCTGGGGATTAACGCAAAGAAGAGAAGGGGAGGAATTAACCACCAGTTTTTCCGAAAAATGGACCGTTGATGCCAGCAAAGTCCGAGTACAGTCCCTAATAGAAACAGAGTGAAGATTAGAACGGAAATTCCAATTAATTTATAAAAGAATAGCCAATTAAAAATGATGGCCAATCCCAGACTAGTGAGGATGACATTGAAGGCTTTAAGCGTTGTGCGATCCATATAACTTTACTCGTTTTTATATTCTAAAATTTCTCCAGGTTGGCAGGATAAGGCGGTACAGATCGCGTCCAGGGTTGACAGGCGAATCGCCCTAGCTCGGCCATTCTTTAAAATAGAAAGGTTGGCCAGGGTGATGCCGACTTTTTCAGCCAGGGCGGTGACGCTCATTTTTCTTTTCGCCAGCATCACGTCGATGTTAATGATAATTGCCATAGGGTTTTTCAAACCGTTAAGTCGTTTTCTGCTTTGATGGCAATCGCATTTTGTAAGAGCCGCTGGAGAACGGCAGCAAAAACAGCAATCACAAATGAAGCAAAAATAATGACAAGACCGATGGCTACGGCGCCGGGGGCGTCGTCTTTATCGGCTACGTAAACGGTGTACGGCATACCTATCGCATACAACGCACTGATGGCAATGGCACAATATTTTATATTCTTTAAGGTCTTGATTGATAAAGGGGAGAAAGCTTTGTTCGTGTCGATATAACTTAATAGTCTGAGAGTTTGATAGAGCGCAATGAAAAATGGTACAGCCGGCAGATACATGCCCAATAAGAGGGGGCGATAGTATCCCGCTTGTGCCGAAGAAATAGCAGGAGGTAACACAAAAACACACAAAACCATTACCCCCGCACCAATAAGAAAAATTACCCCTCGTAAAATATTTGTTGATCCTTGTCGCATGGGTCAAAGCTGAGTTGTTTTATCAATACCCACAGACTAAATTGTGATTTATTGATTGTCAATATATATTTATCGCTAATCAATTGTTATAGTCTTACCCCCCCTCAACCGCCCACCCAAAAAATGATAAGTTTGTGTGTTGGGCATATCTTTTAAGAACGCACCAACGGGAGGATCCAAGGAA
>CAYJKV010000005.1:104021-110379 GCA_964371255.1 uncultured Candidatus Saccharibacteria bacterium | reverse complement strand
CACCATCGGCGTTGTAAACTTCGGATTTAAGAACGGGATTAGTGGGATCAGAGATGTCCATGATAGTGAGGGAGGAGTCGAGAGCTGAGGCAACGTAGGCATAGTTGCCGGAGACGAAGACACTGTTGGCAGCATTTAGACGGGAGAATTCACCATCGGCGTCGTAAACTTCGGATTTAAGAACGGGATTAGTGGGATCAGAGATGTCCATGATAGTGAGGGAGGAGTCGAGAGCTGAGGCAACGTAGGCATAGTTGCCGGAGACGAAGACGTTGGAGGCGCCATTGAGACGGGAGAATTCACCGTCTGCGTCATAAACTTCACTCATTAATTGAGGATTATTGACCTTACCGGTGATAGTCATGTCGCCAGCAGTACTGAGAGAGGCAATGGGGGTAGTGCCTCCTAAGATGGTTAGGTCACTGCCACTGGCTGTAATAGAGTCGACGTAGAGAGAGTTCCAATGCTGGGTGGAGGAGCCGAGGTTATAGTTGCCGGTAACGGTCGGGACAATGTTGCCTTCGGCGTTGATGCTACCGACGTAGAGAGCGTCCCAGCGGAGGGCAGAGGAGCCGAGGTCGTAGGCACTGTCTGCTTGTGGGAGAACCTGGCCTTGAACGGTGAGATTATGGCCGAGGAGGGTTTGGCCGCCGGATACGTGTAGTTTGACGGAGGGGGTGGTGGTGCCGATGCCGAGATTACCATCTTGCAGTAAAGTAAGTGTTTCTGTGGTTGAGTTGTTGTTATAGAAGCCTAATCTCCCATTAGTTGTATGAAGTTTAATAGTGTAATCATTTAAGGAACCGCTACCTTCTACTAGAGAAAGGCTAATGTCGGCTGCGCTCGAGGAACGAATGACAGTGTCGCCTCTTACGTCCAATTTAGCGTTAGGAGCCGTAGTTCCTATGCCCAACTCATTACTGCTGTCATCCCAGAAGAAATTAGCGTTATCCTGGGCGAGGCCACCGTCGTTATTCGCGAAGATGACAGAACCCTGGGTGAAGCCGGTGGGGGTGATGTTACCGACGATAGTGTTGGCGTAGATGTTATTCCATTTGAGAGCGGAAGAGCCAAGGTCGTAAGAGGAGTCGGCAGAGGCAACAATATTGCCGGCCGCATTAACAGATCCCACATACAATCCTTCCCATCTTAAGGTAGGAGAACCGAGGGAATAAGCGGTGGTGGTGGTCGGCAGGAAGTCGCCACCAGAGAGGAGAGAGAGACCGTTTTGCTGCAGGAGAGAGTTAGAGAGAGTATCCCCGTCTGCCCAGACCGGGAGGAAGTTAGCGGTGCCGGAGCCATCAATTAAAGCGCCGGGAGTCCAGACATCGGGGTCAATCTCGCGGGTAGAGATGGTGGAGTTGGGATTCTGGATGAGGATGGTGTTGTCCGTACCGGCAGAGAGACCTTCGAAGATAACGTTACCAGTAGCCACTAATTGAGAGGTTTCAACGGAGTCAGCGAAGATGTTGAGCCAGCGAACAGAGTTAGAACCGAGGTTGTACTGACTGTCGGCAGAGGGAGTGACGTGACCTTCGGCATTGATGCTGCCGACATAAAGGGCGTCCCAGCGGAGGGCACTGGAGCCTAGTTCAAAGGTGGAGTCCGTAGAGGGCTCTATGTCCCCTGCCGCCTGCAGAACAAGGCCGTTATCTGAGAGGAGCGAGTCGGTTAAAGTGTCACTGTCAGAGAATTTGGCGATGGTGTTAAGAGTGCCGGAACCATCAAGCAGGGTTGCTCCCCAGACACGGGAATCGATCTCGCGGGTAGCTAGAGTAGCGTTGGGGTTTTGGATGAGGACGGTATTATCTGTCCCGGCAGAGAGACCTTCAAAGACAACGTTACCGGTAGCGACTAATTGGGAGGATTCGATGGAGTCGGCGAAGATATTGAGCCAGCGGGTGGAATTCTCGCCGAGGCTGTATTGGCTATCCGCAGAGGGAACAATATTGCCGGCCGCATTAACAGATCCCACATACAATCCTTCCCATCTTAAGGTAGGAGAACCAAGGGCGTAGGCGTTGGTGGTCGTGGGGAGGAAATCTCCGCCAGAGAGGATGGCGATGCCGTTTTGCTGCATTAAGGAGTTGGTTAAGGTATCCGAATCCGACCAGACCGGCAGGAAGTTAGCGGTACCGGAACCATCTACGAGAGTGCCGGCGGTCCAGACATCGGGGTCAATCTCGCGGGTAGAGATGGTAGAATCTGGGTTCTGGATGAGGATAGTATTGTCCGTACCGCTGGTTAAGCCTTCGAAGATAACATTGTTTGTAGCCACCAACTGAGAGGTTTCCAGGGAGTCGGCGAAGAGGTTGAGCCAGCGGACAGAGTTGGAACCGAGGTTGTAAGTAGAATCGATACCGGGAGTGATGCTGCCGTAAGTGGTAATAGAATCGACGTAGAGGGAGTTCCAATGGAGAGCGGAGGAGCCCAGGTTGTAGTTGCCGGTGACTGTGGGGACGATGTTACCTTCCGCATTGATACTGCCGACGTAGAGGGCGTCCCAGCGGAGGGCGGAGGTACCTAGTTCGTAGGTGCTGTCAGAATTGGGGCCTATGTCCCCGGCTACCTGGAGTTTGAAGGAGTTGGGGAGGGTGGTGTTGATACCGACGTTGCCGCCACCTGGAGCCAAAATAACATTTCCAGCACTGTTACTTGCACCTAATGTTGTAATATAACTGTTTGTTCCATCAGTTACATCAAACTGCAGGAATGTCTTTGCGTAAGGCCCTATGAAATTGATTGAATCGCTACTACCTGCATTGACATCTATTTTCAAATAGTAATTGGTGTTACTAGTAGTATTCCAAATGTCTCCACCATACACATCTAACTTCGCCCCCGGCCCCGTCGTCCCGATGCCGACGTTGCCGCCATCTTGTACATAAAGCGCTAAGTTACCGCCATCATCTTGTATCCTAAGACCGGTAGAGTCTTGAGCTGTTAGGCCGTTAATAGAGGCGGTATTGATGTACACGTTGTTCCAGGCGAGAGCACTGGATCCGAGGTCATATTGGCTGTCAGTGGTGGGAGTGATGTTACCTCCGGCAGTAATAGAACCGACATAGAGTCCTTCCCATTGGAGGGTGGGGCTGCCGAGAGCGTAGGACGTGGTGGTGGTCGGCAGCAGGTCTCCGCCAGAGAGGAGGGCGATGCCATCTTGTTGGAGGAGGGAGTTAGAGAGAGTATCTCCGTCAGACCAGACCGGGAGGAAGCCTGCGGTACCGGAGCCGTCAATTAAAGTGCCGGCGGTCCAGACATCAGGGTCAATCTCGCGGGTAGAGATGGTAGAATCTGGGTTCTGGATGAGGATAGTATTGTCCGTACCGCCGGTTAAGCCTTCGAGAATAACGGGGCCGGTAGCGACTAACTGATTAGTTTCGACACTGTCAGCGAAGAGATTGAGCCATCTAACTGAATTGGAGCCGAGGTTGTAGGTGGAGTCTACGGTCGGGACAATATTTCCTTCGGCATTGATGCTGCCGACATAGAGGGCGTCCCAGCGGGCAGTGGAGGAACCTAATTCGTAGGTGGAGTCGGCGGAGGGCTCTAAGTCCCCCGCTGCCTGCAGGATGAGACCGTTATCTGAGAGAAGTGAGTCGGTTAAAGTGTCGGAGTCAGAGAACTTGGCGATGGTACCCGGGGTACCGGAGCCGTCAAGCAGGGTTGCTCCCCAGACACGGGAATCGATCTCGCGGGTGGCTAGGGTGGAGTTGGGGTTTTGGATGATGACGGTAGAGTCTGTGCCGGAAGTAAGTCCTTCAAAGATGACAGAGCCAGTAGCTACTAACTGGGAAGATTCAACAGAGTCCGCGAAGATGTTAAGCCAGCGGGTGAAATTCTCACCGAGGCTGTATTGGCTGTCCGCACTAGGAGTGACGTGACCTTCGGCATTGATGCTGCCGACATAAAGGGCGTCCCAGCGGAGGGCACTGGTACCTAAATCGTAAGCGGAATCGGTTCTGGGATTAAGGTTGCCGGAGACAGAGAGGTTGGCGGTGGTGGGATTAATGTCGCTGGTTAAGTTGACGCTGCCCACATAGATGGCATCCCAGCGGAGGGCGGAGGAGCCAAGGTCGTAGGTGCCGGTGACGTTTGGCTCAAGATTAGCGGCGGTGCGGACTGAGGAGCCGCTTTCGAGGATAAGTGAATTGGTCAGGGTGTTGGAATCAAGCCATTTCGGCAAGTAGCCGGCTGTGCCGGAACCGTCAATAAAGCCAAGGGCAGCACCGGATTGCCAGGAGAGATTGCCGGCGCCGTCGGTGGAGAGCATTTCGTTGTTGGAGCCGTCGGCGGATGGCCACCGGTAGCGGATGGAATTGAAGGTGGTAGCGCCGGTGGCGGACAGTTCGGTGGCGATGACGGTGTTAATGTATAGCATTTGCCATCGAGTAGTGTTGGAGCCAAGATCATAAGTGGAGTTTGCCGCAGGGCCGATGTTGCCAGCCACTTCGAGGCGGAAAGCGCTGGGTGTGGTGGTACCGATACCAACGTTGCCCTCGGAATCAAAGATGTGTTTGGCCGTGCCGGCATCAGAAATAATAAAATCACCAGTGGAATCCAGATTAAGGGTGAGGTTGTATGTGCTGAAGTCGATATTGGTTGATTCATCGAGGTTTAAGTTCTGCTGGAATTTGTCAAAATCGAGCGAGTTGTTGGCAATTTTAACGGCTGTGACTTCCCCGTCCTTAATGTCGATGGTCTGGATGGTGCCGTCAGCGATTTTTTCGGACGTGACTGCCTGATCGGTGATTTTATTAGTGGTAATGGCGTTTTCAGAGATTTTATCGGCGGTGATGGCATTGTCCCCTATTTTATCCGTGGAGACGGCTCCATCGGCGAGGTCTTGCTCTGTTACTTCGCCGTCTTTGATCTTGATAGAGGTAATAGAGTTATCTGCTAAATCGGCAGTGATGACTGATTGATCAGCAATTTTAATGGTAGTGACTGAGTTGTCCGCGAGATCTGCCTCCTTCACTTCGCCGTCCTTGATGTGCTTGGAAAGGACAGAATCTTTGCCAAGGTGGATGGAGGCAACAGCTTCGGCGGCTATTTTTTCGCTAACGACAGCTTCGTCCTGGATGGACTTAGTGGAGATGGACTTGGAAGAGATGGTACCGGGAAGGAATAAATCGCCGTTTTGATCAAGGTAAAGCAGGTTGCCGGGCAGCATACCCGGGACACGGCCGCGCAGATAGTCGGCGTTAAGGTTGGTAATAAGTTCTTTGTCAGGAATTTTGATATATGAGGTGTCCGGGAAGGTGAAATTGTACATGGCAGTGATGGCGCCTGTCTCATCGATGGTGAAAATATCGTTGACGTCAGGAATGATGCGCTGCGTGATGGCGGTCTCGTATGCTTCGGGGTCCAGAATTTTAACCAGCTGTAAAGAGATGCGACTGAAGGGACGAAGGGCTTTGGCGGCAGCAGAACGCTCTGCCCAAGGTCCAGGCCAAGTGGCACCTAAGACACGGCCAGTAAAGGTGTTAGCTTGCCGGGCAAGCTGGGAGGGAGCGGTACCAGTGACTGGAGCGGTTTGTCCCTGGCCAAGATTGCGAGCGATGAGCCGAGGCACGAAGTGTTTATACCCGAAGAATTCTCCGGTTTCACTCGGGAAGAGAAGGAAAGCAACGGTAATGGAAGCAACAACAATGAAGAAAAGAGTGACTAGGAAACTTGAAGCACCATAGAAAGTGCGGCGGAAAGTGATTAAACGATCGATGTGGCGCTGGTTTTCGGCCAGGACGAAGTCGTAGACGCGGTGAGTGGTGTCCGTATCTTGATCGTCTTTGGCTTCTTTCTTGAGTTGGGCTTTAGTTTTAGCTGGTTTTGGCTCTGCCGGTTCGGAGGAAGGAACGATTGAGGGTTGAGAGATGTTTTTATCCGCGTCGACGGGGGTTATTGTTTCTTTCTGCTCGGTAGCGCTGGAAAGGGTGGCTTCGGCGGCGGTAGGAGCGGGTTCTTCTTCAGGGGTTGGGCCAACAGGCTTGGGGGCGGGCTCCTTGAGAGGTTCCAATATTTCATCCTGAACTTTCTTTTGCCGCATGAAATACTGGGAATCCAGATAAGACTGGAGAACTTCCTGTGTATAAATTCGTTCGTCACGTTCGTTTCTTTCCGGTTCAATAAGACCTTTTTCTTCCAGGCGGCGAAGAGTGGATGGGGAGACGCTCAGTTTGGCAGCAACTTGGGAAATGGTTAGGGGCTTGGAGAGTTTTATTTTTTCCAGTTCGGTGATTGAGAAAAATCGGTTTTTGCCGTCTGGGCGAGTGGAGTGGAGCTTTCCTTTCTTGTCCCAGCGTCGGATAGTGTCGATGGAAACACCAAGGATTTCAGCGGCTTCGCCGATCGGGACTAG
>CAYJKV010000005.1:89035-103921 GCA_964371255.1 uncultured Candidatus Saccharibacteria bacterium | reverse complement strand
GGATAGTGTCGATGGAAACACCAAGGATTTCAGCGGCTTCGCCGATCGGGACTAGCTTGGAGGTGTTGTTGGGTTCAAGGTCGGAGGAGGACATAATGTGGGAATCGCTAAAGGGAAATATAGATTATCGGCAATTTGGCTCGAATTGAGTTGGGTAGCCGGAGTGTCTTGTCCCCAATGACCAATTCCCAATGACCAATGATCCCTAAGGGACCCCTTCGGGGCCAATCAAATCCCAAATCATAATGACCAAATATTGCGATACGACTAGAAGTAAACGATGACGTAATAGATGACCCAGCCTTCGCTAAAGCTTCGGCCGGCAGGCAATGACCAATCAATGACCAGATTTCAAGTAAAATCTCATACATAATAGGTTTTTTTGTTTTTATGGTTTGGGTTTTGATTGGGGTTTGGACTTTGGTCATTGGGATTTGGCCACATGTGCATCCTTTGTCATCATAGGCAGAGGCTATCAGAGATGCATTGAAGCCAGTAAAGGCTAAAAATGGGCGTGAGAGGGAAATGGGAAAAACGGAGAAGTCTGGGAAATTTAAGCCGTTGGGAAAAGGCAGGTTCTTAGATGCCGGTGATCCGATTCGAGCGATGGTTTGGCGACTAGAAAAATCACCTAGGAACGAGCTACCAACCGTGACCAAAAAAGAGGTTGATTTTTGAAGGGAAAATCGTAAAAAAATTGGTAAAGACTGATGCCAAAAAGTCACTTTGAGATAAAGTTTCCTTACCGTCGTAATTGACTGGATTTGAGCGCTCATGAAGGATTGCTTTAGTAAGCTATTAAAGCTTTTTTTACCTAGGCAGTGCTTAGGCAGTGCCTATGTAATTACTAGTACTTAAATTATAGCATTTTTTGGTGGTAAGTTGTACCTAGGCAAGTCCGAGCAGTTCGGTGACCGAGCAAGGACCAGAACGCACAGATTTAGCATGAGAACACAGATTATATTGGCTTATAATAGCCTAATTATTAAGTATCCGTGGAGCGATGCCTTCGTTTATTGAACTTCGAGGGCCAAAGTCAAGAAAATTGTTCATTCACTTTATTCGTTCGCATGAGGTATATATGACAAAATTTTCATCACAGGTGTGGAAAAGATCCTGAATATTTTTCCAACAAAATTTTGAAGAATGATGATGATTTTTTTTGGCTGGAAGACTATGCATAGGTGATAAGTGATGCATAATTACCGGCAATATTCCTTTGAACTTTTTCAAAAATATTATTCGTTGAGATGAACCGATATATTTAATATTTATTAGTCGATATTAGTGAAAATTTTGCAGATGAATCGTCAGCAAAAGTACCCCTTCTTTGTTCTTGGTACCGCAGGAATGCAGAAAACATTATTCGCGCCAGGATGCCTCAGGATGATGTTTGGCATAGTATCAGGTAGTTGAAGACCTGTTAGTTGGCGGGGCTTATCTAGCGGCAAACAACCACCTATGCA
Source organism: uncultured Candidatus Saccharibacteria bacterium (assembly GCA_964371255.1). Taxonomy (GTDB): domain Bacteria; phylum Patescibacteriota; class Andersenbacteria; order UBA10190; family UBA10190; genus UBA10190. The sequence continues at coordinate 102,455 of CAYJKV010000005.1, read as the reverse complement.
GTTTGGGTGGTTGAATTATTGATCGAGTAGATAATTTTATGGTTATTTTAAGTTCCACAGATACTGGAAATTTGTTTCATATATCGTTTCGAGCAATGTTGGATATATGCAAGGGCTATCAATATGAATTATGGTATATACTATAAAGTATTATGAATAAATTTCATTTGTCTGGAAGAAAGCTGATACTAATTTTTATATATAGCGCAGTGATAGTTTGGGCCGGGTGGTTTCTTTGGCAGGGGTCGGGTCAGAATAAAGATAAGGCAGGGGCAACACAGACTGAAAAACAATATGAAACGTCAGACGGAGTGAATGAAGTGAATAATGATCCCCCGCCAATGTTCGGGGTAGTGACTGATGTAGTAGATGCCCTGACTATTGTTGTAGATGATTCATATAAGGTGAGATATCTAGGGGTAACAGTGCCGACCACGATAGATAAGGTCGAATGTATGGGCAAGGAAGCCTTACAAGCGAATGAATCAATGTTAGGCAAGACAGTTAAGCTGGAAGAGGATGGTTTGCTGCAACAGACATCGGATGGGACATGGATAAGATATGTTTGGGTAGCTGATGATGAACTAACGATAGAGGCTTATGATAAAGCGCGAAATGATGAAACTGTGTTGGGCTTAACGGAGCCTATAATTGATGTCTCGCCGAGTGTTGATCCCGATGAAAAAGATAGCGCGAATATTGTGCCGGATGAGGTCGCGGCCTTGCCTACAGATGGTGGACTGACTACTGAAGGGGCAGTAACGGGGCAAGTAGGCGACGTCTCCAACGATGAGCAAAAAGAGGATCAACAGGTTATGAATCAGGAAGGACCTAAGGCGGGTATTGCGCCGGAATTGGGCGCTAGTGAAGAAGGTGAGATGGCAGTTGGTGAGTCGGACGGGCCAAAGTTCAAGGAATATATCGTGTCAGAGCGGATTATAGAGATGGGTTTAGGCTTTCCCCTATTAGCTAAAGAACTGAAGCACTATGAACGGTTGGCATCCGCCGCTAGGTATAGCAGCGCGACTAAGCGTGGCTTATGGGGCAGGTGCGAGGTGAGTCAAGGTGAAAATGGACTACTTAAGGTGCAAGCGGTAGAAGAGTGCAACATCAAAGGAGTAACGGTGATGAGCGGTGAAAAGGTCTATCGAACGCCAGCATGTGAAGGGTATAAATATACAGTTGTTTTGGGCTACAAAGAGGGTAAGTGGTTATGCAGCGAAGAGGAAGCGGTCGGCAGCGGGTATGTGAAGGCGATAGATTGTAAATAGCGCTAAATGGCCAATGCTCAATGACCCAGACTTCGTCCTTCGACTCTTCGACAAGCCTGCCTACCGGCAGGCGGGCTTGCCTACCGGCAGGCGGGCTTGCCTACCGGCAGGCAGGCTTAGGGCTACGGCAAGGCAAGGCCAATTCAATGGCAAAGGTCAAATTTTCAGTTTTCAGTTTTCAAATAAATATTAAGGCTTCAATTTTCAAACTGCGAGGCATAAAATTTCCAATGATCCCTAAGGGGGACGATCTCGGGGCCAATCAATGCAATAAAAATCTACATTTTGGACCACTTTATCTGCCTATTAGTTTGGATCTTTCGGAGAAATGGGTACGAAGGCGGTAAGAAGTAGAATACTAACTCCTACAATAACGTAGATATCGGCTAGATTGATTGTGGCATCGAATAGGCGAAATACATCTGTTACATGGCCTCTCAAAGCTCTCTCAATCGTGTTAGCGGTGCCGCCAGCAATAACCAGTACCAATGACGCTCGACGTAAACGCAGCTCACCGGGAGTCACGTAGAGCCATACAGAGGCAATAGCGATTAATAGCCAGGCACTTATAGCGACTAATTTGGATGGCAAGGCTAAGGAAAAGGTAAAGGCATAATTGGCATGGGTACTGGGAGAAAGAAGTTTTACAAGTAGGTCGGCACTGACCAAACAGCAAATATAAACCAATTCCGGAAGGAATTGGCGGAGCTGAAAGGCTAATTTTTTCAACGTTTTATGCTTAAATAATGCTGTGGTAAAGACAGAGGATTGACGAGCCTGTATCTAAATTTATTATTTAACAAGTGTTGTGGCAGCAGGATTAGCTTTTAAGCGGTCTTCAGGGATTAGTTCTCCATCAGCTGTAATACCGTAAGTGTTATTATCGATGCGTTCCAGTGCCTCTTCGACGGAGTGTAATCGCTCAGTGAGTGCGTTCTCGGTGGCGGCGGTGGCTGTATAGTCCCCTATTTCAGTCGCGTTGTCTTCATCACTGCGACCATAGTCCGGAAATTTGGCCCCATTCTTCGCAGTCATACTGCCTAAATCGGACTCAAGACGGGTTTTTTCATCAATTAACTTTTCTTGCATCTCCTTGATAAATTGTGGGGTGTGTTCGGGCATATAAAATACAGTCTAGTGGTATTAAAAATAAAGTACAAAGGGTTCTATCTAGATAGAGAATTAAGTCCAGGAAGTTATATAAACTATAACAAACTGCGCGGGGTTTACAAATCAGGAGAGCTATATAGATGACCAAATAGGGTCGATTACAGGGTAACAACTTCTCATTAGACTGAGAAACCCCTCCTATACCCTGCCTACCGGCAGGCAGGCTCCCCTTATCAGGGGAGGCAACGCGGTTAATCCCCTCTGATCCTCCTACGCTACCGCCAGCTGGCGGGGCTTCGGAAGGACGCAATAAGGGGGATACAAGGAGTTTATAGATTATCTCCTTCGCCCTTCGACAAGCCTGCCTACCGGCAGGCAGGCTCAGGGCTACGGATGGGTTATTTTTCTCTCGCAAAACCGTTGCCTTTGAGGAGGACTACATATATGAGGAAGTGACGGATCCTCCTTCGTCCTTCGCCAAACTCAGGACTACGGCGGATTCTTATTTCGCACCAAATTCATTAACCGCCTGCGGCGGTTTAATTCATTTGGGCGATGGATGTACCCCAGCACTAAACATGGCTGGCTAGTCACGGCGCTACGCTACGCATAGCGCGAGATATGATGGAGTTTGAGCCAGTATTGATGTTATTGGCTAGTAGAACGGCCATGTTAGTGCGGGGTTATTTTTCTCTCGCAAAACCGTGATCCTGCTACGCAGGATCCTCTCTTTGCGGAGAAAAATAAAAAAGCCCGTCGACAGGTAAAAAAGAAGATTTAAAACCCGGACGGGCTTCGAGCTCGCAATGTGGGTGGTGGTACCGCTGATTTCTGAATCCTACATGTATTGCAGTCTGTTCCTCGATACCCGGTAGAAAAATCTGCTAGAAATCAAAAAACAGCGGTCCATCACAATTCCTTGATTGTGAGCTATTGATCAATCCGGAGACTACTGCTTTTCCCGGATTATCCCTCACCTTAATTGCGGTTCCTCATACTCCTAATATAATTTTTATTTGTGGTGTATGGATCACCGCGTAGCGTACAAAAGAACATCCTTGTTTAAACGCTTGTTTGTTTTTATTTATGTGGCCCATTCCCAGTCCCTGTTTGTACATCCAGTCATACCTTCATGTGTATAACTTGGTGGATATACCGAGGATAAATTGTTGTTCACAAAACACTCAATTTTATCTCTCGGGTACGGTGTCAAACGGGGACTGGGATGCAAGTGGTGGGCACGTCCTCAAAGTGAGGGGCGCACTTTCCATCAATAAAGACAGGAAGTACAAATAGGGAGAATAGGGGGAAATTCTCCCTAGTGGTGCTTCCCATCACACAAAAAATGATGGTTGGTGTAATGGTTGTGAAGGATCTATACGTTATTTGCAGTTCCAGATGCTGTTCGCGATCATCCGCACTGGAACTGAGTATGTTTGTTTTGTTTTTTGTGTTTTACCGCATTGCTGCGGCTTTCTCTCAGCAATGAGCTAATGCTCTACGAGTTAGTATAGCATTACGTTGCACTCTGGTCAAAGCTGTGGGATACTTTTTTGTACATATATATTGTTCACTCTTGGACACTTCCCTGTTTCGTCTGTCGCCTTAAAATTAAAGCAAATTTTCAACTAAAAAGTTACTAGATCTTTTTTTATTTCGTTGCCGTCAGCTCACTTTTCCACTTCTTAAGTTGCTTCTCTCCAAACCAATTTTTTAAGGTAGGGTTCAGGTCACTAGTTGATCCGATATGAACGGTCGCCGGTGGCAATGAGCTGATCACTTGTTGACCATAATCTTGCTGTAAAAATCTTGGATCAAGAATGATTACAACGCCATAGTCATTTTGTGATCGGATCAACCGTCCAATTCCCTGACGAAGCCGGAGGATCATAGTCGGCACGCTCAAGTTAGTGAAAGATGAAATTTTTTCTTCCTCAGCGATGGCATCGATGACTGGATCGTGCGGCGGGCTGAAAGGAAGTTTGACGATGACGACCGTGGAAAGACTTTCCCCGGGAATATCGATACCCTCCCAAAAACTGTAAGTGCCTAATAGAATACTGGAATGGGTCTGCTGAAATTTTTTTATCATGTTATGTCGACCGCCAGTGAGTTTTTGTGCTAGGAGCTTTATATTGGCTTTGTTTAGCTCCTTATTGGTGCCATAGTAAACGTCTTTAACAGCTTGGTGAGATGTAAAAAGGCCAAGGAGGCGGCCGGAAGTCAGTTTTGATAGGTTAATAAATTGCCGAGTGAGGTAGTTGCCATAACTCGACTCGTAAGGCGTTGGTGCATCGTCAACAATGTATATCAGCATCTGCTTTTTATAGTCAAAGGACGAGCCATACACATATTCCTTGGCTTCGTTTATTCCTAACCGTCTCTTTATATAGTCATATTTTCCACCAATAGTTAAGGTGGCTGATGTTAGCACGATACTCTTGGTACTATTTAAGAGGTTTGCTAAAAGAGGCTGGACTGACAAGGCAACGTCATATAAGTTGACGGCGTTGTCACTGGTATAATAGGAGGCGGGTGACAACTCTAACCATTGAATGCGAGTAGGATCACCATGGAGGAAAGACTCAAAGTTATGGCTGAAGTTCTCGGCCTCGGCGATGGCTTCACGCCGTTTGCCTTCTTCAGATGTCTTGGCTGTCATGCCCTGTAATAAGCCAATTATAAATTGCAAACGGCTGCGCCAGGCGATCCCCTGCTCAACAATTCTTTGCCACTTGGTGCTGCAGCGGACGGATGGATTTAGACGCAGAACATCGATGCGCGCCTGGTCAGTCAAGAATTTCGCAATATTGGCCAGCAACAACTGGTACTCATTAATAATAGACTGCGCTTCCTGAATGACACGCTGGTGAGAGGCGTTGTGCTTCTTTTTTGTTAACTGGACGAAAGGGGCGACCACTTCAGCCAGCATGTGCGCGCTCAAGTCGCGGGCGGTAGCGTCTCGAGCAGCGTCTTCCAGGTGGTGAGCTTCATCGATAACGACCCGATCCAGAGCAAAGACAGATTCGTCGGTGCCTAGCTGAACCAACAGGGAGTGATTAACGATAATCAGGTCTGCCTGCCGAGCTTGGCTGCGCGCCACGTTGTAGGGGCAGGTAGGGTTTTTGGACGGGCAATTATGACGACAAGAGATAGAATCGGCGTGCAAATGGTATGTATATCGGGCGGTTTGATGAGATAAGTTGAGTCGTTCCAGGTCGCCTGAAGGGGCTTGCTCGAGCCAGACAACTAGTTTAATTAGAAACAGCGCTTCTTCCTGACTGAAACTGGTTTTTTGCAAGGCCTGCTCGAGGCGTCCCGTACATAAGTAGTTGCGCCGGCCTTTGAGGATAGCCACTTTGATGGTAACCCCTAGCAGACGCAATAATTCCGGGATATCGTGATTAAATAACTGGTCTTGCAGATGCTTGGTGTAAGTGGAAACAACAGAGACAGAGCGAGAAGCTGATGGGGACTTATTGATCTTTTGGTTAATGATTTTCAGAATTAAAGGCACTAGATAGCCAAAAGTCTTACCCGTTCCTGTGCCAGCCTCCATCAGGGCGATTTCGTCGGCGTTGAAAACAGCTTCAATCGACTCGGCTAATTGCAGTTGCTGTTCGCGATAGACATACTGCGGATTTTTGGGCAGGACACCGCGAGGGCCAAGGATTTTTTTAATGGAAAGATTTGGCGGGTCAGAAGCAGGCGCAAAACTGGATGGCACAGGGGCATATTTTTTTGATTTGGAGGTACCAACGATAGTGAAGACTGGTAAATAATGGCTTAAATTAGATGCCGCCAGGGCATGGTTAATGTTTTTGTATGATGATTTGGAGACAGCTAGTTTTTGATGAATGGTTTGGAGTAAACGCCAGGTTATCATTACGTCATAGCCGGCGCGGTGCTCTTGGCCTAACTCCGATGCCGTATCTGCAGCTATTGGGGATCCGGCCGTAGATAAAGGGATAGTTGTATCCACATTACTGGCGGGGACATCAACATAAGCGGAATATAACAGGCCCAGGTTGTAGCTTTCCGTTTCCGGCCAGGCAATGCTGGCAAGGGCAAAGGTGTCCCAGACGGGATTGGTGATTTTTAGGCCATGAAAGGTCAGAAAGCCGATGTCAAAAGAAGCATTGTGAGCAAAAACTAGGTCTTGGGCGATGAATTTCTTAAGAGCCGGCAGATGGGCAGCAAAAGGCTGTTTGTCGGCGACCATGGCGGGTGTGATATGAGTGATAGCCGTTATCTCTGAGGAAAGTGTGTTTGATGGCCGACATAGCTCAACATAGTGATCGATGACTTGACCGGTTTTTGAATCAAAGCGGATAGCAGCAACCTCGATGATCTCCCCTGTCTTGGGGTCAAGCGAGGTGGTTTCGACGTCGATGCCGACGAGAGTGGAGGGAAAGTTAACCTTGGGGAGACGGGTTTTCATTAGATAATTGTACATATGGCAAGTAGTACATACAAAACACAGGGATAAGTTTTAATTTTCAAACCTCAAAGCTCAATTTTCAAAGAAGAATCAAGGACACAATTTTCAAACAAATACCAAGGTATAAATCCCAATGGCCAATTCCCAATCAAATCCCAAATCATAATGACCAAAACGCGGAAGCACTAAATCCTAAATACGCCCTATGGGGTCCGCTAGGGATAAACTGGAGAAATCCCTGCCTACCGGCAGGCAGGCCTGTCTACCGAAGGCAGGCTAAACCCGCCCTCAGGCGAGGCTCGCCCTACTGGGCGGCAAATTCGAAATTCTAAACTAGGGAAATCCTAACGCCAAAACCTTAATTTCCAATTTTTAATCCGCCAGCCGGCGGACAGTTTTCCCTCCTTCGCCCTTCGACAAGCTCAGGGCTACGGAAGGGCAGGCAAATAATTTTCAAGGACACAATTTTCAAACAACATATATTAAGCCCCAAACATCAAAGTTCAATGACTAATGAATGACAAAATCCTAAAAACCAATAGAAATTTGTCATTACCAAGCTCACCCCCTTTGATGAAGGGCATAAATTACCTTAATTGCACGGTCAGGATGGTATAGGGGTCGGCATTGAACAATACAAGAGACTGAATGCGGTTGATGATAGGAAAGTCTAACTTACTAAGATACTGGCGGCCGATGGAAATAGCTTGCTGGCTAGGATTAATAGCCGAGAGGGCTTGCTGGGCTGAACTTTGGCTCGTACCAAAAGAAACACCTTGGGAGCTTTGGCATAACCAGAGTTTGACGTTAGGCGAGGCAGGAGCTTGGCACCCTGTTTGGTCAGGTTCGGAAAGCACAGACAGTAGCGGGCCTTTTACTAATTCATAACCCAGAGTGCCATCAGGTAATTTAAAGGCGTTTTTTTGCGGGCGGGAGAAGGCCTCTTCGTTACTGAGCCAGTGGCTGATCGTGTTTTTGAGTGTATTAGGCTCACCGATCATCGCGATGGAGATATTTGATCCAGAAATCGTTAAACTAACGGTCTGCTGTGAGGCTAATAAAGCCGTGAGGGCGGGTTTGGTTTTAATTAGACCCAGTTTAGTAGATAAAAGGTCGTCCCATTTTAAGTTGAATTGAGCGACTATGGATTGGATGTTCGTACCGGACAAATTCAGAGACAAGTAATCATCTCCGGCCGGGAGAGGAGGGCTGGTGATCGAAAAGACTGGCAAATCAGACAGAGTCTGGGCGAAGGCAAATTTTATTTCTTGACCACGGTTAGTTGCCACGCCAATTAGGGCGGCGTCTAAGATAATGCCAGGTGAGAGCGCGTCTGACTTATTAACCGCAATCACGGCCGGCTGGTAAGGAAATTGGCGAGAATATAGTTTTCTATACGTTTCCCGCAGTATGACTGGGAGAGAGTTGACGGGAGTTGGCCCTTTTTTGCCTATAATAATGAGGCCGTAGCTGCTAGTTTGCCAGTTATTGGCTATTAATTGTTGTTTAACGCGGCTTCGCTCGCTAAATAAAAAAGGATTGGACGGAATGACAGCAATGGCCGAGGCATCGTTGTTCTGCAGATAAGCAATACGCCGCGCTTGATTTATGACGGGCTGAAGTTCGCCGTGAAGCGGCGACAATAATAATAGGTCAGAGATCATAGCGGTACCCGGCTGAGTGTAATTGAGGGCTATTTTTATGTCACTCTCGGGCAGGAGTGACCAAAGAAACCAGGTGGAAAGATGAATCCATAAAGCAATAACCACTACCACAAGAAGTGGGATTAGGACATATAAGAATGGTTTCCAGGACATGTGGCTTTATTGTTGGGTTTCTTGATTAGTTATGTCAACCATATGGCCCTTTTGGTGGTTGGTTTAGGTGAGAACGGTATAACAACTAATAACCAGGCTAAGCGAAACCGAAGAGAGCCGGGTGTCTAAAGTCGCAGGATTGAGGATGGCCTATTTGTTTACTAAGCGGTGAGGTAGATCGCGATAACAATCATAAACAGGACTAGGAACAGGACAAGGCCCGCTATCCAGAGAAAAATTGGTTGTGAGATAGTGTTGGCGGGAGGCGCGGGGGGAGTAAGGGACTTATTGGCGGATATAGGAAGCGACAGTGGTTCTTCAACCGGCTTTTGGCGAAGATCTTCCATCCGCTGGCTTTTGGGCAAAGGCCGGCGGTGGCGCACGTCAAAACGAGAAGGCGGGGCTGCGGCAGCAAGGTCTTGCTGCATAGTGTGAATGCGAAGCGGTGGCGGCGGAGGCGGCGGTGGAGGTGTTTTCGAACCTGGTTGAGGGACGTTCATGCTATAAGTATACAACAGAAATGACGAGGCAGAGCATTTATGGCAACAGTTCCTAGTTGTGAGGCAGTACCCGGCACCTCGCTGAACTGGCGCGGTCAATCTTGCCATCCTTACACCCCCGGGGTGTAAAGATGGGAGAAGTGAGCCGATTTAGCGGGGTGGCTTGGGACCGCTGAAGGGGTTGAATGGTCTTTTTGGCTGGCGAGGTGGGCGGCCGTTGCCACGATCATGGTTAGCGGGACGATCTTTAGTGGGGTCAATCCCCTGGACAGCAGCTTTGTGAGAGAGATTGATACGGCCCATGCGGTCTTTTTCAATAACGACGACTGAGATAATGTCCCCTACTTTAGTGACATCTTCGATCTTATTGACGCGCTCATCACGGAATTCGGAGATGTGGACCATGCCTTCAACACCAGGCATTAACTCCACAAAAGCGCCAAAGTTCATGAGACGGGTAACTTTACCCTCAAAACGCTCGCCGGGCAGGATCTCGCGTGTCATGCGATGAACCCATTCCTTAGCTTTAGCCATAGCTTCACCGTTGGTCGATGTTATAGACACTAAACCATCGTCCTCGATGTCAATTTCCACGCCGGTTTGCTCAATAATTTCGTTGATATATTTGCCTTTGGGGCCAATCAGGTCGCCAATCTTTTCGACAGGAATTCTAATTGTTTCAACGCGAGGCGCGTAGGGGCTTAGTTCTGGCCTTGGTTTGGCAATAACCTCCGCCATGGCTTCGAGAATCCCCAGGCGGGCTTGTTTAGCCTGCAATAAGGCGGCGGATAGGATGCTGCGGGTTAGACCGCTGACTTTGACGTCCATCTGGATGGCAGTAATGCCGTCTTTGGTACCGGCAATCTTGAAGTCCATGTCACCTTTTTCATCTTCAATACCAGCGATATCGGTCAGCACTTTATAGTTAGTGATTTGCCCGCTGGCGTCCTGATCTGTAACCAATCCCATAGCAATGCCGGCGACCGGCGCCTTGATCGGCACACCACCGTCCATCAGGGCGAGGGTGGAGCCACAAACCGAAGCCATGGAAGATGAACCATGCGATTCCAACACCTCAGAGACGTTCATGGTGGTGTATGGCCACTGTTCAATTGGCGGCAAGACTGGTAAGAGCGCGCGTTCGGCTAAAGCACCATGCCCAATATCCCGGCGGCCGGGACCTCGATTGGGCCTAATTTCACCGACGGAGAAGGCAGGGAAATTGTAATAATGGATGTAGCGTTTCTTTGTTTCAATTTCCATCGTGTCCATCAGCAAGACGTCAGAAGGACCACCTAATGTTAAGGCAGTTAACACTTGAGTTTCTCCGCGCTGGAATAATCCTGAACCGTGAGTGCGCGGCAGAAGTCCGACTTTGATATACAGGTCCCGGACTTGATCCAACTTGCGGCCATCGGACCGCCAGTCCTTGGCTAACACCTGTTCACGAAAGTAGTCCGCATGCAAGTCATGAATGATCTGTCTAATGAGTTTTTCTGGAATGTTGGTTTTTTCCTCATCGGTTAGACCTTCGGTTACGGCAGTAAAGGCATCGCGTTCTGCCTGGCCGATTTCTTTTTTAGTGCGGCCGGTTTTTAGACCCTCGATTAAGGGGTGACGAGCTAAATCACGGACGCGCTCAATAGCCTTGGCGTCGGCTGATTTCATCAGTATGGGGGCTACTTTGTCTTTCCCTGATTTTTGCTGCAGCTCTTCTAGCGCTGGAGTAATTTGGCCTAAGGCTTTCTGCGCCTCTTCGAGGGCATCTAGCATGGTGTCTTCCGGGACTTCATTTCCATCGGCTTCAATCATGGTGATGCGATCGCCTGTTCCGGACACGAACAAGTCTAGTGTGCTTTTTTCCAATTCAGCCACAGTCGGGTTGATGATAAACTGGCCTTCCACTTGAGCAACGCGCACGCCGGCCAGCGGTCCTTGCCATGGTACATCCGAGACCATCAAAGCAGCACTGGCGGCGATCATGGCTGGAACGTCAGGATTATTCACGCCATCATAGGACAAAACGGTAATGACAATTTGAATGTCGTTGATCATATTGTCCGGGAAAAGCGGTCGGATGGACCGGTCGATCAGACGGGCGTTAAGGATGGCTTCATCAGTGGGACGGCCTTCCCGTTTGATAAAGCGGCTGCCTTTGATTTTGCCGGCAGCGTAGAATTTCTCTTCGTAATCAACTAGCAGGGGCATAAAGTCGGCATCGGGGGTAAAGGGACGGCCGACAGTAGCGGTGCCAAGCACGACTGTCTCGCCCAGTTGGACTAGGACAGCTCCGCCAGCCTGTTTAGCCAGCTCGCCAGTAGTCAGACATATCTCCTGCTGACCGATAGGACCCGTGCAAACACGCACGATGTTTTGTTCTTTTGACATATAAATTGTGGGCCGCTGCCTGCTGACCCGCTATCTTCAGACTACCGGTGCTTTACCGCGGTATGAGCGGTTATAAAGCAACGCTAGCCTAAAGACTACAGTTAGCAGAATGGGCGGCAATTAATGATATTAATGAACGGATTAATATATAAAAAATAAGCGAATTTTGGCTATTCGTCAATGTCATGTAGGAAAGCGACCGTCCACCCCCCTTATGTCCACACCTGGTGTGGAAATAAGGGTTGAACAGTCGATTCAGCGCATTATGTGCGGTCAATAATTAGGAATTAAACAATACGGGGTTGGGCGGTGGGACGACGGGGGGAGGAAGATGGTTTCAGGGGTCGTTTAGCGGGGCGGCGGTCGTTTATTAGAAAGCGACGGGTATTTTCTGATAAGTCGGTGAAATGATCGACAACTTCGATTAACGCGCTGGAGGTGCTGGAGCGAAAGCCTATAACTTCAAAACGCAAGCCTCTTTCCTGGGAAAATTGGACTAAGGGAATGAAGTCTCCATCCCCAGAAACCAAGACGGCAACATCGATTTTAGGCTCCAAGCGAAGGACGTCCATAGCAATGCCGACATCCCAATCCCCTTTCTTATGGCCACCGACGAATTGTTGCAGGGGCTTGGTCTTAACCTCGAAGCCTTGTTTGGCTAAAGCGCTATGGAATTCCCCTTCGTGGGCTTCTTCAGTGGTAATGCCGTAAGCGATGGCACGAACAAGAGGGCGGCCAGAGGTGGCAGTTTCCAGGATATTTTTAAAATTTACTTTCTTGTTATAGAGGGCGCGGCCGGAGTAATACATGTTCTGGATGTCGATAAAAACGCCGACGCGCTGATGAGAAGTGATAGGAGAAGGAAGCATATTTAAATCCAAATTACAAATGACAAATTACAAATCAATGACAAATGCCAAAATCTAGAGGTGATAATCCAAGATTCTGACTAATTTTCAATGACCAATTTTCAATTTTCAAATAAATCACAATGACCAATTTTCAAATTATGCGTTGGAAGTAGGTATTTAAGGCAGAAGGTAACCCTTAATAAGGCTTAATTTCGATTATAACGAAACGGTACGAATCTTTAATTAGCTTTGATGCCTAGCTTTTTTACCAGGGACTTAAATCTTTTTTCGTCCTGATTCTTTAAGTAGCCTAGCAACCGTTTGCGTTTGCTGACCATGCCCAGGAGACCGCGGCGGCTGTGGTTGTCTTTGCGGTTGCGCTTGAGGTGATCGGAGAGAACATCAATCTTATCCGTAAAAATGGCAATCTGAACCTCGGGGGAGCCGGTGTCCTCTTTGTGCATCTTGTATTTAGCGATGATTTTGTCTTTACTCAGGTCGACTTTCGACATATGGGTTAGGGATTTAAATAATAGGAATTTGAAAAGATATAGTTAATCAAATTATACCGATAAAAGGTACCCGTCACAATAACTAAAAAAAAGAGAAAAAGCAAATATATTAGCTGTTCCTATTGATTTGTTCGGAAATCATTGTTTTAAGCTTATAAGATTTGCTCTGTAGTCTACTACGAAAATCCGAAATCCCTGCCTACCGGCAGGCAGGCGAATATCGAAATCCTAAACAAATTTAAAATACCCCCTAGGGGGTCCTAAAACCGCGACACTGCTCAAACCTGGCAATGAGCTAGATGAGGCTTTTCCCTGCCAAGGCTGCCAGAGGGGCAGGCCTTGTCATTCTCCAATTAACAGGGCAGGCAAAACAAAGCTGAAATCCGAAAACACATAAAGCGCAAAATGCTACAGTTCGAGCAGACATTTTCGTTTTTGTTGATTTTTTTGACGCTTTAACCTTATCTCTTCTTTCAGAGTAAATGCAGTGATTGACTGAGGGAAGCAAGCTATTATAATTGGAAAGTTCA
>CAYJKV010000005.1:87494-88935 GCA_964371255.1 uncultured Candidatus Saccharibacteria bacterium | reverse complement strand
AGAGTAAATGCAGTGATTGACTGAGGGAAGCAAGCTATTATAATTGGAAAGTTCATGGTTTTGATAGTTTTTGGTACTTTTCAGGTTCTTTGGAAAGGATAAAAGATGGAGAAGGTACGTAATACCGTGGGTTTTGTGTTGGTTGTACTTGTTTTTACTGGGATGGCTTGTGCTATTTTAGGGATCCTGCCCGATGATAATACGACAAGCACAGCAAGCAGGGAAGGTGAATGGGCGGCGAAAACAGCGGAAAATATCAGGTACATCTTCGAGCCAAGGACTGGTTTGTGTTTTGCTCTCTTGGGTGAAGGCCATGACAGGACGATGTCAGAGGTGTCATACGAAAAAGTGAAGGATTATCTCCTCAATCCGCCGAAAACACCGCTAAGGGCGGAAAAAGAGCCTTCACCGCCTGAAAAATAGACATTCCGTAGAGATTTCGCAATAGCGCTAGCTGGTGATTAGACAACAAGATCACCAGTTTTTTATATAGGTATTAAGATAATCGGACCGAGGGCAAAAAACCTGCGGAGATGGCAGGTTGGAGTAAACATAGAGAGTGAGGACAGGGATCGATTATCCTAGTCACTGTCGTTGAAGGACGCGCAGACGACTGGCCGGTTGCTGCAGAAGAGTTGAGGATGAAAGCACTGCGAGGAGAAAGGCACTATGCCCAACTCTTTCAAGTGCCGCCAGATATGTTGGGCTTTTTCACTGGCAACGTAGTCATTGGGAGCCTCGAAAGCCCTCAAACGTTCACTGTATTTGTTCCCGATACGAACAGAATAGCGTAGGATATATTGAACCATTGATAGACCCTTTCCAACAGGAGTCGACTAAAAAGAACATTTAAACAAGTATGGGAGTATTGAGAACGTACTACATAAAAAAGATGACGGCAATATGTCGTTGCGTATCTACTCACTAGACGGACAAACCCCTCCTAACCCTGCCGGCAGGCAGGCTCCCCTAGTCAGGGGGGGCGCAATTGTTCTTGTTTCCCCTGTCTCGCCCAGCGAAGGCCCAGGGCGTAGTTGGGATCAAGGGAATTTGGGGCAGTTCTTCTCAATCTTGTGAGCCCGTGCGTTATGGTATCACCGGGGTAAATGATTGATAGACATAAGAGAAAAGGAAGTATTTTATCATTCTGGATGAAGCGATTAAGCTAAGAGCATGAGTAAATCACTTGGCGCGCTGCATGCGGATTTTTTAGAGGACTTAGAAATTGGGCCCGTAAGCAGAAAAGTGATAAGGGGCTGCTGTTTCTGGTATATGAAGAGACATGAGTCTAGGAATCAGTTTCGTTGGTATGTAGAGTTTACCCCAACCCTACATCAATTTTTACTGCAGGGATTGGTGAAAAACGATTTCTTTACTTCGGAAAAGGATGATTTCACCGGCTGGCGGAGGGGGTATCGTCGACCATTAACCCCTCCTAACC
>CAYJKV010000005.1:84764-87394 GCA_964371255.1 uncultured Candidatus Saccharibacteria bacterium | reverse complement strand
AGTTAGGTTCATATGTTATCTATAACAAAGTTGCAGGCAGACTGGCTGGAGGATTTAGAGATTGGGCAAGGCCGGTCAGCCAAAACGGTAGAAAATTACGATCGGTACTTGAGGCGGTTTTTTACGCAACAGAATATTAAGACCGTGTCAGATATTACGAGTGAGGCGGTGCGCGCGTTCCGGCGGTATTTAAATGAGTTGGCGCCTTATCACGATGCAAAGGGTGTGGGATTAGCCACGCAGAATTATCACTTGATCGCATTGCGACAGTTTTTGAAGTACCTAACGAAGCGGGATATTGCTGTGCTGTCCCCCGACAAGGTGGGGTTGGCCAAGTTAGGTGAGCGGGATATTGATGTGCTGTATCCGGAAGAAATGGATGCTCTGCTTATAGCAGCCAGGGAACAGACACAGCCGAGAGGAGTTAGGGACAATGAGGAGGTAAGGAGCACTTTGACCAACAAGGATATTTTAGGTAAACGAGACTCCGCTTTACTGGAAGTATTATATTCAACGGGTGTGCGGGTGGCGGAGGTAGTGCGTCTGGATCGGGATGACGTGAAAAACAAAGGGAGCGGTCCGGTGCAGGAGGCGGGCGATGTCCGGTCTGAATTACCGGTACGGGGTAAAGGGAATAAGGTCAGAGTGGTTTTTTTGTCCGAAGTGGCGCGGGCGGCAGTCGCAAAGTATTTACAGATACGGCATGATATGGATCCGGCCTTATTTATCCAACATAGTCCGAACGCTGTGGCAGGTGAATCGATGCGACTAACCACCCGGAGCGTGCAAAGGATGATAAAAAAATATGCACGGGCAGCCGGTTTAACGAAAGTGATTACACCGCATACACTACGTCATTCATTTGCCACAGACTTGCTGACGAACGGAGCCGATGTGCGGCAAGTGCAGCAATTGTTAGGCCACGCGTCGATCACTACAACGCAAGTCTACACCCACCTGACAGATGTTCGACTGAAGGAAATACACGGAAAATATCATCGGCGGAACAAAGCTTAAAGAGTCTGTTTAGAGAATAATTCAACCTTTTAATAAACACTTGAAGTAGTTTATACGGGCGCGAGAAGGATTCAGGGAGTATTTTTGTGATTTTGTATTGACAATGTGCTCTTGATATTTTTTGGCATATTATGTATGGTCTGGGCTTGGGATAGTTCTTTTGTTCAACCTCCTTATAAACAACCTGAGGTATACATACAATGACGGACTTCGACTTACATGAAATCGGTCGATTGTTAGAGGGTCAACTGCCAGTCGTATTCGCCAATAACGGGCATAGCGTCAGAGACGGTTTATTGCAAATGAAAGTGACAGGAGAAGGGACGCCGACGATAACGCTGGAAATGGTGGCACGGGTGTTGGATGTCTATTTCAGAGGACGGAATTTGCGAGTTGAGTACATGCCCGAACACTTTCCGATGATGTATTTACGATCATTGACTGGTGCTAGCATTGCTGCCGGATTGTCAGTGACTATTACTAAAGGACTACTGGTGTTAATCCTACCTTAGGGTTGACCGATGGAGATTGTCGCGAAGAATATTATAAGCCCAACCCTGGGCTTTTTTTATAGACAGAATCTGAGAAAGCTTATTGAAATAACTCTTGGTATCGCTCACCGGGCAGAAGCGCCCATCTTTACACCCCGGGGGTGTAAAGATGGGGAGGCTTTAGAGTAAGTCCAGGTGGCAGGGCAGGTCTTGTGTGTGTTCGACTTGAAGAAGCTTGAGGCCTGGCTGCGTGTACGCGAACATAAGACCTTCACCGTAAACCAAACCATATCTTGCAAAGAGATCCTGTAATATAACCTGGGTGAGAGCAGTGGGCAGCGACTGGAGGCGCACTAAGGCGAAGAGGGCTGTTTTGGGCGGCTGACGATCGAAGAGACCGGCGCGCTGCCAAAGAGGCTGGTAGGTCATAAGAACGTCCTGATTCCACTGTCGAATATCGTAATTAAAGTCGGGTTCCGTATCACGGCTGATGCTCCATAAGAGCGGCAGATATTCCTGCACGATTTTGAGATAATCACCCCAAATACCGGCATAGTCGTGCCATTCCACATGATAAGCATCAGCGTGCCAAAGCAGATAGTACTGCTGGACAAGTGGTAATGCTTTATATTGCTGATAACGAGAAGCGACGATAATTAATTCATTCTTATAGCGACGAACCAGGCGCAGGGACTGCAAAGTTAAGCGGAGCCGATGCAGGTTGAGGTTTTGCCATTCATTTTCAAGGGGAAGAATCGGCCGGCCATGGTGACTGGGCATTTGGTTAGCCAGATTATAAGCATAGTCAGCCGCCACCAGCCACTCCCTATTCTCAAGCACCATAGGAGCTGGCCGCTGGTTAATAATCTCCAGGTAAGCTAAAGCATCATTAATAGCGCGGCTATGAGAAATATCACTGCCAGAGATAGGGAGGGTTAGTAGTTCGGGAAGATGAGGGTGTTGATCTGACCAAATATTAATGATCATCTTGCGCCATTTGGACTGTAAGGCTTCGGAGGCACCAGGCATCGAACTCATCACTGCACGAACAGCGGTGGCCGGGTCAGGCGCATCCTCCATCAGCTTGGTGATGGATTGCGGGTTGATTGCCTGCGGCGAGTC
>CAYJKV010000005.1:0-84664 GCA_964371255.1 uncultured Candidatus Saccharibacteria bacterium | reverse complement strand
GCGCATCCTCCATCAGCTTGGTGATGGATTGCGGGTTGATTGCCTGCGGCGAGTCGCTTAGGGTACAGAGCGCCTGCAGATTCTTATAAGTAGGCGCCGGGACTGTTATTAGACGGTGTTTTTGCATGTCTTGATATAGATTAACACGGTTATACGGTAAAGAGTAAAGGCTAGAAAGAAAAAGAACAGGGGAAATGGTGACAACCTTATTCTCAATTTTCAGATGATAACCAATGACATAGTTTTATAAACAACAGGTTTTGAAAGCCAAATGACAAAATAAACCCCAATGACCAATTCCCAATCCCCAATCAAATCCCAAACCCCAATGCTTAAATCCTATAACAAATCTAAAATCCAGAGAGTGAATATGTGGCCAATTTATGAGCAACCCCCTTATTTAACACATTAGGCGCTGATTTTGGTACGGGTTTTGCCTTGACGAGAGGAACTGACTTTGATGAACGAGACGGCGTCGCCCTTAAGCGAGGCTTTGATGGTGGAACCTTGCGGGAATTCACCGGTTAAGAGGGCCGTGGCAAGTTTGTTTTCCAGAAGTTGCTGGATTTGATGCCGCAGGGGTCTGGCGCCGAACTGAGGATCAAAACCGTCCTGGGCGATACGGTTACGCACTTCGTCGGCTATTTGGAGAGTGAGGCCTTGGGCTGCAACTCGCTGGATAACCTCGGCCAACATTAAATCAGTGATTTTCTGCACATGCTCTTTGGTTAAAGCGTGAAAAACAATAATGTCGTCGATGCGGTTGATAAACTCGGGACGGAAAGTGGTTTTAAGTTTATCCCGGAGCAGAGATTTTAAATCTTCCCAGTCCTGGCCGGAAGCGCGACGAGCGGTCGCTTGTTGGATCATGTCGCTGCCGATGTTGCTGGTCATAACAATAAGGGTATTCTTGAAGTCCACTACTTTCCCCTGCCCATCTGTGAGCTGCCCATCTTCAAGCACTTGAAGTAAAACATTAAAGACGTCGGCATGGGCCTTTTCGATTTCATCAAGCAGGATAACAGAATAAGGTTGTCGACGGACGGTTTCGGTTAACTGGCCACCTTCCTCATAGCCGACATAACCGGGAGGAGAGCCGATCATGCGGGCAACGGCATGTTTTTCCATATATTCAGACATGTCTAACCGGATCAGAGATTTTTCTGAGCCAAAGAGCAACTCGGCCAAGGCTTTGGTCAGCTCGGTTTTGCCCACGCCGGTGGGACCAAGGAACAAAAAGGAGCCTTGGGGGCGTTTGGGGTCTTTTAGGCCGGCTCGGGTGCGGCGAATGGCAGCGCTAACCGCAGCGACGGCTTCATCCTGGGCAATAACACGATGATGCAGGTCATCTTCGAGGCGCATTAATTGCCCCGCTTCAGCGGTAGTGAGTTTTGTGACTGGTATTCCGGTCCAAGCCGAAACGATTGATTCGATGTCGGCGGCGGTGACGGATGGAGTGGCTTTGGCATGAGTTTTTTGCCAGTTTTCTTCCAAGTGTTTTATTTTTTCTGCTAAGGATTTTATCTGGCTGTTTAATTTTTTAACTTTAGCGGTGTTTTTTGCCCGCTTGGCCGCTGATAGCTCTTTAGTTTGTTCTTTTAGTTGGTCCGTTTGGCTGACCAACTCAGACGGTTTCTCCAACGAATACAGGCGGACCTTGGCAGCGCCTTCGTCCATCAGGTCAATAGCTTTATCCGGCAGGAAGCGATCGCGTACATATTTGTTGGACAGATGAACAGCGGCTTGAATCGCTTCGTCGGCAATCATGACTTTATGGTGAGCTTCATACCTGTCCTTGAGTCCTCGTAATATTTCTATCGCATCGGTGACGGTGGGTTCGCTGATCTTAACCGGCTGGAAACGGCGCTCCAGGGCGCCATCTTTTTCAATATATTTTTTATACTCATGCAAGGTAGTAGCACCTACTACTTGCAGTTCTCCCCGCGAAAGGGATGGTTTTAACATATTTGATGCGTCTAAGGTGCTGCCTTCCCCTGTACCGCCCGCACCAACTAATGCGTGAAGCTCGTCGATAAAAAGAATAATTTGTCCTTTAGCTTTGGTTACTTCTTCGATGACTTTTTTAATACGTTCTTCAAATTCTCCGCGGAACTTGGTACCGGATACTAAGCCTGCCATATCCAGCGCGACCACCCGTTTATTGAACAACGTTTCGGGTACATGCTGATTGATGATACGAGTAGCCAAGCCTTCAACAATCGCAGTTTTTCCAGTACCAGGCTCTCCGATAAGAACTGGATTGTTCTTGGTACGGCGAGAAAGGATTTGAATAACGCGTTGTACTTCACTGCTGCGGCCGATAACAGGATCCAGTTTATTAGCCCGAGCGAGCTCGGTAAGATCCCGACTATATTGGTCCAAGGTGGGCGTTTGGCTGGTCTTTTTAGCCGGACCGGTCTTTTTACCCTTCTCTCCTACCGCGGAGAGGACGGCCTGACGCAGTTTTATGTCCGTCAGCCCGTATTTTTTTAGTGTCTGCGCAGCTAAACCCTCATCTTCAGCCAATAAGCCGAGCAGGATGTGTTCGGAGCCGACATAGTCATGCTGTAGGTTGCGGGCAGCATGCCAGGACAGCTCTAGAGCCTTCTTGGCACGCGGCGATAAGTCAGGAGCGACGCCATCGGAGTATTCTTTGACGTTTTTAGTCATGTTTTCAACCAGGTAGCCCACTAGTTCGTCAGGATCGATATCCAGGTTACTTAAAATTTGCCGTCCGATCTCTGGTTCTTTGGCCACACCAATTAACAGGTGTTCCGTATCCAGGGCGGGAGACTTGTGTTCAAGGGCTGTTTCCGCGCCCTTCTGAATGACTTCTTTAGCGCGGTCAGAAAAAGCATCGAGAATATTGACCGATTCAGACGAGGGAGGACGAGAATAGGCGCCGCCGACTTCGCCAGGCGAAGCGGGAATACCAGTATGTTCGTGTTGCCCGCGGCCGAAAAATGAATCAACAAAAGGATCGTTGAAACCAGGAAAAGCAGAAAAAGGACTGGCATCAGTACCAGTAGCTACACCAAGTTCAGCGGCACAGGCATGGCACAGGTTGCTAGTCGTGGTTCGTCCACCCACGGTGCGCTGGACACGAATGGCCGCGGGGCGGGTTTGGCAACGATCACAGGTCATAGTGAGTAATAATTGTAATTATAAGTAATGAGTGTTTGACTTTTAGTATAATTATTGTCTTGATACTTTTCCAGTAGCTTAATCCCCTGTCAAGGGAAATGAATTTACGAATGACCAATACCCAATGTCCAATGATCCCTATGGGATCCCTTCGGGACCAATGAATGACCAAGCCTTAATGACTAAGCAACAATTTTCAATCTTTCCCTAAGGGATCCCTTCGGGACAAAGCTCAATTTTCAAAGAAGAATCAATGACGCAATTTTCAAACAACGCAGTTAATATCCGAAACATTAATGATGCCAGTCTACGCTTCCGCCTCCGCCAACTGGCTGATGGCGGAGCTTCGGACGGCAGGCGGGGTTATTATTTCGCACAAAATTCGCAGTTTATCATGTTTAATGAAATGGATTACCCTCCTTCGCCCTTCGGGCTACGGAAGGGTTCTTTTTCACTCGCCAAACCGTAGCCCTGCTACGCATGGCTAACTCTTGGCGGTGAATGTACCCCAGTAACAAACATTGCGGGGTTAATCACGGCGCCAGGCTGCGTCCACAGAGGGGTAGGCCTATTCGGCCTGCGCCTGGCGCTAGGATTAAATATGGTTATTGAATAAAGAAAAGCATTAATTAGAATAGGGACGGCAATGTTGTTACGGGGTTATTATTTCGATCAAAATGCGCGGCTCCGCTACGCGGAGTGCGCTTATTTTGGCGAAATAATAAAAAGCACCTGGTGAATTAACACGAGGTGCTGAGGGTACAAGATTTCCTTCTATCAGATCGAGCTGATTAGGTAGGATTTGATATAGGAGCTTCCGCTATGGGTGGTGTTGACGGATCAGGGCTAGGCGCTGCCTGTGCTGGCTGTGCTGCTCCCTGGTGCAATCGATCAACTTTTTCCGTGAGCTGCTTCACTTCACCGGAAAGCTTTTCTAAAGAAGTGGAGTGTTTCCCTATCTCTTCGCCTTGTTTGTTTTGGGTTGCATCCAGAGCAGCGAGGCGAGTTTCTGTGGTCGCCTGAAAAGCCTTGAATTCCTCCCCAAACTTCACCGCAAGATCACAAGCGGGTAAAGAAGCTGGGGCACCTGGCGTGGTCGGTGTTGGAGCTGTCGGGGCAGGGCTGGCTGGCGGAGGCGGGGTGACGAACGAAGCAGGAGTCACGGGAGGAGAAGAAGCGGGAGCCTGGGGATTAAGAACATATGTTACTCCAGCCAAGTTACCAGTAGGCACACTGGCTCGTGATTCGAGGGTAAGGAGACGAGCTTCGTGGTTATTAACCTTGTCGGTTAACTTGTTTGCGCTGTCGATGCACGAGGTGAGCGATTCAGACAGCTTCCGCCCTTCCTCTTTTGTCATATAGGAAGGGTCGGTTTTCGAACAACCACACCCAAACAGTGCGATAGCAGTGAGCAGGGCTAGTTTATACATGGGTTTTCTCCTGATAAAGATGGTTGAGTGAAAAGACTGAAGGGAAAACAAGCTGTTACTTGAGATCTTTGAGTGCCGGAAAGTCCAGGTTCAAATCACTGGTGGGCGGTTCTGTCGTTTTTGGAGAGGCGCCAGACCAGGAACTAACGGCCAGCCACAGGACAATGATGCAGAGAAGGGCCAGAGAAGAGATACAACCCCATTTCCACCAACGGCTGATCTGGCTGGCTCGCGTGACGAATGCCTTGTCATGGTCTGCCTTTAAGCAGCAGATTATCTGACCTGGATCGTCGGAAAGCTGGTGGCCGGCGAGTTTCTTCCGTAGGTCAGTAACCATATCACGAAGTTTGTTTTCCTCTTGGACTGCGACTGCCGTTTGCTTGGCGGCCTGTTGGGCAACGGTTTGTTCACGTAGCTTAAGGGCCTCACTACTTTGTTCTCCTATTTGCGCCAGTACTGCTTGGAGTTCATTGATAACTTGCGTTGATTCGCTGGCAAAGGTCAGCAGGCTTTGCTTTGTCTCCTGAAAAAAGAATGCGAGCTCGTCAGGACTAACTGTGCGAGGGGTGGGAAGTGCGCCCTGATCACTTTTAGCAATCAGGGGGAGCGGCATGGGGATGTCGTCTGCTAATGGCTCTTCCTTCGCGACTGCGGGTTGAATGACAGGAGCGACAACTGGGGGGTTACTTGGCGGTTTGGGCGGTGGGTTGTCGTTTCCAATATCTCCCGAATTGCTCTCCTCCCGATTCTGTTCGGTGGGATGTTCTTCCGGCTCTACGTCGTTGTTTGACTCTGCAGCGCCAGCGAGCAGGCGATCAAATTTTTTCCCTTGTTCACGGTGGGCGGCGTTCGTGGCGTTCTCACCAAGTAGCGGCTCATGAGGAATGCCACGTTCATAAAGCAAGGCAGCCTTAGCGGCGTTGTCGTTAATGAGAGATTCTCGTTTCCCGTTGGGCATTGAAACTTCCTTTCATAACAGTGAGAGGCGATTTATAGAACTGGATTGTTAAATAACTGACAGGATCAGGGCTCTAAATATATATACATATATATAAGCACTTGTCAAGATTTGTTGTTTGTGCTAGGGTGAGCGGTTATGAAAATATTATTTATCGGGCAAAAAGGTATTCCTTGCGTCACCCAGGACGATAAAATTGGCCGGGAAAGACGCGTAGACGCGTTGGCTACGTTGCTGGCCAAAAAAGGACACAAGGTAATGGTGACGTGTACCAAACCTTATACCCCGAAAAGCTTAAGAAAATTTAATGGGGTGTTGTTAAAACATGTCCCTTCCCTACATCCGGAGGTGCCAGGTGGCTGGTTGTATGACTGCTTATCAATTTTATATATTGCTAAATTTAAGCCAGCGGTCGTGCATATGAATGGGTGGCGAATGGCCGCTTTAGCTCCTATAGCAATAGTATTGCGTCCGCAAGCGACATATATCTGGACCATAGATACTTGGCCGACACGGAAGTTGCCCATCATGAAATGGCTGGCAAGGTTAGTAGATGGATTATTTGATGTGGTCACCACACCTTCCAGAGAGCTGCAGCATAAGATCTTGCATTACTTACAGATCAGAGGCCTTTATGTGCCTGATGGCTACGGTGTAGAGACCTGGCCGACGCTGGGGCTGACTAGGTTTGGAATAAAGGTACCGGGTTATAGCCTGACGACTGCCACCAGCCCCGCTGATGTTAAAAAGGTGGCTATGGCTTATAAAAAGGCGGGTATGAGACGTAAATTGGTGGTGGCGGAAGAGTTAAAGGGGTCTTACAAGAGATTGAAAAGTAAATTTCACTTTTTGCATTTTACAGGAAAGTTGGGTGAACGTGCGCGCCACGCGATTGTGCAAGGAGCCGGCATAGTAATTCTGAGCGGAGAAAAGACGACATTAAATGAAGTGTTAGCGGCTATGGATTGCGGCAAAGGGATGGTGGCGACGACTGACGTCGGATACCAAGAAGTATTAGGAGTAGCAAGCCTGATGGTTAAAGCTGGTGACGTCAACGGACTGGCGGAGGCAATTAGAACACTGTCATTGAGTGCGAACGCGTTATCCTTGGGCCGACAGGCACAGAAGAGAGCGAGGGCCCATTTTACCTGGCAACGGGTGCTGCCGGAGTACGTGGAGTTATATAATTATCCTGTATTACGGCCAGTGTGGTTGGATTCTGCGCGGGCTAAATTGGTGGCTAAGAAAGCGTAAGTACATTAAAATCCCAATGACCAAATCCCAATTTCCAATCAAAACCCAAATCCTAATGACTAATTGCCAAGCTTTACACCTAGGGTAGTTTTACTGCTCAGACTGATGCATGGATGCTTGACGTGCATAGGCTGGTTGCTTGGCGCTGCGACGTTTAGAGGTTATGGTTAGTATGGTTGGTAGATAGGTTTTCTGCGGATGTGGCCAAATTGGTAAAGGCGCATGGTTTAGGACCATGTGGGGCAACCCTTGGAGGTTCGAGTCCTCTCATCCGCACTTAGACAGCGAAAAACGTAAAGTGAAAAGTGAAAAACAACAATTGAAAATTAAAAGATTCTCTGGTTTTGTGAGTTATTGATAAGGTAAGGGTCCGAATAATGACTGAAAGTAAGCGCTCACCGGTTGAGGGTATATTCGCATAGATATTCTGACAGTTAGAAGGGTTTGTCGCTAATGTCTGGAAATGAAACCCCCTTCATTCATCTTTTCTGGGGTCAATACACGGTTTTTCTTGACTGTTGAGAACTGACGGTTAATAACTTGACATGACGGTTATTATGACATATAGTAAAGTGTTGTAGTTTTTGTGTGCTTTTGGGCTGTTTTGGCAGCTCGTTGACAATCTAACCTACCCGAACAGGAGTTAAGAAATGGACACGTTAACGATCGTGGAATTGGCTGTTGTGGGGTTGGCTCTAGCAATGGTTGCGGCTGTGATCATCTACCAGTCGTTGTACATGCTGAGGGCTAATGAAAAAATTGTGTTTTACCGCTTTGGTCAGTATGAGAGAACGGTGCTGGGTCGTTCCTATTGGGACGAATCATGGGCTGGAGACCAAAACATCAGCAACCGAGCTAAGGTGCCTGACCAAGATACCGTTAAGTTGGCCTTTTGGAAGGGCAGTTGGGCTTTCGGCTTGTGGCCGCTTTACCTTGGATATCGCGTACCGACAGATCAGTTTGAGGTGCCTATCCATGCCTCAATGATGTACACAGACTCATCAAATACGCAGTATCCAAGAGTAAGAGTTGAAGGAGACGCCACTCTTCAAATCCGTTTGTCAGAAAACCCGGTGCATCTGGGGATAGTTTTCTCCCTGTTTAAGCAGGATCTGAATTACTACCTGTCAAAGAGTGCGAGGGATTTGACTAACCACGAGGTGCTTATTCAGGAGAACGGGGTGGAAGAGTCAGTCAAACGAATTGCTGCACGTTTTTTCCGGGTAGTAAATAAGCCAATGAAGGAAGCTATGCGAGAAGCGGCTACGTTCTTCACTTTTTCTGTGTTTCCGGCAGCGGGAGATGTTGTGAACAATGACATAATCAGAGAAAGGGGTCTATTTGAGAGGAAAGTGCGTAAAGCGCTTACCGAAGATGACGACACCATCTTCATCCAGGGCAAGCTGCTTAGACGTATTCCTGGACCTACTCCTGATGATGATACATTTGAGACCG
Source organism: uncultured Candidatus Saccharibacteria bacterium (assembly GCA_964371255.1). Lineage (GTDB taxonomy): Bacteria > Patescibacteriota > Andersenbacteria > UBA10190 > UBA10190 > UBA10190. The sequence goes on along the minus strand of CAYJKV010000005.1, from coordinate 76,423 downwards.
GTGATTCTCTGTTAGTGTGCAATATCGTAGTTGAGAAAATTCAGCTTCAACCCGCTTCCCCAGACGATGCTGAGGCATCCAGAGCGATTGATCTAAGTTTTATTGGCCATCAGGAAGGCTTAAAACAACAGGCGATCGAAAGACTGCGTCGCATTGGTGAAGCGGAAGGTATCGAAGCACTGGCAGATAAGCTGGGTCTGACAGATGACAAACAGAAAGCATTCCTAATGGATGTGATTCGCAGCAAGGCAGGCGAAATAAAATTATCTGCCATAAACGTGAAAGACGCAGCGGATGTGCTATCAGCCATTGAAGGATTCCTGAAAAAAGAAAACCCCTAAAGGAGAGCTAGAATGAGCGTGGTACTACATTTCATTGCCGTGATATGCGCTTTATTCATCGTGGCTGTGATCGTGATCGTGATCGTGAAAATTACCAGAGCGTTCGGTGCGCATATCCCCAGACTAGGACCAGCGGCGTTTTTAAGTGTGCTAGGCTGGATTCAACGCTATCTGGGACGCATGACAATCATCCTCTTATTGATTCTGTGTTGGATGTTCTTCCCGAAAGGATGTAGCGACGAACTGTCCGACGAAAAACCTGACGCAATTTCAACAGCAGTGGAAAATGGGAGGGAGATACATGCTATACCCCCTATTGCTGAAGATGGTGCTGACGGAACTATTGTTGGTGGTCCAAAGACGGTGATGACGAATGTTGCGCCTGACCAGATAAATGATTGGATGCTACGGTCTATGACTGGACCAGACGAAGGATGGAACAGGATGCGCAGGGAATGGACAGGTTCGATTGATAAGCACGGATATCTACCGCTGCCAATTGGACCGCTATTACAAGGCGCGATGGTGGAAACCAGGTTAGGAGGAAGTTCGCTGCCAGCAACACCCGCGTGGTGGATTACTAGGCAGGATCAGGAACCATTCCAAGTATGTGGTGATGAAAACCGCATAGGTACCAACGAAGTGGCGTTGTTCTTAGAGGTTCGGAGTACTTCCGGATACTCAAGACATCCTAATTTTGGTAGAACAGTTGGCGTGAACGGTTTGGAATGCACAGCAACTGTGACAAAACTGCCAAATGACAGTGTTCTTTGGGTTGGTTCGTACAGTACGTGCATGCCGAACTCTCTCCAGGTACCAGGCGTGGTACCGTTTAGGGTTGATGGGGAGGAAGTGAGTTGGACGATGCGAATAACCTTTATTCCGTCGGAACCTGTTGCACCGGGAGCGTGGGAACTTAAGGAGACAATTACTGTTCCAGGCTTCTATGACACACAGCAGCCGAGGTTGTGGTTGATGCCCGAGAACGTTACTCTGGACAATTCGAACCCAGAAGCGCTTAAAGCGGGTATGGACGCTGTGTCTGTGTTCAGGAAAGAGCTCCGGCCTTTATTTCCCGCGAGAGAGAGCCCGACACGTGACAGTTTCACTGTCACGTCAGCTGAGGTGAGGAGGTTCTGGGAAGGAAATCCGGATGAACAGGTTGAGCGGGCGGTTGTTTACTTCCAGCCACCAACGCCGGCGTTAGTTTATTGGGAAGTTTTCTTCCCGGTAGCGGACGCAGAGAGTAAGTAAGTTGTTGTACGTTTATTCGTTCTTTGAAAGCCTTGGAATTTATCTGAGGCTTTTTTTATTGGTTATAAAGGCTAGTCGTGAATACCCGATCATAAGAAACGCGCGTATTTGTTCTGATTATTATTAGACGGAGGAAACCAGGACGTTAAACGAGGCGGCCAGAAGGCTGAGAGCGAAAAGGGACAAGACGAATATTAAGATAGCCTTCTTTTGAGTGTCTTGGGCGGCGGAATCTCCGACACTATGGGCGTAATGGACGCCGGTGCGTAGCAAAAGCATCGTAATGATGCCAGATATAAGCAACAAGGCGGCGTTGACAGCTAAAATAACTTCAGGGGGAAGAATGGTCATAGGTGTAGTGTATCTTAATGCGGATTCTTAAGAAAATATAAATCAGGAGTTAGAAACGAAGAAGTCCCGGCCTATCCACAGGCCTCCCTATCGGCAGGCAGGCTAAGCAGCTCTTAAGTCCTAATTGATATATTAGAAATCAGGTATTAGGCAATGGCTGTTCCTGCCCACAAAATAATGGAGATGGGTTATTTTTAAAAAATTTATTTTGAACGATTCGTTGCTTAATTACAAAAGCGCGCGATTCCTAGTTGAATCGAGCGCCTTGTATAAATAACGCCAAACTTACGGGATGGCAGCAATAATGAAGTTGACGACTACGGCTGATAAAGCAATCACGACTATACCGATGACGGCATAGATAACTGTGTTCTTCGCAGCTGCGACTGCATCTTCATCTCCTTGAGCGGTTATGTACCGCACGCCACCGATGATGACAAAGATAGCGGCGATAACAGCAGCCAAGGTGAGTAGAGCGTTAACAATGTTGGTGATGGCTTGAATCAGTGTGCCGGTTGAAGTCCCTTCAAATGGAGTCACCGGTGCAAATCCTTGAGCAGAGGCAATCATTGGAATCGCTATCAAACCGACAGCGGCTGTGGTAGCTAATACTTTCTTAATGTTCATGTCCTCCTCACCTCCTTCTCTGGTAATGTTAGACGTTTAGGTATGCATAAATAATAACACACTAACTGGTTAATTGTCATATTATTCTCCATACACATTTTTGTGTTTAAATAAGTCCTTGAGAACCAGGCAAAAGCAAGTTATAGGCGGTCAGAAAAGCAAAGCCAAAAACGACGATTACCATTAGCACGAGGCGCGTTAAATGACGGGCGTAGAGGGCAGAACGCACTGAAGAAATAAAAGGAAAGTAAATATTGTCAGACAAGCAAAGGAGAAATAGCGGCAAGAAAATATCCCAAGTAAAAATTAATGGGTAGAAATAGCGAAGCGTTTTAAAGTTGGCGCTTCGGAACAGACCGATGGTGATGGCAGTAATGAGAAACAGAGTGAGAAGAAAGGGAGAAGAAACGGGTAGTTTTTTTCGGGCAAAGATAAAGGACACGACCGCGAGGGCAATAGAGATAATGGTCAGCGGCGTATAATAAAGCGCCCAAAGAAGAGTAAGGTTGAAACCAGGCATCCCAGTGTAGGCGAGATGAGAAGAGGTGCGTAGAATGGCGGTCTTCAGATATTCCAGGGGAATGAACCAGAGGAACGGGTTAAGGACGAAAGCGAATAAAGCCGCTGCCAAGATCATTAAGATAAGGTGTTTTTTACGCACATAGGCACCTATAAAAGTGATCAGGGGAGCACCAATGAATACTGTATCGTGCAAGCGAGTAGATAAGCCTAGCCCAAAAATGAATGATATAAACAATATTAAACCAACAGACAACGATTGCTTCCTTTGCTCGTACACAATTAGGGCTAAGAGGAAAAGCAAGGCAGTGATGGGCCCGATAATAGCATTAGTCGGTGTGCTGTAGAAGTAGAGCGGGTGGATAAAGAGAATAATCGACGATATCAGCCACCAGGGACTTCTGGGCCTTAAGTGATGGCAGGCAGCTGCAATAGAAGCGGTCAAGAAAGAAGAAATGAATGTAATGCTGAGGAAGAGGCTGGTGGGACCAGGCAGGCCAAGTTTATATAAAGAGGCAGCGGGCAGAAGAAAGGTTGTGCCGGGATGCGAACCATAACGGTATTCGTGATTCACGTCAAAAAAACGTATTTGCGGTGATGGGGTCAATATGTCCTCTGACAAGTTAATGGTTCGTGCGACCCATTTGTCATAGTCCGCAAAAGTTATTAACCGAAAATAGCTGGAATGAATCAGAAAGGAGACTAAAAAGACAGCTAAAAAGAGGTGGGGGTTGAATTTTGTTGTCATTTATTAAGAACAATATCGTAAGAAGGGTTAAAAGACTAATGAGTTAAATCCGAAATCCCCCGATGGGGTTCCCTAGGGATAAACTGAAGGAAATCTGAAAGAACGAAAAACGTAAAGCTAAAAACGAAAAACAACAATTAAAAATTCAAAAAATAGCTTGGTATTTTTAGCTAATTGAGGATCCCAGTCTGTATTTATAATGTCTATCACTCTGTTACTACTTAGTTTATGCGGATTATATCGATGTATTTTTTTACACAGCGATTTTCACTTTCCGTTTTTCCTTTTGTGTTTCTAAGGTTGCCCATTCTCACTAGGGGCATGTCCCCTACCAGTTTGACATGTGGAGAAACTAAAAGGGAGCTTGAATGCGCTGATAAGCAGCTATTATACGATCAGCAACACGATCCCACGAATAGCGAGCGACAGCTTTGGTACGTACTTGACCGGCAATAAGACGCGCTGCTGACGGATCATTTAATAATTTGTTCAGGGCTTGGGCCAGACCACGATAATCATCAGATGGATTGGTATAAACGCCGATATCACCTAAGATGTCACGGTTGACCACCGTATCAAAAGCAACAGTGGGCAATCCGGTGGCCATGTAGTTATAGATTTTCCCATTGGCTTCAGTCTGGGTACGCTTGGGAGCAACCGCGATGTCACCAAGGGCAAGATAGCGCGGAGCGTCTTGGTAGCGGACACGGCCCGTGATCCGAGTGCGATGATTTATCCGAAGCGATTGCGCTAACTGTTGGTAGTTGGCTTCGTGGGGATAGCCCATAAGCAACAGGAAAACAGCAGGGTGGGTCTGCAACACAACCTGAAAGGCTTTAAGCAATACATCAACTCCTTTGTGCGGACTTAGCCCCCCTAGATACACGATAATTGGTTGGTCGGCAGGCAGTTTTAATTCCCGGAGAAGTTGTGGGTCTTTTTGTTGGGGGTGAAAGACGTGAGTATTAACACCGTCGTAAGCCATCACAATACGACTGGGATCAATCTTAAAACGCACAATGAGCTCACGACGCATTTCCGTTGATTGAGCGAGGATAATATTGGGCAAATGATCGATGGCTTGTTCTAACGCGTACCAGAAGCCTTTTAACCAGTTGGTTTTGGCCAGAATGAAATTATGGACAAGTAATTCCCCTGTTAAACTCCCCTGGCAATCAAAAACAAAGGGGATTTTAAAAAGGCGGCTAATGCTCCATGCGATCAGGCAGCCTTCATGTAAATGGCCGTGGATTACCTGAGGCTTAAATCGCCGGACGGCTAGAAGGGCTACAATAAACAAAAACACGTCAAGATAGAACTTATGCCAACTGGGGCCGATGGCTTCTTGTTTATACCAGGGCAACCGCCATGTACGCATGGTTTTAATACCGTCAACATCCCGGCCGAGACCATATGTGACCATTAGTGTGACAAGCCCTTGGCGCTGCAGCGCCAAGGCTTGTTCGGCGATATGAATATGGCAACCCCGGTCGGCGAAGAAGGGGGTGGGAGCGATAATCAGGACGCGGGTGGGAGATGAGCACATAGGTGATACTTATAAGTAAATTAGAAAAAGGATACAAAGTACAGTGCGTTAGAATTAGAAAGGATTCAATTTTCAATTAATAACCAATCATATAAGTTTCAAGCACGGGGACACAAAGTCCAAATACCAAAGCGGAAATGCTCCTGAGAGAGGGCAAATCAATGCCAGGTGCCACCTGACAACCCATGACTCTTTTTTGTCTGGTATTTTTCTGGTGTATACACAAAAGTACGCGACTCACCGAATCACGTACTAACAGATGGCGATGGCCGGAAAATTGAGACAGCTAAATTGGTTGTTTACTTTCTGACCAAAGAATATTATCCCGCTGGGACAGCGGCAATAATATAGTTCACAATAACAGCTGACAGGGCGATTATGATAATGCCGACTATTGCATAAAGGACAGTGCCTTTAGCCTGCTCGGAAGCATCCTCGTCGCCTTGGGAGGTAACATAACGAACTCCGCCAATAATGACGAAAATAGCAGCGATAACAGCAGCGAGGGCTAATAACGCGTTAACTATGTTGGTGATGGCCTGAATCAAGGTGCCAGTAGAAGTGCCAGCAAACGGTGTGACAGGCGAGAATCCTTGGGCGCTGACGACCAGAGGAAGCACTAAACTCACGAGCGAGATGGTTAGTATAGTTTTTTTGCAAATCATTTGTATCACCTCCTGAAAAATTTATAACGCCTTCTGTCTGGGCGTGGATTATATGAAAAATATAGCACTTTTCTTGAGTAAACTATAGTCGCAAATTTTTGCCGGCAGTCTTCATGAGTTAAAACAGCAGAGTCCAGTGTAGGTTATCTACGTTTGTGCCGAGACCATCGGTGTCTGTTAAATTAGCAGGTAAATAATTGCGCTAAGCGCGTGACTGGATGTTTGCTTGAGTAAATATCTTGTTTGCTTAGCAAAAATCGCCGCAGAAGCCGTCAGCGACCCAGACAATGATTTAGATTGTAATAGTTTATCCTCGAGCAGCCCTGATCACCAAGTTCACAACCACGGCGGATAGAATAACCACAACGATACCTATCACGGCCGCGAGAATTGTGTTACGCGCCTGAACCTGAGCGTCTTCATCGCCTTGCGAGAAGATATAGCGCATACCACCAATAACAACGAAAATAGCCGCGATAATACCGACAACAACCAGCAAACCGTTAACCAGGTTAGTTATGGCCACGATAGGATCCCTATTTGTGGCAGTACCCTCAAAAGGTGTCACTGTCGTCAGGCCGCTAGCAACTAAAGATGCAGTGGGGACCAACAGAAACATGAGAAACGCTAAAACGAAAAGGGTAGTTTTTATTTTCATAAAATTCACCTCCTTGGTGTGATGTTAATATAGCTTATTTATAAAATTTAGATAATAGGGATTTTGGACGGCGCGGGAAGGGAGAGGCTAGACCGCCCTAACGATGAGATTGACAGCTACGGCAGACAAGATTATAACAACAATCCCGATCAGAGCGTAGACGATTTGCATTTTTGCCCTGGCCGACTTGTCTTGGTCGCCAGTAGAGGTTATATACATGGCGCCGGCGATAATAATATACACAGCCGCCGCGACGCCCAGAATAGTTAAAAGGGTGTTAACAACACTGCGAATATTAACGATTAGACCCGTGGCATCACGACTAGCGATAACATTGACGATAACAAGAGCAGAACTGGCAATAAACATTCCGAGCATGGCGTAGACTATTTGCCGTTTGGCGCGAGCAGAATTTTCCTCGTCACCGGTGGAGGTGATGTATAAGTATCCGGCATAAACAAGGTATATGGCGGCAATAATACTAACTAAAGATAAGGCCATCAAAACGTAAGGCACAAGGTAAAACACGAGCGGAGTGGAAGTAACAGTAGTGACTGTGTTGACTAGCGCAAATGCGCCACCGGCAACAACAAGACCAAGAATGGCGTAAATAATCTGATTTTTAGCTCTTTCCGCCTTGTGCTCGTCACCGGTGGAGGTGACATACAAGTAGCCACCAATAACAATGAAGGCGGTTGATATGGTACCAATTAAGCCGAGAGCGACGTTGATGAGAGTAAGCATAAAGGGAGCGAAATTGCCGCCAAAAGTTTCACCGCCCGTACAGTTCATGCCCAAGAAACCACAATCGGGGGCAATAATTGGTTGGACTTGAGCGATAACCGGGAAGACGCTTAGGGCCAAGATAGTGATGGTGGCAACAAAGAATAATGATTTTGCTATACTGGCCATAATTATATATTAATGACAGCGTTAACCAGCCAAGCGGCTGTACCGGCAACAATCATACCCAGGATCGCATAAACAATACCGGCTTTGGCACGACGAGCGTTGTCCTCTTCGCCGCGTGACATTACATAAAGAAAGCCATAATAGACCAAAAAAGCAGTAGCAACAATGGCAACAAAAGATAAAGCAATGGTGACAACTGACCACAGCATGCCCCACAGAGTATTAAGCGGCGCTCCACCGCCGCAGCGGATTCCCCACAGACTACACCACAGGTTGGGCACTGGCCTGACAGCTTGGGCGTAGGTCGATAATGGAAACAAAGATGACACGAACACGACGTATAATAAGATGCGTGTTTGCAGTAACTTGGGCAGGGTGTTCTTAAAAGGCATGGTCTTAAAAGTTTTAGTGAGGATGCTTAATGCTATAACGAAATCACAACATTAACTATTAAGGCTGAAATTAAGGTAATAAAGACACCAACGAGAGCGTAGATAATTATTTGTTTTCCACGACGAGCCCGATCTTCTTCACCAGCCGAGGTGATATACATATAACCGCCATAAACGATGGCCCCAGTGGCTATCAAAGCAAGTGGAGCAAGTATAATAATACCAATCTGACCAATCAGTTCGATTATCGGCCCAACCCCAAGACCAGGACCAGCAGGGTCGCCAGCGACGTCTTGGATAAGTCCGACGATGATACTGGTATTGACGGCAATGATTAGCCCAATAATGGCGAATAAAATAATGTTTTTGGCTTGCGCGGCACGTCTTTCATCACCAGCAGAAAAGACGTACATGAGACCACCGAACAAAATTACGACCGCTGTCACAATGGCAACAAAGGAAGATACAAAAACTATGATGTTAGTCAGAAATTCACTAATGGTGTATGGAGATAATCTAACCGTCTCGGTGGCCCAAGAATACGTCTCGGTTATGCAGGCGGACAGGTTGTCGCACGACGTTTGAGCATGAAGAATTTGAACGGGTAAGACTAAAAAGACGCAAGCGAGCAGGATTATGATAAGTGATGGCAGGAATTTAGGCATAAGTGATGATCTAATCGATTAAATGTCGAGTACGTCGCTGAGTGTAGACAGAATGCCTGCCGCCATAGCTACCACAACCAGGCCGATAACAGCCCAGGTAATAATTCTTTTTGCTTTGGCAGCTTCTTGTTCATTGTCGAAACCGCCAACGATCAGACGCATACCTCCCACAACCAAAGCAAGAAGGGCGATGAGGGCCGATAATCCAACAAGCCAAATAATTAGGTTTTGAATTAGAACCCGGACGTCCCTGACAGGGTCTAGGGGATTTTCAAAGTTGGCGGGCGTAGCCTGAGCCTGGGAGATAAGGGGCAAAAATAATAGCCCAAGGGTCAGAATAACGGATAATCGCTTGGTATAACGGGTGATAATGGACATGGGCTTAGTATACATTAAAATTCAAAATCGGTAGATATATTACTACAGACCGCCGACTGGTGGCTGGTCGGCTGGCTCGACAGCTGGCGTGGGTTGAATCAGGTTAATTTGCTCCTGGGCGCGGACAAGGCTGGCGTTAATGGTTGAGGCACCAGTAACAACATTGTCGATCATGGCATTCATGATAGCATCAATGGCCACAATGTCCCCTCTTGGCCAGGTGACGGCAGTTAAAGATTGTTCGGAAAAGACGCCTAAGATTGGATCGCGGCTTAGAGCCGCGACGCCATCGCGTCGGGCAGGCGGAATCTGGTGATGACGAATAATGGCCATCGCACCATCCGTGTTAGTCAGACGGCGTAAAAATTGCCAAGCTGTATCAGGGGCGCTGGATTTATTTGAGACTGCGTAAGGCCAATAGGAAGCAAAATTTTGGACTTTACTGTCGACGATTTGAGGAACGGGCGCAATGTCAAATCGTAAACGTGGATTCTTCGCCCGGACGGTGGGGATGTGATAAGAGTAATTTATCATCATCGCTGTTTTCCCTTGGGAAAAGGCATCTAAAGAATGTTCTTGTTGTAAATTCCAGGTGTAGGCCGTTTTTGATTTATTGGCGAAGTCGGTATAGAAAGTGAGGGCGTTGACCCCAATGTCGTTGGATAATTGGATTTTTTTATCAGCATTGGTTAAAGAGATGCCGCTTTGCAAAAAGAGCAGCTGAATAATGTCAGTCGCACGGCTGATATTGACGGCAGTACCTAATGCCGCAGCACTTTGTTCAATCACACCTAATCGATTGACGCGAGTGATGCGTTCAATAACGGATAGAAATTCATCCCAGGTGCGAGGCGGTCTGGCAACGCCAGCAGCGCTCAGGAGGTCTTTATTGTAATAAAGCGCCAAGGTATCAACAGAGGTCGGCAAGGCATAGACATGGCCATCGCGGATTAGATCATCGGCCACAACATCAACAAATTCTTCGCGCAGGGCACGCTCGTCAATAATAGTAGGGTCCGCGGGGCTCATTAAACCCCGCTTGGTTTCGACCCAGGTATGATGAATGACAAAAATGTCCGGACCACGATCCTCGGCAATGGCTGATAATAATTCATTTTCGTAATCAGCGACTGAGGCGATTTTGCGATATTCAACATTAACACCTGTTTCTTCCTGAAAACTGGTGATGATAGGCTCTAGCGCAACACTTTCTTCCCACAAACCCCAAACTACTAAGGGTGTATCAGTGTTAGAATTTCCGCCATTACCGCTAAATGGATTACAACTAACACCCGTTAAGGTAAACAGACTTATTACTGTTAATATCGAGGCGCTAATTTTCAACCTTAATGAGGAGGCCATAGTGATATGAACTGGGACTAAAGGTTTTGTATAAGGTTAATTTTAATTCATCAATTATAGACAAAATTTCGCTTCTGGTAATGCGATTTGCAACCGGAGGACCAATTGTTGCTTGGGAAAGCAGCCACTCCACAATAATAATGATTCCCCCTGTTTTGGTCACGCGTTTTGCCTCGCGAAGTATTTTTTTGGGATCAGCCTGGGGGAGAATATTTACTAAGAGGGTCCAGTCCGCAATATTAGCTTTAATACTTTTGGTAGGTCCTTGCTCTAAGTCGGATCGAATAGTCTGAACGATATCTGACAAGCCTTCACGTCTAGCCTGCCCCTCTGTTTCGCGCAGCATGTCTTCACGGATGTCGACACCGATAACTTGCCCATGCTTGCCGACAATACGAGCAGCTGGCAAGAGAAAAAAGCCAGGACCACAACCTAGGTGGATAACGGTTTGATTTGTACGGAGATCAAGATCAGACCAAAACTGATCAGGACGAAGGAACGATTCGGGTTGAGCCATGTTTATAAGATACCAAACGAGGCTGACACTAACAACTACGACAAACAGCAAGATAAATTGGAAATGAGAGGAAGCTCTGGTTCGAGAAATAAACTTAATGAAAAGACTAACGTTAAATGTTCAATCAAGTCCCCAGACCAGAGGCTGATTTGAAGCTAAACCTGGCTACTCCTGGAGATGCCTTGTCTGACGGTGTTAGTCGGTCCAAGTAGTAAAGGTGGCGATGCGGCCAGATTGAGCGGTGGGCTTCATAACTTTAACACCCTGAGTAGCGCGACTTTGTTCACTGACAGTGGCAGCGTTGATGCGAATGACTTGGCCCTTTTCGGAGATAATCAAGAGGTCGGACGTTGATAGGTTCTGTTTATTAATGATGGCAGCCTGCACTAGTCGGCCAGTCTTAGCCGTGATATGCGCAGTTTTGATGCCACTGCCACCTCGACGTTGCCGTCGATAGCTGGCCAGTGGAGTTCTCTTACCATAACCTTGCTCAGTAATAACCAGAACCTGTGGTTTATTGGCTGTACCAGCAGGTATGACGTGCATGGTAACTATAGTATCAGAGTGCTTAAGTTTCATACCGTGGACGCCGGCCGCAGTGCGGCCCATCGGACGGACGTCCTTTTCTGAGAAGTGAATAGCCTGTCCCCCGCCGGTGGTAAGTAAAATATCGTCCTTACCTGACGAGACGCTGACCCATTCTAAGGTATCGCCGTCTTTAAGCGTGATGGCCTTGAGTCCTGAGCGGCGGATATTCGTAAAGTCTTCGCGAGGTGTTTTTTTGATAATCCCCTGGCGGGTAGCCATGACTAAATATTCTCCATTTTCGTCCTTGGAGGGCAGCGCTTGCACAGCAGTGACTTTCTCATCGGTCGATAAGTCTAGAAAGTTTGGCAAAGCCTGTCCCCTAGCCGCTCGGGTGGTGGCCGGTATTTCGTAAGCCTTGGTCGTAAAGACACGTCCCAGATTAGTAAAGAAGAGGAGGTCCTTATGTGTAGTGGTGGCCAGCAGAGTATCCACAATGTCTTCTTCCTTAGTAACCATCCCTTTGACTCCTTGGCCGCCGCGATTTTGGACGCGATAGGCCGAAGTGGCTAAACGTTTAATGTAGCCGCCGCGAGTGACGATAATAACGGTCGGATCATCTGGTATCAAATCCTCCTGGGAAAAGTTGCTGATGGATTGTTTAAAGACGCGAGTCCGCCGTTCGTCACCATAGTTTTCCTTAAGGGATTTATAATCTGACCGGATCATCGTCAATACTTTTTTAGGATCTTTTAAAATAGCCGCTAGTTCGGCAATTATTTTTTTCTTTTCCGCTAATTCATCCTCGACTTTCTGACGCTCCAAGCCGGCCAGGGTTTGCAAGCGCATTTCCAAAATGGCAGTGGCCTGCGCGGAGGACAATACGAAATTTTTGCGCAGATTCTCATGGGCAGTTTCTTTGGTGCGGCTTTTCCTAATGGTGGAGATTATTTCATTGATATGATCCAGCGCCTTTTTCAAGCCCTCGAGAATATGGGCTCGTTCCTTAGCACGATCGAGGTCATACTTGGTCCGGCGGGTTATAACGACCTGGCGATGCTTGATATGTTCTTCAAGTACTTCCTTTAAGGAAAGAACTTTGGGTTGACGGCCCTGGTCCACCAGGGCAAGCATGTTAACGTGGAAAGTTTTTTGCAGGTCTGTAATGGCAAACAAACGGTTAAGGACTTTGCGCGGATACGCATCCTTTTTTAATTCAATAACGATGCGGACGCCATCCTTATCCGACTCATCCCGCAGGTCCCGAATACCCTCGATCTTTTTGGTTTTGACACTCTCTGCAATTTTTGCGACCAAGACAGACTTATTCACGAGGTAAGGAATTTCACGAACAATAATCCGAAAAGCCTGCCCTTTATCCTCTTCAATATCGGCCAGCGCGCGTGTAATAATACTGCCTTTACCGGTAGCATAGGCGCGCATAATCTCTTGTTGGTCATAGATAGCGCCACCAGTAGGAAAGTCGGGGCCTTTAACAAATTGAAGCAAATTTTCTACCGTCGCATTGGGGTGGTCAATCAGGTGAATTGCAGCATCGCACACTTCTGTTAGGTTATGAGGCGGAACTGTGGTGGCCATACCGACCGCAATGCCGAGAGTGCCGTTAATTATGAAATTCGGCAGCGCACTGGGCAGAACAATTGGTTCGCGCCTGGTACCGTCATAATTGTCCGTAAAATCAACCGTATCCTTTTCAATATTAATCATCATCTCGTCAGCCACCTTTGACAGGCGCGCCTCGGTATAACGCATAGCCGCCGGGGCGTCGCCGTCCAGGCTTCCCCAGTTCCCCTGCCCTTCAATTAGCTCATAGCGGAGAGAGAAGTCCTGGGCTAAACGAGCCAAGGCATCATAGACAGCGGTATCACTATGAGGGTGATATTTACCCAAGACGTCACCGACGACATTCGCGGATTTACGAAATTTAGCGGTGGATCGGAGGCCCTGTTGCCACATCGAGAATAAAATACGGCGGGCAACAGGTTTCATGCCATCTCTAACATCAGGCAGAGCGCGTGAGACGATCACGGACATGGCATAATCCAAATAACTTTGTTGGATTTCTTCAGAAAGGTCCCGGCCGATAATTGATCCGGTGTTTGATTTGTTAGCCATAATCAAGTTTTGACTTTAGTGTTGGGTTGGTGGTTGGTTATTATATAGATGGAATCGTAATAAAATCTCAGATGGAAATATGCTAGGGGTTGAGAATAATGGTAGTGATGTTTTCACGATCAATCTTGCTGGAAGAAAGCGTGATCTTTTTTAAGTCTGATTTTGGACTGACTCCCATCTCATTAGCAAACTTAGTCACAGGATCTACTTTGTGGTTCAGTTTGGGAATTAAGTAATTGATAGGAATAACAACATTGGGCTCGATAGTGGAAACGAGGTCGATAGCCGCCGCTGTATCAATGCTAGTGGAACCTCCAATTGGAACGATGAGTACATCTGTGTCCGATTGTTCTATAAGCTGAAGCTCAGCCTGATTAAGTTTCTTGCTTAGTGACCCCAGGTAAAGAATGGAAAGATCATCAAATATTATCCGATAAATTATTTGTTCAGTGCTGGATGCTTCTGCAAACCAACCGATACCGTAGGCAGTTAAATTTTCGAAGGAATATTCACCGGCAACATTAATATTAATATAGTCACCTTGTATACCATTAAGATGAGACATGGTTGGGTCAGTAGGATTTGTCAGAAAAACAAAGTTAGCTTTGGAACGAAATGGGGGCAGACCAATAGTTGGTGAGTAGGGGTTGATAATAATAGTGGTAGAGCTGTTGAATAGCTTTACCGCATAGTGTCCGGCCCAGGTGATAGTCATGGAAAAATACTACATGAAAATTCATAACTAATCCAATCTTTTTTGTCGTAAAACTAGGAAATATTTGTTTAGTCACTGCTTGATAATGAAGGAATTTAAGGTGACTGTTTGTGCCTTACTATGAATTTTAAGAATGAGAAAAATAAATTTGCACCAATGGAATGGATATGGCATTATATGCGCTATGAGTGAGGCAATGAAATCAATCGTAGAACAACGAGAAGACATGCTCAACGTCCCAAAAGTCGGGGAAATTGTGACTGGGCAGGTAATCGATAAGGCACGTAATGCCTTATATCTCGATTTGGGGCACCTTGGTGTGGGTGTTATTTATGGCCGTGAGCTGCTGGAAGACAGTGAAAAGTTCCGCGAGACCAAACTTGGTGATCAACTGAACGCAACGGTACAAAGTATTGATAATGAGGATGAACTGATAGAGTTGTCGCTGCGGTCTATCTCTATTGAGCAGAGCTGGAGCGAGATTAAATCTGTGCTGGAATCTGGCAATATATTAGAGGTTGAAATTTTGGACGCCAATAAGGGAGGGTTAATTGTTAGGATTCAGGGTGTCACAGGTTTCCTACCTGTTTCACAATTGGCGCCTGATCATTATCCTCGCGTGGAAGGCGGGGATAAAAATAAAATTCTCGAACGATTGAAAAGCTACGTTGGAGAAAAGTTTAAAGTGAAAATTATTGGCGCAGAACGTGATTCAGAAAAATTAATAGTATCAGAAAAAGCAGCGATTGGTGATGAGATGAGTCATATATTGAAAGATATTAATGAGGGGGACATTGTTGAAGGTATGGTAAGCGGCATAGTTGAATTTGGAATATTTATTAAGTTCAACAAAGGTGATAGCGAATTGGAGGGGCTAGTACATATCTCAGAATTAGCCTGGCAACGCATTGATAATCCCGGTGATATTGTGAGTGTAGGTGAAATGATTAAGGCTCGAGTTATTGGTGTTGATGGATTACGAATTTCGCTATCGATCAAGCAATTACAGGATGATCCGTGGAGCAAGGTTGAGGATAGATATAAAGTAGGTGACGAAGTTAAAGGTGAAGTTATTAAGGTAACACCGTTTGGAGGTTTTATTAAACTTGATAACGACATTCATGGACTGGTCCATGTATCAGAGTTACCCCCCGAATTTGCGACTGACCCAACTAGTGTCTTAGAGGTTGGCAAGAAAATTAAATTCAAAATTATTTCTCTTCAGCCAAAAGAGCATCGATTAGGATTGACTTTAAAATAATCGGCCGGTCGTTCTACGTCATACGACTTATTATAATCTTGACTCCATGGGTTGGAATCAGGATATTATTTTGTGGTTTGGCGTACCTGTAATCAATGATACTGGGCTGATCGACTATACGATTTCACCAATGAAAAGTTTATTTTTGGTTTGACACCCAATAAAACATGTTGAGATTTGTCGGGGATGCGAGATTCGAACTCGCGGCCTCAGCGTCCCGAACGCTGCGCGCTACCACTGCGCTAATCCCCGATTGGAAATAAAATAGCAGTAAGTTAATTATGACACAATAATGGTTTTGATCGTACAGATATATTACTGATCCAAAAAAAACCCCATAGCCCTCAAGTTTCAACACTGTTGAGCGATAAGGTATTGAAGAATTTTGAAAGTGGATCGTGCATAGACATGCCTGAGGTCTGAGACAGCTGGCTATAGCGTTGGTTCATCTTCATGCCCGACAATTTTATTGGCGATCAAACTCCAACCTTCCAACTCATAAACTACGTCTGAATCGCTCAGATCTAATGCACTTTCTTCTGCAATCTGTTTGCGTACATCTTGTAACAGAGTTGATTTCTCTGCGCCCTGCATCAGTTCGTCTGCGGTTTTGTATGATGGAACCGATTCTTTAGCCATAGCGACGCTCCAAAATTGATTGACTATGAGATTGGTAAGAGTACTGAATCTAACTGTGGACCAGAGGGGACTCGAACCCCTGACTTCTACAATGCGAATGTAGCGCTCTACCACTGAGCTACTGGCCCAAGTCATTTCAGATTTTACACCGTATATACAATCTCATCAACGATTAATCTATATAAATTGATATGGAAAGTTCTGACTACTAAGCAAGGTCGCGGTGGAGTGTGTAACAAATAGGGCGAGCGGACCAGGCATGTGGGGTGCCATGAGGCACTCTGTTGAATCGTGGACCCAGGGAGACTCGAACTCCCGACCTTTCGCATGCCATGCGAACGCTCTAGCCAACTGAGCTATGGGCCCGAAACAGTATTATAGGCACATTATACAAAACAGTAAAATTAAACAACAATAATCATTAGGAGTTTATATGAGCTATCAACACATGTGGTTAGTTATTACTGGAGGCTTAGCAATGTTTGGTTTGGGATTTGTTGATAATTATGCGGCTAAATTGATATTAGTCATCGCAGTGCTGGCAAGCGTCGCTTTCGTGGACAAGAAAGAGAAGATTGTTTTGGGGTGGATCATGATATTAATAATATGCATTTTTGCCCAATGGGGTGTAGCCCAATTTGTATTGCAGCATGATTTGGGATTGAGGCTAATTGGGGAATCCGTAATTAACAGTTCAATGAGCGGCGTGGCAAAATTCGGGAATGGAATTGTGCGGGGCTATGGACCATTTGAACACGCTAATATTTTAGGGGGCCTGTGTTTATTAGCATTAATTATGACAGAGCGCCTTTGGGGCGAAAGAGGCGCGAAGATAATTTTCGTTATCATTGTATTTACTTTAGGTTTTGGTTTGTGTATGGCTTTTTCGCGCGCAGCAATATTGGGATGGATATTATTAGCATCAGGTATTTTTGCGATGGACAATAGCAACCGTCGTTATTTATCAATAAACATAATTGTTTTATTCATGATCGTTCTATGGCCCCTGTTGTCACAACGATTGAATGATAGTCGCGATTTGGCTAAACCGGAGAGATTAAGAGGATATGAGTGGAGTGTACAAATTATAAAATTACACAATGATTGGACTGGCCTTGGTGTACGTAACTACAAAATGGAACTGAGAAGTTATTTGGATGCAGAACATATTTCATATCAGCCCTGGGAGATTGATTACGCACACTCAGTTCCATTAATGATTTTATCGCAGATTGGAGCGATTAGCGGAAGTTTGATAATTATTGGAATTTTACTGTGGATGCTGATGACTTTAGGCAGAACGTCAATGACAATATTGGCTGCTTTAGTGCCAGTTATTCTGCTTGATCATTTTTTCATCACAAAGCTGGCAGCCCTTGTGTACCTAATAATAGCGGTAAGCATAATCAAGGTAAGCGGAACATATCGGTTAAAATATGTATAATGGATATATATGAATGAGTGGCATTTAAAACAAGTGTACGAGATTGAACGCGAGTTGATGGTGGAGAAAAGCCGCGGCTTGTCGACGCAGGAAGTGAAAAAGAGGCAGGAGAAATACGGTGAAAATTTCATACCATCAGATAACAAGCGATCTTACGTCTGGTTATTTTTGGATAGATTCAGGGATTTGTTGGTAGTGGTGTTGGTGTTAGGTACAGCTGCATCATTAGTGTTGGGCCGATATGGCGACGCGCTGTTAATCGGAATAGTAATTTTGATTGATGCCACACTTAGTTTCACACAGGTTTTACGAACCGAGAATACATTAAGAAAATTACGAGAACAGCTGCAGCCAACAGCCATAGTCTTACGGGAAGGCAGTATAAAAAAAATTGATGCCGCTAAATTGGTACCGGGAGATATAATTGAGGTCCGAGCCGGGGAACGAGTGCCGGCTGATGCCAGGATATTTGAAACTCGAGGCTTGAAAGCACAGGAAGCTTCTTTGACAGGTGAATCAGACGATAACGAGAAAGACGCTTTGGTGCTAAAAAAACGAACGCCGGTGAGCAACCGAAAAAATATGTTATATATGGGGACATTAGTGACTGACGGGTCGGGCTTGGCGATTGTAACGGCCACTGGAGTAGTGACAGAAATTGGTAAGATTGCCCAGGTATTAAAAGTCAGCAAGTCGCCTAAATCCTTATTGAGCAGACAACTGAACCGCACCGGGATACAGATCGGTGTGAGTGTAATAGCAGCGATCGCAGTGTTAATGGTGGCTGGGGTGGCGGCCGGGCAAGGTTGGCTCGAGACCATAGTAACGGCGATTACATTAATAGTTAGTGCCGTACCAGAGGACCTGACAATGATTTTAACAATCGCGTTAACGGTCGGAGTCACAAAAATTTTACGCCACCAAGGAGTTGTGCGTGAGCTTAGCGCGGCAGAAACCCTAGGATCAGCCACGGTAATTTGCACCGACAAGACAGGCACTATTACTCATGGGAATATGACGGCCTCTAAGATAGCGTTATTGAACGGCAACGCGGTAATTAGTGATACAAAGGACAATAATCCGTGGTATCATCTGGCATTGATCAGCTTAACGCTGGCCAGTGATGCCCATCGCGCGGCTTTGGACGATAAAATAATCAGGTATATCGGATCAGCAACGGAAAGGGCAGCGTTAGAGTTTGCAGAAAAAGGCGGAGTAAAACAGGAGGATGCCCGCAAACTGTGGCGGCAGAGAGATGAAATTAGTTTTAACAGGCAATGGAAATATCGCGCCACTTTAAATGATCATCCCAGTCAACCAGTGCGTTATTTATTTGTTAACGGCGCGCCAGAAACGATCTTGGCCAGGGCTAACACATGGATCGCGCCGAGCGGTGAAGTGACGGAGATACGAGATAAAGACAGATTTGAGATTCAGCAGGAGGTAGAGAATATGGCAGCGACAGGCAAGAGACTGCTAGGCATCGGGGTGAAGAGAAATGTACTGGAGACAGATATCGATCACGATGATATTAATGAACTTTTGTTTTTAGGAGTATTAGTTATTAATGACGACGCCCGTGAAGGCGTTGGGGCCGTTATTCAGCAAGCCCGAAGAGCGGGGATCAAAGTTATTTTAATTACTGGAGACCATTTTGAAACGGCGAAATCCGTAGCGAGGGAAGTAGGCATTATGGAGACGGATGACACGCTGCTGACAAGCGACGATGTACAAAAAATGACGGACAACGAATTAATGGATGTGCTTAACAATACGACGGTGATCGCCCGGGCTACGCCTATCGATAAACAGCGGGTGATAAAGGCCTTACAACGACAAGGGCATGTGGTGGCGATGACAGGTGACGGGGTCAATGACGCGGTCGCATTAAAGAGCGCTGATATCGGCGTGGCAATGGGAAGCGGTAAAGATATTGCCAAGGAAGCATCTGATCTGGTGCTACTGGACGATCGGTTTGAGACCATTGTGGAAGCGATCAAAGAGGGACGAATACTGCGGGACAACATCAAGAAGGTTTTGGCTTTTTTGCTGGCCACGAACGCCGCGGAGGTAGCGATCTTTTTTGTCAGTTTGATGTTGGGCATGCCATTGCCTCTTTTACCGGCTCAGATATTGTGGGTGAACCTGGTGACTGATGGTACGGCAGACATTGCTTTGTCGCTGGAACCTAAGGAGCGTGATGTCATGAAACGCAAACCAACAGAACCTGATGCCGCTTTGCTTAACCGCGAGATGCTTTATCATATTGCGGTGCCAGGAGCAGTCGTCACGGCTATGACGATGGGTTTGTACGTTTACTTGCTCCGAGATATCTCACAGAATTTGATATATGTCCGAACCATGTCCTTCACATTTATTTCGTTTGTGTCCTTGTTGTCGGTGTGGAGCTTTCGGTCGCTAAAAGAGTCTATCTGGAAACGAGGAATATGGGGAAATAAATGGGTATTAATCTCCATGGCGGTATCAGCCAGCTTGCATTTACTGGCGATTTACGTGCCAAAGATGCAACTTATCTTTGATACTGTGCCACTGTCATTACGCGACTGGTATATCATTATCGGGCTGGCGTTGACCACGGTGGTGCTGATTGACCTAAGAAAAATTGTATGGCCAGTCTCCGACGGATGGCGGCCGCTAGCAGGCAGTGCCATCAGGGTGGATGATGCAGTCAGTCCGCCGATGAAGAAATGGGAAGAAGGACTGGCCGCAGAATGAAGTTTTTTCCAATAAAGAAAAAAGAACGCCAACAACCAAAAAAAGCTGGGAGTGTGGGTGAAGAAGAGGCGCGGTTATATTTACAAACACAGGGGATGAAATTTGTGGCGCGAAATTTTGGTTGCCGATGGGGTGAACTAGATTTAGTCATGAAAGACGGAGAAACGCTGGTAGTAGTGGAGGTACGCATGCGCGCATCAGCGGAGTATGGATTAGCGACTGAGACGGTTAATCATAAAAAACAAGTGAAGATAATTAAAGCGACGAAGTTTTATTTGCAGCAGAGTGGTTGGTGGGGTGATGTGCGTTTTGATGTGGTGGCGGTCATTCCCGAAGGGCATAAAAAGTGGCAAATTGAGCATATTAAAGATGCTTTTGGCACATAAATAAAAGGTATGACGCACCTAGTGCGCATAATTGTTGTTATTTGGACCAAGACAGCTGCACATTTGCGGTAAATGATTCTTAAATTGAGATGGGGAGGCGTAATAGATAAAGTTGACAGTGAGGGTCTTTTTTTTGTATTATGGTGGCATCAGATACCGCGGTGAGTCCCGCGGTTTTTTAACGGATGATAAAATTTAATAACAATTAAATAAATGAGTTATGAGTGATGAACAAAATGTAAGTTTTGGCTCGGCGATTGATCAGCTGGTGGCAGAAAAGGGTATTAGCCGAGAGAAAGTATTAGAAACAATTGAAGCGGCTTTAGCGGCGGCCTACCGCAAAGATTATGGTGAAAAAGGGCAGGACGTCCGGGCTGAGTTTAACGAGGTGGACGGGTCGGCTAGGGTGTATAAAGTGATGACGGTAGTAGAAGACGGCGCGATCGAAAACGCCGCGGCTCAAATTGCGCTGACGGAAGCGAAGGAGCAAGACAAGGAGGCGGAAGCAGGCAAAGAGTATGTAGAGGATGTAACTCCAGAAGATCCGCATTATGGCCGGGTCGCGGCCCAGACGGCCAAGCAAGTGATTATTCAACGAATTCGCGAAGCGGAGAGAGACGCAACGTTTGAAGAATTTAAAGATAAGGAAGGCGAAATTATCTCAGGGATCGTACAGCGGGTGGAGGGAGACACGGTCTATGTTGATATCGGCCGAACGACTGGAGTGCTGCCGTCCAACGAGCAGGTCCGAGGGGAACGATACCGGCCGAACCAAAGAATCCGAGTATTCGTGGTGCGGGTGGATGTCGCCAGCCGCGAACCGGAAATTGTTTTATCGCGTAGCCATCCCGGTATGCTGCGCCGCTTATTTGAATTGGAAGTACCAGAAATTTTCGCCGGCAGCGTTGATATTAAGGCAATTGCACGGGAAGCATCGGAGCGATCAAAAGTGTCCGTTTGGGCTAAAGAAGAAGGGATTGATCCGGTCGGGGCGTGTATCGGACAACGGGGCACTAGGATCCAAACCATTATTGCGGAATTATCTGGCGAAAAGATTGATATCATTCAATGGGACGAGGAGCCGGCCCGATACATTGCTAACGCCTTGTCGCCAGCACGGGTGGTAGCAGTCGATGTCTATGAGAAAGAAAAGCGCGCTGTGGCACACGTGGAAGAACATCAGTTGAGTTTGGCGATCGGTAAGCGAGGTCAAAATGTACGACTGGCCGCTAAGTTAACCGGCTGGAGAATCGACATTGTGCGGGCCGGTGAAGAAGAACCTGTTGAATTGGAAGCAATAGCAGATGAAGGAGCAACTAGCGACAAAAAAGAAGAGAGCGCAGACCAGACAGAGAAAGGTGACGTGGCGAAGGAGGAAGAGCAGGAAGCCGCGGCAGTTGATAACGAACCGGCAGTAGGCGATGGCACGGAAACGGCGGCGGCTGATCCAGCAGTATTGACTGAGAAAAAGGCTAGTGACGAAGTGACAGAGGCCACCGACGAGAAAGCGTAGGCTGGTAAGAGAAAAGGGTGAGACGGTTAAAGCGCCGATAAAGAAGGAAACCGCGTAATAGAGAGTGAGCAGAAAAATCCCTGCACGCAGACGGTGCGGATGAGCCTTTTTCTGGAATTGGACGGCAAGCCGGAGGGCAGATAATCATTGGATATGATAAATAAATGATCGTTCCATAATCAAGGTGGTTGGTTTACTATAAAGAAATTATCATGTACATTAATTTGTTATTTATTACTTAACGTATAGAGTCATATGTTATATGAATTTTGGATAGGCGGAGCAGCGATAGTGGCACTGATCTTCGCGGGCTGGCGGGCCTGGATGATATCGGTGCAAAAGGTGGAAAGCGAAGAAGCGAGCAGTATCGCCCTGGCAATCAGAGAAGGAGCGATGGCTTTTCTAAATCGTGAGTACAGGATTTTAGCAATGGTAGTAGTGGCGGTGGCCTTGCTAATGTGGGTAACTAGATTTTTTACAGAACAACCGATCGCACCGCAAATTATAATTTCTTTTATTACGGGTTCGATCTTCTCAGTTATTACCGGTTATATCGGAATGCGGGTGGCGACTTTAGCCAATGTCAGGACAGCGGAAGCGGCCAAAAAAGGATTGGCACAAGGACTGAAAGTCGCTTTTTCGTCAGGTTCTGTCATGGGGTTGTCGGTGGTAAGCTTGGGGCTTCTGGGCGTTGTAATCCTATGGATGATATTTAAGGATCCTAATATGGTGTATGGTTTTGGTTTTGGCGCTTCAGCGGTAGCTTTGTTCGCGCGCGTCGGGGGAGGTATTTACACTAAGGCAGCTGATGTCGGAGCTGATTTGGTTGGAAAGGTAGAACAAGGAATTCCGGAAGATGATCCCAGAAATCCAGCCGTGATCGCCGATAACGTCGGCGATAACGTGGGGGATGTGGCCGGCATGGGAGCCGATTTGTTTGAAAGCTATGTCGATACCTTAATTGCCGCTATGGCTTTGGGTTTAGTGGCGCTGCCGACACACGGAACACTGGGGGCGATTTACCCGCTGGGAGTGGCGGCACTAGGCATTATTGCTAGTGTGATAGGCATTGCACTCGTACGGACTAATAATGAGCAAAAAATACAACAGGCATTCAATCGCGGCGTTTTCACGTCGGCCGGTTTATTGATTGTGGGGGCGTGGTGGTGGACAGATAATTTGTTTGGCGAATTGTCTCTGTTCTGGGCGGTCGTGACTGGTCTAATTGCCGGAGTCTTGATCGGGCTAGTGACGGAATATTACACCAGTCATGACCGGGCACCGGTCCGCCGGGTAGCGGACGCAGCCCAGACTGGACCGGCTACTAATATTATCAGTGGTTTGGCATTGGGTATGTTCTCAACAGCGTTGCCGGTTGTGATTGTGGTAGTAGCAATATTAATGTCATACAAGATAGCTGGTATTTATGGTATCGCAGTAGCGGCAGTTGGGATGCTTTCGACTTTAGGCATGACATTAGCTTCTGATACTTACGGTCCGGTAGCTGATAACGCGGCCGGTATTGCTGAGATGGCAGGGATGGGAGCCGAGACCAGGGAACGAGCGGAAGCGCTGGACGCAGTGGGTAATACCACGGCAGCTATTGGTAAAGGGTTTGCGATCGGATCAGCTGCCTTAACAGCCATTGCTTTGATGGTCAGTTACGTGACGGTCGCTAAAATTGAAGTAGTAAACTTGCTGTCACCAACTGTAATGTCGGGATTATTTATCGGCGGTATGCTGCCCTTTTTGTTCTCCGCTTTTTCGATGCAGGCAGTAGGCAAGTCCGCAATTAAGATGGTGGAAGAAGTCAGGCGGCAGTTCAAGGAAATTCCGGGAATCATGACCAAAGAAAATAAGCCTGACTATAAAGCCTGTGTGGATATTTCGACTAAAGCGGCTTTAAGAGAAATGTTAATTCCAGGCCTGTTAGCCATCGCTGTACCGGTCGTGATTGGGTTTACGTTGGGCGCAGAGGCATTGGGCGGCGTGCTGGCAGGCAGCATCGTCACAGGTTTTTTGCTCGCCGTAATGATGGCTAATTCAGGCGGTGCTTGGGATAATGCCAAGAAATATATTGAAGCCGGAGCTCTCGGCGGCAAAGGATCAGCGACGCATAAGGCAGCGGTAGTAGGCGATACGGTTGGTGATCCATTTAAAGATACAAGCGGTCCCGCCTTAAACATATTGATCAAGTTAATGTCGATCGTCGCGCTGATTATCGCACCGCTGTTGTAGGGATAGAAATGCAAAATTTGAAACTAAGAGCGAGCTAATATACTGAATAAACTAAATGAATTTATTGTTGACTACCGTATTATTTTGCGGTACTGTCTAGTGTTTTGTTCGTTTGTTCATAAATATTTTGGTTACCGCACGAAAGGAAGTATCGATGGCTGTAGAATGGTTGGTTTGCGAAGATTGTGATAGTGCCCACAGAAGAGGTCCCATATCTTTATCCGCTGGGCCAGGGGCGGCTGAGGCTCCACCCAATGAGGCTTTCGGAGAACACAAGCGAGAAGACAAAAGGTGCCCTGGCAGCGACAAACGGCCGATGACATCTTACTGGGGAGATTCCTTTGGTCGATTTTTTCGGTGGCAAAACAACCCACGTAAGCTTCCGGATAGACCAGGACCGGATCCGTCTTGGGACTAGTCATTGGTAGCGTTTCTTTAGCCGTCGTAGGTGAATTATTGTCTTATATAACGAGTTCCCTACGGCGTTTTTTTATACAAAATCCATCAAGAATGCCGCAAATGGCTGATGCTGACGGCTGGTTGTGGGCACTCTTCTTCCAAGCCACAATTCGAAAATTGTCGGTTACGGAAAGTAATATCGGACGGAATGTAGCTGGCTATACGCCAACTTTGTGTTCCACTCTAGTAAGTCTCTTATCGAGTACAGCTTGTTTTTGTTCAATGAGGGAAATCTTATCTTGATTAGCACCAGCTACGTCCTGGTGAATGTTTTCGGCTAAGACTTTGAATTCGTTAATGATAACTTTTTGATTGACTTTCAATTCCTTTCTAATAGCTTTAATGGCTTGCTTGACTTCAATAAATTGCTTGTCTACTTGGTCAAAGCTTTTCTTGGTGATTTGGGCAAGTTCGTCTACTTCATTCATATTAGCTAAGTATATGGTTAGGAGTAAGTTCTAACAATAGTGAGTGCAGGGTTGCAATTTGACCATTAATCCCCTATTGTTTACAACATTAATATGAAAGTTGACATCAAACCAAACCAGGAAAAGTCAGAAGTTGAACTGAAGATTAGCGCCTCAGCGGACGACTTTGCGCCGTACGTAAAAGACGCGGCTAAGAAATTATCCAAAGAAAAATCAATTAAGGGTTTTCGACCGGGTAAAGCGCCAGTAGAGGTAGTAGAGGAAGTATTCGGTACGGGGCGATTGTTAAACGAGGCGATGGATCGAGCTATTCCACGCTTTTTTATAGAAGCGGTATTGGATAATGATATTGATGCCATTGCCCGCCCGAAGGTGGCTGTTGAGGAAATTGGCCGAGACAAGGGCATAAAATTTACGGCTACAGCCGCTGTTCTGCCCACGGTTACGCTAGGCGACTTGAGCAAAATAGAGATCGAGAAAAGAACAGTGGAAGTCACGGACAGCGAGGTAGACAAAGAGCTGGAACGCCTTGCTAAAATGCGCAGTTCAGCCCTGGAAGTAGCGCGACCGGCCGGCAAGGGCGACACAATAGTAGTTGATTTCAAGATTTCCGTGGGAGGCGTAATGCTGGAGGGCGGAGAAGGCAAAGACCAAACCGTGCAATTGGGGGAAGGTCATTTTGTACCGGACTTTGAGGAGAAATTAGTGGGGATTGCAGCCGGTGATGTGCGCGAATTCAAAATTAAGTTTCCGGAGGACTACAAGAAAGGTAATTTAGCGGGCAAAGAGGCAGAGGCTTGGGTGCAGGCTAAGGCGGTGCAAAAAAGGATGGTGCCGGAAGTGAATGATGCTTTTGCTAAGCAGCTCGGTAAGTTTACGGACTTGGATGATCTCAAGAAACATATGAAGGATAATTTACAGCACGAGAGGTTACATCGAGAAGAAGAGCGCCGGCAAGGCGAGATGACAGAGAAACTGGCTGCAGGCGCTACTTTTTCGAAAATCCATGAAGTGTTGATCGATAAAGAAATCGATCGTTTATTGGGAGAATTTGAGCAAATGCTGCAGTGGCAACAAAAAACAATTAATGATTATTGCCTGGAAAAAAGCCGAACGATAGAACAAATACGAGAAGAAATGAAACCTAACGCCGAGAAAAGCGTTAAAGTCGGACTGGCGCTGCGGTCATTTGCCAAGCAAGAGGGAGTGGTGATTGATGAAAATGAACTGGAAGAGAAGATTCAAGACTATTTAAAACGCTTTGGTTCCAGCAAAGAAGCGGCGAAAAAAATTGACCCGGAAGAATTACGTGAGCATTTAACTTACTTGCTGAGGAACCAAAAGGCGATGGAATTACTGGAAACAAAAGTGACAGTTAAAGAGGCAAAAGCGGCTTAGATTGAAACAGTAAAACATCAAGGGAAAAGGGAAAATAACACCGTAGAATGCAACAGACAGATAGAGATTTTCTAAAAGCATATAAATTTTGTCCGAAGTGCGGCAGCAAAATGGTGCCAAGAGAGCAGGGAGAAGAGCTAATGCCGACCTGCCAGAATGAGGCCTGTGGCTTCATTTTCTGGCAGAATTCAAAGCCTTGCGTGGTAACGGTTATCCAGGACGATAAAGGGCGAGTACTAATGACGGAAAGGGGCATAGAGCCGGATAAAGGTAAATTGGATTTGCCGGGAGGCTTCATGAAGCTTGGTGAACACCCGAGGAACGCTGCAATCAGGGAAGCTCGAGAAGAAATTGGTGTGGAGGTGGAATTGATAAACTTGCTGGGGTTCGAAATCGACCACTATTTTTACCAAGGTATTTGGGAAACGACATTGACGGTGGGATGGTTAGCACGAATATCTAAAGGGAAGCCTTATCGGGCAGATCCAAGTGAGATAAAGAGTATAAAGTGGCTTGACGTGACGGACTATAAGCCCGAGACGCTGGCTTTCACCAGCAATGAAAGGTATCTTAAGCGAGTATTTGTTCAATCACGGGAATGATAGCTGAGTAGAAGGGAATTGTGGCGGTAATGTTTGGCCGCTAGTTAAAGGTCTCTGCGGATAAGCTTAGCGAAAGAGGAGGGGATTGTTGTATAGTATAGGTGGAGAGTAGTTTATTTCATTTGCTAAATTCATTCTATATGTCGTATTTAATTCCAACCGTGCTGGAAAAATCACAGTTCGGAGAAAGGGCGTATGATATTTACTCAAGGCTGCTAAAAGAGAGAATTATTTTTCTCGGAGGACCGATCGGTGACGATGTAGCTAATTTAATAATCGCGCAATTAATATTCTTGGAACACGAGGATCCTAAAAAGGATATAAAGTTGTACATTAACTCACCAGGCGGTTCAGTAACGTCTGGCATGGCAATATATGACACCATGCAATTCATCACCCCAGATATATCGACGATTTGTGTGGGCATGGCAGCCAGTATGGCGGCCACTTTGCTGGCAGGAGGGACCGCGGGTAAGCGATTAATACTGCAAAACGCAGAGGTGATGATCCACCAGGTCATGGGAGGCGCCGAGGGACAAGCATCAGATATTGAAATAAACGCGCGACATATTTTGAAGATTAAAGAGCGTTTGAATAAAATTTTGGCTCTACATACTGGTCAGCCTGTAAAAAAAGTGGAAAAAGATTCTGATCGAGACTATTATATGTCTGCGGAGGAAGCTAAGGAGTATGGGCTGATTGATGAAATTATTATCCCGATTGCACGCCAGGCCGCAAAGTCTTAAAAAGTGACGACAGGTCAAACGGTGCAGGGTTAACAAAATCAATAACAGTTTGTACTCGGCGCATTACTCTGCGCAAAGACATGTTGGTGTTGAACGATAAATAGCGAAGTCTTTGATAGGAGCTCGATTTGTTCAGTAAGCGCTTACGAGTCTGATAATAAGAACTGATGGAATGGTAGGTCTAGCAAGTTTGCGTAATAATTAAAAACTCACGGTTGTTCCCACTTAAAGAAATTAACCCGGGAATAGCAAGGATATGGCCGCTACCAATCATGCTAAGACTTGAATGAGAGCAGAGAGAGCATAGAAGGCAGCGACATTACTAAAACCGTCAAAGTTATCAGACAGGTAAGCAGCTCGCTAAAACAATCAGGGCCCTTCTTAACTTGATAATTAATCCACGATAATTACGTGGAAGAAGGAGTAAATATATTATGACGACTATAGCAGCTCTTGCGATAGCGGTGGTGGCAGCTGGCCTGGGAGCAGTGATTGATTATGTTTGGCGAAAACGCTTTGGCGTGAAGTCTGCCAAATCACTAGAGAATAAACTGGAACAGAAATTAGCCGAAGCAAAGAAAAAAGTGGTGGCTTTACGGGAAAAAGCCGAGAAAGATGCGCGGGAAATAAAGACAAGGGCAGAGAAAGACTTGGATAAGCGCCGCGACCAATTAGTGAATTTGGAGAAGCGGGTAGCAGACCGCGAGGAGTCACTGGAAACAAAAATTATGGAGCTCGATAAGAAAGATACAACTATTAAGAATACCCAAGCCGAGCTCGACAAGCAGAAACAGCGATTAGTAGAATTAAAGACCGAGGAAGAACATCAACTGGCCGAAATTTCCGGTTTAACACCCGACCAGGCAGAGAAGCGAGTACTGGAATTGGCGGAAGAGAGGACATCAGAAGAGATTGTGCGCAGGGTCCGTAAATTAGAGAAAGAAGGCGAAAAACGTCTGGAGGATGAGGCTCGTAATATTCTTGCGAGCATTATACAACGCTACGCAGCATCACATGTGTCAGAAACAACAACCACACATGTCCATGTGGAAGATGAGAGCATGATAGGTCGGGTGATAGGCAAAGAAGGCAGGAATATCCAACATTTAGAGCGTTTAACCGGCTGTGAAGTAGTGATAGACGAGACGCCTAACTCGATAATGGTGTCGGGTTTTTCACCGGTCCGCCGGCAAGTGGCGAAAACGGCCCTGGAAAAATTGCTGACTGATGGGCGCATCCATCCCGGCCGAATTGAAGAGGTAGTAGAAGAGGCGAAAAAGAAAATCAATGACGATATTAAAGAGGCGGGCGAAGCGGTTGTTTATGATTTAGGTTTGATGGATTTGCCAGAACAGTTAGTCCAGCTGATTGGCCGCTTAAAGTATCGAACAAGCTATCGGCAAAACATTCTTAAGCACAGTTGGGAAGCCGCTCATATTGCGACGATGCTGGCCGAAGAACTTGGCGCGGACGTCAATATTGCCAAGAGAGCAACTTTGTTACACGACATTGGTAAAGCTATCGACCACGAAGTGGAAGGCAACCACGTTGAGATTGGGGAGAAGATCATGAAGAAGTTCGGCATCGCAGATGAAATTATTAAAGCGGCGTCAGCACACCACGAGGATTATCCCTTCGAGACGGTGGAAGCAGTGATCGTACAGGTAGCCGATGCCATTTCAGCCGCCCGGCCTGGTGCCCGACGAGACACGGCAGAAAAATACATCAAACGCATGGAGGATCTGGAAAATATTGCGAGCAGTTTTGAAGGGGTGGAAAAAGCTTACGCGATTTACGCGGGACGGGAAGTGCGAGTATTCGTTAAACCGAGCGATATCGATGATTTACAGGCCATCAAACTGGCGCAGGGGATCGCAAAGAGAATTGAGCAAGAGTTAACTTATCCGGGTGATGTCAGGGTAAACGTAATCAGAGAGACAAGAACAAGCGCCGTCGCCCGTTAGAGAAAAAATTAAGCCGAACAACACAACTTTAAGCGAAAAAAGCAATCAAACCAGCTTAGTCGCCCATATTGGCATACTGCTTTTTAATAGGCGGTATAGTACAATAAATGCATACTTTTGTTGTCCTTATGAATGCTTCTTGGAAATCTTCGGTCGTTCTGAAAGGGCTATTTGTGCTAGCCATAATATGGGGTCAGGCGATCAAGGCGGAAGCGGCTGGGACTTTAGGCGATTTGAATGGTGATGGGGTAGTGAATATTACCGACCTAATGCTAGTTTCAGCTAACTTTGGCAAAACAACGGGAGATCCAGACTTGGATGGCCGCGCCGATGCTAATAGCGACGGAGCGGTTAATAATACTGACTTAATGATCGTGATTGCCAATTTTGCCCGAGAAGGTGACACTAATTTAACAATTAGCGTTGATAAAGAGAATGTGACTGTTGGTGAGGCCGTGACAGTGACCATGAACCTGGCGGACGCTGCTGCGTTTGCCAGCTGGCAAGAATGGCTGGGCTTTAATGGCGATAATCGGTTGCTAAAACTGGAACAACAAAATGGCGGCAGTTGGCCAACGTTTGTCCCGGATTCAAGAAGTCTGCAAACAATCAACCAAACGGACGAGATTAGAGCCGGTGGCTTTAGCTTGACCAATAACGAGGGGGGGAGCGGGACATTAGGCAGTTTTACGTTTAGGGTTGAGTCTAGTTTGCCGGCGGCAGCAACCGTGCCGGTGCCAGTCAAGATTACGACTGAGAATTATTCCGCGTCCAACTTGTTTGGTAACCGATTTAGCGATACCGGCGGAACAGATTTTGTTCCAACGGTAGGCGGAGGAGAATTAGTAATAAATGTCTGGCCGCATAATACTGCTCCGGTGGTGGCAGCGGGGGAGGATAAGACAATCAGACTACCTAACTCAATAACTTTAATAGGGGCGGTGTCCGACGATGGCTTGCCTACACCACCAGCGCTGGTAACTAAGCAATGGAGCAAAGTGTCCGGGCCAGGCACGGTGACTTTTGGCTCTGGTGATAAGACAACCACTACAGCGACATTCAGCACGGATGGAACATACGTGCTGCGACTAACAGCTAATGACGGGGCGCTGAACACGACAGACGAAGTAACAATATCGGTTCAACCGGCACCGGAAGTGTACTTTGTCGCCCCGGATGTTGTTTATGTAGAAATTGGCAGTAACGCTGCAATACCAATTACGGTCAGAGGTCGTAATGTGGACCTGACAAGTTTATTATTCAACTTTATAACGGACAGTCCGCAAGTGTTTACCGATTCAATATTTGAATAATCAAGGCTGATGATTAATTTACTGCATAGCCCAGGGCAGAGAGTAAAGAGAGAGCCGACAGGCTGCCGGCCAGGTAACCTTGAGGCATCGGTGTTAAACAAGGGCGAGGTAATGACTGGTATAGTAGTGGCAGCTGGCTTACTGTTGCTGGTCGCTGCCGGCAGTATGCTGACGCAATATATTAGAACACAGGTCTTGCCCCCCGAGCAGGAAATACAAAAGATATTTCACTATACGGTGCCTGATGACCTAAGTTTGATTGGTGAACATTCAATCCAGTTTACCGCCAATGACAGTATTGATACTTTTTCCAGTGATCCCGTGAAAGTGGTGGTGACGGCCAAGAATGTGCCGCCAACAGTCGCAGCCGGAGACGATAGTACTGTTCGTCTACCTCAAGAAGCGAATTTGGCAGGTACAGCTACCGATGATGGGTTACCCATAGTGCCGGGCGAAATGACAATTAATTGGAGCAAAATATCTGGTCCTGGTGATGTGGCGTTTGGATCTGTAAACGCATTGCAAACAACGGCCGCTTTTTCTGTCGCCGGAACGTACGCATTAGCACTGACAGCCAATGACGGGCAAACCAGCGGCAGCGATGAAATCATCTTAACGGTTGAGGCGGCACCACCGGCGCCAGATTTATCATTGCAAACAAACAAGACAAAGCTGGCTTTGGGCGATAACGTAGAAATTAGAGTAAGGCTGGAGGAAGCAACTCCATTTGCGAACTGGGCGCAATATTTGAGGTTCGACCAGACTAAACTGGCATTGGTCGATCAACAGAGTGGGGACTTTGCGACTTTTATTGCTGATACGCGGGGCTTGAGTACGATTAACAGTTCCGGAGAGGTGAGATCGGGCGGTTTTAGCCTAGCCAATAATAATAGCGGCGCCGGTACTTTAGGGATATTCACTTTCAAAGCAGTGGGGGTGGGACAAACAACAGTCACGACAGCCAATAAGTCATCTAGTAAGCCTTTTGGCAATGTTTTAATAGAGACAGACAGTTACGAAATCATCCCTGATATTGTTACCGGAGAAGCGGTGATTAATGTCTTGGTGGAAAATTCTCCACCGGCAGTGAATGCCGGCGTTGATCAACAAATAAGGTTGCCGCTTAGTCAGGTTAATCTGAATGGTACTATGTCAGACGACGGCTTGCCGGATCCTCCAGCGAGCGTAGCGGTAGCATGGAGTAAGGTAAACGGGCCTGACGGGGTGATTTTCGGTGATGCGACCGCATTGACAACAACAGCCACGTTTTTGGAAGCAGGGGTGTACGTGTTGGAATTGTCAGCAGGAGACGGAACTTTGACATCTACCGACGATGTAGTAATAACGGTCAAGGCGGAAAATCAAGCACCGAGCGCTAATGACGAAGAATATGACGCCTGGAGAGGTGAATCGTTGCAGATAGAAATGTCTAATGGCGTATTACAGAATGATACCGATCCAGACGGAGATCAATTATCCGCACAGCTGGTCGATAATGTGCAACATGGTGAATTAGCGTTAAGTGCCAACGGTTCGTTTAGTTATACATCTAATAGCGACTGGCGGGGGGTAGATAGTTTTACTTATCAGGCATTTGATGGAGTAACCACATCACAGCCGGTCACAGTAGAAATAACCGTAGCGGTCAGAAATGCCGCGCCAGTGGTACAGGCGGGAGAGGATATGATAATTAATCTACCCGATGCCGCAATACTGCTTGGGACAGTGGAAGACGACGGTGAGCCGCCGGGGCAGCCCCAGCAAATAATGTGGAGCAAAGTAAGCGGGACAGGTGAAGTGGTGTTTATAGACGATACTTTGGCTGCGACTAGCGCTACATTCAGTGAAGCTGGAGATTATACTTTAAGATTGCAGGCAGGTGATGGGGAATTAATATCTTCCGACGAAATCATCGTGCAAGTGAACACGGTGCCGGTGGGCCAGAATGATAGTTATGAGGCTTTTCAATACGAGGAATTAACGATCCCCGCACCTGGCGTATTGGCGAATGACACAGATGAAGACAGCGACATTTTAACAGCACAACTAGTACAAGAGTCACAGCATGGTAATGTGACACTCAATGCGAACGGCTCCTTTCTTTACTTGTCGGATCGATTTTTTGCAGGGAAAGATACTTTCACTTACGTGTCTTCAGATAGTAAGGCGAGTTCATCTATTAGCACAGTCGAGGTGTCCGTGATTGTACGCAACGCAGCTCCCCAGGTAAGCGCGGGAAATGATATTATCGCCGAATGGGGCAGTGCAGTGCAGCTGTCCGGAGTGGTGACCGATGACGGAAAACCAACGGAGCCAGGACAGGTGAACCTCCTGTGGAGTAAAATTAGCGGACCGGGCGAAGTGAGTATAAATGGATACGACCAGGCTGCCACGTCGGTTGATTTTACTTTACCTGGTCGTTATATACTACGGCTCAGTGCCAGTGACGGTGAACTGTTGGCAGCTGATGAGGTGGCGGTGATTGTCCATAATGCTCCGCAAGTTTCGGCCGGGGAAGACCTGCAGCTTCTGATCAATGAACCTGTTCAGATGACGGGGGTGGTCAGTGATGATGGAATATCAGGAGCAAACCCGCTGCTGGTAGAATGGGCTCAGGTCAGTGGGCCAGCGGGACAGATGGAGTTAAGTGATAGCCAAACAGCAACCACTAACGCAATCTTCAGGCAAGAAGGGGAATATGTTTTAAGATTAATGGCCAATGACGGTAATCTGACGGCTTATGACGAGACAATAGTAAGGGCGGTGTCCCGCCAAGCAACAATCAATATTCCAGGACAGACTAGATTAGAAGCCAGGCCTGGGCAGACCATTGAAGTACCTTTTACAGTTAGGTCAAATATTTTAGACAAGGCCCGTTTGCTGTTGAAGATGACAGTTAATATCTACTTCAGTGAAATTAAATAATGAAAAAAACATCTAAACTGTATTTATTTCTATTAGCCGGGGCGGTGATCACGGGAAGCATCGTACTTAGTGTGCCAGAAATACAAAAATTTATAACGACCTCAGTTGTTTCAGAAACAATCTTGGAGCAGAAAGTAGCTATTACCATTCCCGCCGATGCCCCTCCAGGTGATCATACGTTTAATATTACAGTGGAAGATGGGCAGATTGGTGACACGCTGGCACAAAGCGAACCGGTGACAATAAAAGTACTGGGGCCGACAGATAGCGGGGAAGAAACGAGCGGCGATGAAGGCGGAGGGGGATCGGGCGGTGTCGGGGGTGACGCGGCAGCCAGCATCAATATCGTTACTTATCCATTTGCGCCGGAACGGGGGCATCAGACCAGCGGCAGTAATACAACTATCGTTGAAGACCAGGAACGGGTGGTAGCAAGACTGGCCGGGAACACGTCAACGGTTAGTAAGGTTGTTCGGGTGACGCGTGAGAACTATTGGTTGTACATCACCGCTCGCCATGATCAACCGGAACCGGTCCAGGTGGCGGTATATATAGACGGGCAAGCGTGGAAGGTTTTAACCATGGAGCAAGGGGATAATAAATACCGCATACACCAAGTGGGTTTACTGCGGAGTTTCGCGGGCAGCGAGATTAGTTTTAAGTTTATCAATGATGTTTATGATAGACAGGACGTAACAAACGAGGTGACCGACCGCAATTTCTTTATCGATGCCTGGGCTCTTAGTACCGACCCAAAGTTGGATAAAATCAGAGCGCCGCAAAGCGGAGTTGTCAAAGGAGCTAAAACAACGGGCGCAAAATTGCTGCCCAGGCTGAACGCTATTATTCGGGAAGAGTTGGGAGAGCGATTTGTCACCTGGGATATTTGGTCGTACTATGCACCCAGACTGGTCGCGCAGCCAAACCGCCGTGAGGCAATAGGCACAGAAGACCGCCTAAGAACAGTGATGAAGTTTTGGCGGGCCGCCAGTCCGCAAAAACCGCGCGGTTTATAAGTTATTATAACAGGCAAGTATATTATGAACGGATTATTGAAAGTGATCTTGGCGGTGGCAGTATTAATGGTGGTGCTGGCAGGGGCCGCGCTTTGGTTTAACGCGCAGAAGGATAGTGGTAAACAACTGGCACAACAAGAGGCAGCGGGGCCGACTATGGCACCAGAGATTCCCCAACCTTTAGAACAGGTCGCGCTGGAAGAATACGCGATAGAATTTGAAGGGGCGCCGAGGATCGCCGCCGATGTTGAGCTATGCAATATAGTGAAAGACCAATGCAAAACCCAGGGGATCAGGAATTGTGAAGATTATGAGATGTGCTTAAGCGGAATTTCTGGTCAGGAATAAGATAGAGGGTATGAAATACCAGCAAGTAGGATTACATGTATCGGCGGCCGGGGGAGTGGCCAAGGCACCGGACCGAGCGAAAGAGGTCGGCGCGGAGTGTTTCCAGTTTTTTTCGCGCAGTCCGCGCGGTGGAGTAGCTCCCCAAATAAGCGAAGATGATGCATTGCTATTCAGGCAACGCTGCCAGCAGTATGAGATGGAAAGTTATATGCATACGCCTTACTACATTAACTTTGCTGCTCCCAAGAAGGAGTTGGCGGAGAATACTGTCAGGGTGGTACGAGAGGAGATGGAGAGAGCTAGTTTATTGGGAGTAAAATACGTGGTAACGCATTTGGGCAGCGCCAGGGATTGGCCAGGTGTGGAAAAGGGTAAAACACCCGGTGGGGCATTAAAACGAACGATCAAGGGACTGCGGGCGGTGCTACACGGCAACCCAAAGTTTACCGCGCGCTTGTTGTTGGAGATTTCCGCGGGTGCTGGAGCGTTGATTGGCAATTCATTCGAAGAGCTAGCGTATATTATCAAAGGTTTAGGTAAGAAAGACATGCAGGTTTGTTTAGATACGTGTCATATGTTTGCCAGCGGTTATGATATAAGAACAAGAGCGGCGCTAGATGAAACAATGGTTCAATTTAAGCAATCTTTAGGCATTGAGCGGTTGAAACTGGTGCATATCAATGATTCAAAGGCTGGCTTAGGTGAACAAAAGGACCGCCATGAACATATCGGACTAGGCAAGATTGGAGAGGATGGATTTAAGGCCATATTAGCCCATCCATATTTTCAACAGGTCAATTTTGTGCTGGAGACGAAACAGGACGAACTGATTGGACAGGATTTGGAGAGGCTAAAGGAATGGAGAACAGTGAAAAAAATCCCAATGTCCAAATCCCAAATCCCAATCAAATCCGAATGACCAAATTTCAAACAAGGAGCAACACTTTTCAATTTACAAAGACCAAATTTCAAACAAGGTTTATAATGATCAATGATCCTTATGGGACCTCTTAGAGGCCAAATTTCGATGATTAATCAAAATCCAAATGACTAATGTCTGAGATTTTGTCGTTTAGTCATTTGATATTAATTTGGCATTTGAGCTTTGGAATTTGGATTTATAATTATATTCTGTATGTCCAAACAGCAACAACTAGAAGAGTTAAACAAAGAATGGATAGCTAAGGAGTTGCCGCTCAAGGCCACGGCTACCCAAGGGGTCCCGGGGGAGGGGGATCCAGACGCCGCACTCTTATTTGTCGGGGAAGGACCCGGCAAAGATGAAGATGAACAAGGCAGGCCGTTTGTCGGGGCGGCAGGCCGATTTTTAACGGAGTTGATTGGCAGTATCGGGCTCAAGAGGGAAGATGTCTTTATTGCGAATATGGTAAAGCATAGACCGCCGGGAAATCGAGATCCGCTACCGGAGGAGTTAATAGCTTATGCACCATGGCTGGATGGACAAGTAGCGATCATACAGCCAAAATTGATTGTGACTTTAGGCAGGTACTCAATGGCTCATTTTTTGGGTGAAACTTTATCGATCTCAAAAATTCATGGGCAGCCAAAAAGAAACAAGAAGGACCAAGTGGTAATTCCTATGTATCATCCGGCCGCAGCGCTTTACCGGGGGAATTTACGACCGGTACTGTTGACTGATTTTCAAAATATTCCTAAAGTACTGAAATTACTGAAACAAGGTAATCCAATAAACAAAGAAGAGGAGAGCCAAAAAGAAATATTGTCCCAACAAAAGCAGGCAGCGTTATTTTGAAAAACATATTTTACTGTGTTCTGGTTGTATACAGCTAATCGACGCAGAAAATGGCATATTTTAGCTCAGCTTTTTTAACCATGTGATCGTGTAAACAAGAGGCGTACAATAAAAATAAGTGACTTTGAATTCTTTTACATATGGGGAAAAGAGGTTCAAAACCAAGGCGCCTACGAATTCCAGAATGGACACCAGAGTTAGCTTACGCTTGTGGTCTTATGGCTACTGACGGATGCCTATATTCTGACGGTAGACACTTGAGCCTAACTTCTAAGGATACTCAATTATTAGAAACATTTAAAAAATGCTTAAGTTTAAATGTTAAGATAAGCAGCAAGCCCTCGGGTGACGGAAATCGTTGCTCACAAGTGCAATTTGGTGACGTAACCCTTTACGAGTGGTTTGTTTCTATAGGCATTACTCCTCGTAAAACTCACACTATTGGTAAAGTACAAATCCCAGACCAATATTTTTTTGATTATTTACGCGGAGAATTTGATGGCGATGGATCATCACATGCCTACTGGGATACTCGATGGCACAGTAGTGTTTCGCTTTACATTAGCTTTGCCTGTGCTAGTAAAAAACATTTAGTATGGCTTGACCAAACAGTCAATAAATTAGCTGGAATATCTGGACATGTTCGTCGTGGCTCCAAGGTATATTGTTTGAAATATGCAAAACAAAACTCACTGAAGATTTACCAGGCAATGTATTACTCTGATTGCATCGCATGTCTTCAGCGCAAAAAAGCAAAACTTGATCGCCAATGGGCAGCTAATTACCTCGCCCAGAAAGGACAGCAACCCAAAGGCTACAAAAAGGGCGGGTCGATATTGCGAATCGCTTGAAACATCATGAGAACAAAGCTACTCTCTTCACTATGCGGACGTGGCGGAATTGGTTTACGCAGCAGCTTGAGGGGCTGTGCCTCATTACGAGGTTGTGGGTTCAAATCCCACCGTCCGCACTAATGATATTAACAGTGGATATAGTCTTTAGTTGTTCTGGCTAAAGCTTTTAGGTAGTAAATATTGGATATGCCGTGTTAGGCGAGGACGCTGTGTAAGGTGGGCGGTGAGGGGTTCGAACCCCCGACCTTTGCGATGTAAACGCACTGCTCTACCACTGAGCTAACCGCCCCGCATGGATATAATGGTTTTACCTTAACATATTATGATTGTAAATATCGGCATAAAAAATCGGTTAATGCTACTAGCATCAACCGATAGGTGGTGATGGTCATGATTCCTTATCGAAGGCGGCGTCAAAAGCGACGTTTGATGGTTTGAAGTCTGCTCGTCTCACAAACTGGCAGGCTTCTGCTGCCCCGTGCTCACGATCCATGCGCATGTCTTCCCATTCCACCGAAAGCGGTCCTTGGTAACCAGCATCATTGAGCGCTACGATGATCTCTTCGAAATTAACATCGCCATGCCCAAGCGAGCGGAAGTCCCAATAACGTCGTGGATCACCGAAGGCTGTGTGTCCGCCAAACACTCCTACGCTGCCGTCACCGTGGTTCCACCAGACGTCCTTCATGTGTACATGGAAGACACGTTGCCCAAACTCACGGATGAATCTGACGTAGTCTACTCCTTGATAGGCGAGATGAGACGGGTCATAATTGAATCCGAAAGATCGGTGCCAGTCAACAGCTTGTAAGGCTCGACTGGCTGAGGCAATATCAAAGGCGATTTCGGTGGGGTGAACCTCCAGAGCAAACTTAACGCCTACTGCCCGAAAGTGATCGAGAATTGGAGTCCACCTTTCTTTGAAATCGGTGAAGCCGGCGGCGATCGTTTCTCTCGAGGCTGGTGGGAAAGAATAAAGTAAGTGCCAAATTGAGCTGCCCACGAAGCCGTTAACTACTTCGACACCGAATCTCTTGGCCGCTATGGCTGTTTGCTTCATCTTCTCCGCAGCTCGCCAACGCACACCCGCGGGATCACCATCTCCCCATACATCTTCAGGCAGGATGCTTTTATGACGTTCGTCGATGAGGTCACACACGGCTTGACCAACCAGGTGAGCGCTGATGGCGTAACACTTCAATCCATAACGCTCCAGTATCGCGCGTTGCTTGGCACAGTAGCCATCTTCATTGATGGCTCGATCTACTTCGAAATGGTCTCCCCAACAAGCGAGTTCCAGCCCATCGTAGCCGAAATTGGCTGCTTTGGCGGCTAGCTCCTCAAGTTTCAGATCTGCCCATTGTCCTGTGAACAAAGTTACTGGTCGTCCCACGTCTCACTTCCTTCCACAAAAAGAGTTGTAAAAAGTACTTCCTTGCTGACGAAAAAACAGCCTCATGCATGACCTATAAAATTAGTAGCTATTATTAATCTTGTCAATCTTTGATCAGCTGGCTACGCCTACGTATAGGTTGGCTAGCTTTAAGGGTTGGACAGGGAAATAATTGATATTAATTGCTCTTTCTCTTATCCTCAGAGATACAACTAATAATTGTTTAAACGCCGCGGTAGCTCATCGGTAGAGCGCGACCCTGAAGAGGTCGGCGTAGTCAGTTCAACTCTGACCCGCGGCACAAGAGAAACGAAAAGCGTAAAGCGAAAAATGAAAAACATTGCGTGCAGGCGATTTGTTTACACGCTATTGATGCATTGATAATAATTAGGTACAAATAATATCACCTGCGGGTATCGTATAATGGCTTTTACACTACCTTGCCAAGGTAGAGATACGGGTTCGACTCCCGTTACCCGCTCCAACTGGATAATACGGATGCAATTTCAGGCTGTTGAGCCAGCGCAGGCTCTTGCAGAGCCTTCCTGACCAGTCCGAGTACGGGGTTCTCAAACAATCCTGCTGCAACACCTTTTTTAATGACGACGTACGGCCCTTTCAAGTCCAACAGGAGGCTACGGTCTTTGAGTGTGAATGTCACGCCAAGCGCGCGGAGAATAGCAGTCTTGGTTTCGTAGTCGCCTTTATCAAACCAGGCTTTGGCGTAGGTGGCGAAGTGAAAAGTTTTGATGGTTAAGTCCACCCACTCATTAACGCGCAGACTTGTGTTACTCAACTCCCGCTCAATCACTGACTTCTCTTGCAGGAGCGCAGCCTTTTGCCGCTTCATATCATCGTCGCTAATTAGTTCGCGCTTGGCATTTTCTGGCGCGATATAGTTGTTGACCAGACTATCAATGCGGTCAATCACGTTCTGGTGGTTGTTCCGTAGGTTGGCGAGGATTTGGTTGCGGTTCGTTTCTTCCAGCTTCTGCTGCTCGCGTAGTGACTGTACGGCCCACTCTAAGAACTCTGGCGGGATAGTGATGTTACCCAGGTACTGCTGCACCTGCTCGACCAAGTTGCCAAATGTCACGGGCGGCTGCGGGCAGTAGTGGTTCCTAGTTTTATGCGTGCAGCGATGGTACATAAAACTTTTGGTTTCGCCTGTACGCTTAATGACCTTGACCCGCTCATCGCAGGTGATAGTGCGACCGCAGGCAGCGCATTGGATTAACCCATTAAATGGTAGCCGCTTGTACTTTGGTCGCGGCCGTCCCGCACGGCCTAAAATCTTTTGGGTGCGGTCAAACTCCTCGGCAGAAATCATTGGCTTGTGCTTGCCCTGGTAGACTTCACCGTCAAAAGTGTATTCACCGTAGTAGAACTTATCATTGAACAGGTGATACAGGCTGCCCAGGCTGATTTTCTTGCCTCGCTTGGTACGCAGGCCAAGCTGCTCGTTAGCAATAGTGACGAGCGCAGGGACGGTGTAATTGCCTGATAGCAATAAGTCCCATAGCTTACGAACAATAGGGAACTTTTCATTATCCGTGTAGATACGCTTATTGCCTTTTTCTTCTACCTTATCGTTCAGATAGCCAAGTGGAGCCTGTCCTGGCCGCCAGCCTTTTTCTGCTTTGCTTAACATTCCGCGCTTCACATTTTTTGCCAGGTCAACACTGAACTGGGTGGACATACCAAACTCCACAGCCATCATAATGACATTGTCAGTACAGAGGTATTTTCGTTGCGGGGTGTGCACCACTTTAATTTTCCCTTCCAGCATAAGCCACTGGATTTTTCCACCATCAACGGGATTACGCGCGAGGCGGGTTGCCTCCCAGCATAAAATTGCATCGGCACTGCCACTTACAATCATTTCAATCATTTTATTGAAGCCTGACCGCCCAAGTTTTTTGGCTGACCGCGACTCACTGATAATCTCCACAATATTTAAGCCGTGCTGCTCCACCACGCGGTCGAGTTCTTTTTTCTGGTCGTCAATTGACTGCACCTGGCGATTATCCTCATCAGTACTTTTACGAAGGTACATAACGTACCGCATTTTTTTATTTTCCATAGTAGTTATTTCAAGTCATTACAAACTAAAAGGACGGTTCTGGTTGTCCCAGTCCGCTTTCTCCGAAGAGTTGGCTTCCTGGCAGAACCGCCCTTTTGGCGACAGGAAGGCCAATAAAAAAACTTCGGATATGACAACGGACTCTGGGACAACGCTTTAATAATATCATTGCATTTGGTGCTAAGTCCAGTTCGGCAGTAAATTGCCGTTCTCAATTCTTTTAAGAGCTTACTGCGTGTACGCATCACCTCCTCTGTTTATATAGATTCGATAGTTTTTCTGCCGTCATAGGGTTAAGTAATGGCAAGTCACTTCCTATCAGGCCGCCTGATTTTGATAAGGTAGTTAAAGAAACCGCGCGGGTGCTCAATAGGCGCGCCCCGCTTCATTACTTCCTTGTATTCCTGCCACGCATCCCAAATGAGGTCGAAACCAAAGCGGTCTTTGATACTTTTAATAAAATCAATGTACGGTTCGTTCAACGCTTGCGCGATTTCGTATATCACCCGTTCCTCCCGTGTGCGAGGTTGAAACTTGCTTACGGGGATGCGATTGCGATTGGGACGATTATCCGTCATTTTTTCCATAAAGCCCCCTGGGGCAGCAGATTTTTCTTCAGAAAAATCTGCGCACCTCTCGAATGAGTTGTTAAAAAGAGCTGGATATTCGTATTCGATAAGGAGTTAGTACAGCGCGCACAAAAATTGCCGTTCACCCTTATTTCCTGGCTAAATTGAGTAACTTTTCCAAAAGGAAAAAAGCTGTCAAAATCCGTTATGTTGCCGTTCACTGGACGACGATTGCCGATGTGTGTTTGTATGGTTGCCGCACGCTGGAAGTCCATTGCCGCGCATTTTAGTAAGCTGGTCATACCTTCTTTCCCTCTCGTTTATCTTTGGGAAAAATGCGGTCAGGCATATAAATCGTGATTGACCACGGGTGACGGTGTACCTTGAAACCATCAATCTGCTTTAGTTTGTTGAGTTGATAGCGCACCGTCCGCTCGGATAACCCCATAACTGCTGCCAACTGAAAGATGTTCCCGTGCCACTCACGGCGTTCCCAGCTACACGTTCGCATCAACACCGCTAAAAGTTGATAACAGGTACCTTTTCCTAACAGTTCTCGCCATTTGGTCGTAAAGAGCGTTCCAGGCATACGAACGTGCCAGCGCGGGTCAGTCAGCCGCTCCCGTAGGCTCCTAATTTGTTCCTGACGCCACTCTTTAGTACCTCGGCTTGCGTAGTAGTCCTCCTGCGGTACACTGGAAATAGAAGAAACCGTTTCCGTGGTTGGGAGCGGTTCTTTTTTTGTATTATCGCTTGGTTGGTCGGTAGTGTTCATATTCCTTTTGCGTTAAGGGTCGGTAAATACGCGACACAAGCTGCATTAGGGCTGCACCTTCCTCGCGGGCTTGCTGTTCGGTAATTTCAATACCGTAGCGGCGGTACAGTTCTTGGTAACGGGCAACCTGTGTGGCAGTGGGCTGCATAAAATTAGGCGTATATCCGCGCTTTGACGGCGCGGATTTGGTCAAAAAATTGGCGTGGCTCGATGCGAATTACTCCACGGTGGTATTTGTCTGCCAGTTCTTGTACTCGCTGACAGTTTGCAAACTTGAAAACTGCTCGTGGTCGCGAAGTATCAATGTCCTCAATTGGTTCCCATAACGAAATAGCAGCAGCCATTGCGAGGTCGCTGGTCGTCCAGTGTTGAGTTGAGGTAATGCTTCGTGTCATTACCTACAACGGTAGGGTCGCGTCTCGTCGGACGGGAACAGGACGCTTACGTAATTTTTAGCCAAAAAATTGAAAGCTTATG
The DNA here is from genome assembly GCA_964371255.1 of uncultured Candidatus Saccharibacteria bacterium. Classification (GTDB taxonomy): domain Bacteria; phylum Patescibacteriota; class Andersenbacteria; order UBA10190; family UBA10190; genus UBA10190. Next base: position 32,771 of record CAYJKV010000005.1, on the reverse strand, counting down.
TAGCCTTTCAATCAAAAGTTATCTACACCCGACGACCACCCGACGGACTATAATCCCCAATAGTATTCGTTGGCTTCGTTGTATCCAGGCTCTTTTTTTACCCGATGGATTAGGTCACCAAACTTTTCTTCCGTATGCCTGCGGAACCGTTTGTTAATTTCTGCGATGGCTTTCCTATACCGCTCACTATTACATTTGTCCCTTATCCTTGTTGGAAGGTCACCATAAGTTCGCGGCTTCTTTGAGTCGGGGTGGGGTAGAGCACAGAAAAACTCAACAATATCTGCGGGGATGTTCTCAAATGAAAGTGATTGGTAGCCGACAATTTTCAGGGCTCCTTTATTGTCAGCAGTGCGCTCAAATACGGCGTGTCCTGGTTGATAATAAGTATCTTTCCAGCCCAGCTTTTGTTTGGGTTTGGGCGGTTCGTCTCGGTACTTAATTGAAGCGTTGCCACTGCTTTGCATAACAGGCGATGTCTTGCGCTCGTCAGATGGCCGTGGCAAAGCGTAGTCAATGGTCGCGAGGTCACGGGTGGATTTAATGTCACGGTTCGTTGGAGTAAGTAAGCGTTGTAATTCAGGTAAAGCTATCAGGGTTATCGTGTCTTGGCTGTTGTCAGTAATGCACAGGGCTCCGCGATTATGCAAATTGTAGATAATGTCTGCTTCTGTCTTTTGTTTTGGCGGATGCAAAGTAACCATCATTTCACTGCCATACCCCTCAATCGCCGCCTGCTCGCTAATCCGCCGCACTACATCAGCATAATAGTCAGCTAAAGTTTTATCGTGTTCTTTCATCGTCATTTTCATTAGTGGCCGCCTTACGCAACCAATTTTAGTGTGGCTCTGAAAAGCAGTTACGCCAAGTCAGCTATGGTGCTCCTGATAATGTGCGATAGTTCGGCTGCAAAGTTTTCAAGGTTGCTATAATCCTTCCAAACAACGTTAGTTATACCTCGCGCTTGCGCTTCTTCGTTCCACTGCGGGGTAGATGAAATGGAGATTATTTTCTCAACGCCAATCCTCTCAAAATCCAGGGCGTGGAAAGACCCGCCAGCTTTGCAGTCGCGGTCAAGGAGGACAATATCATATTGATGAACTTTATCAGTGTTGATGTATTGCTCCACCTGCGTGTATTCAGATAGTACAGTTAAGGCGATGTCGGTGCCGCGCTCCTGCAAATCCTGTTCCAACTCAGCCAGCTTTTGGGCGATAGCCGAAACTGTTGCCAGGTCGTCCTCAAGTAACAGAATGCGGATAGTCTTTGGCATTGTTTTTATCTTTCTCCTTTTTCAACTTCCTGTAAAACGGCCCATTGTTCAGCACTTCATCAATGGCTATATCTGCCAGAGTATAATCCTCGGCCAAGAGTTTTTGCACCTCTGCGTCTGACAGACGTTGGTTATCTTCGGGAGTAAGGTACTTGCGTGCTTCGGCAACAGTCATAGGTTTTTCTTACCATCTTTCTTTTTTCGTTCTGCTGCTTTTTCGTCCATCATAATGTCCCACTCCATTTCTGCGAGGCGGTAAGATGAAGCGAGAACGCGGAGTATCACGTCGTCAGGCGGACACTGGTCTTTGGGATAAAATTTACGGGCTTGTTCGAGAGTAATCATAGTGCTGGGGTTTGTACTTTAAGGTGAGCAAACACGGCTTGCAGGGCTTCTTGGAGCGTGCCGTAGTCGTCAGAATTGTGCTCTTGACCTTCCCGTAGCCATAGTCTGTATGGTTGTACTTCTTTAACCCCAAATAAGGTGGCTGTGTCATTTTTTAGATGCTCCTGGTTATACAAGAGAATATCTTGCTGCCGCAGTATCATTGTTTCAACGTAGTGCCTGGTTTGGGGTAAGGACTTAGGCAGGATGGTGAGGGCTATTATTACTCCCTGACTCTCCAACACAGGCTGGGCTGATTGTAGCGTGTGTAGGACATACGCCAGCGATGATAGGCCGTCGTCAAGAAAGGCGAGGCGAACGATACCGTGCTTTTTTGTCATTTATTCTCTGCTTTCAAGAATTGAGTTGGCTGAATACATCAAAAAACCCGACACGAAAAATAGAATTAACATCTTGCCGAGGAATACTGGCGAAAGCGGATTTTGATTGAACAAGTCATTAAAACTATCAAACAGAAAAAAGAAAGCAAAAATCATCGGTACACAGATAAAGAATCCGCCTATGCCGTATCTAAGCAAGTCCCACCCTTGCTGTTTCCACCACAAAATATCCAGATAATATTGCCCAACAGGGTCTATCCGTTTTCTGTAAGAATATGCAGCACTTGTGATTGAACCAAACAGCCACCCCAGCACCAAACAGCCTAAAACAATTATAGCCAGGGTTATGAATATATTACGAAGCGGCATAAAGAACGCTAGTTATAGTCATCATTACTACCGTATCACTAGCTCAATGCTAATGCTAGTTATTGTCTGTAGATTCATTGACTGCATCAGCCCGACCATACAGATATGGCACGGGATATACGTTATTACTTAGGGGAACGAGTGCGGCAGCTACGGCTACAGCGTGGCTTCTCGCAAGAGGACTTGGGGATGAAAGCTAAAATACACCGCACCTACATTGGCTCTGTTGAGCGTGGTGAGCAGAACGTATCCATCATTAACATTGAGAAAATTGCTAGAGCTTTAGGAGTCTCTTTAGCAGAACTCTTCCGAGGACTGCATTAAAATATTTGCTCTTTAGGGTACAGGAAAAGTGGACTTTTTCCTGAAACCACTGCATTTTATAAATAGCAAATATGATAATGAACTCAAGTAAGAAAACTTTGATTGCCGCAATAATAGTGATGGGAATAGGTGCCCTTCTGTGGTGGGGAATTTCAGCTCGTAAAAATAATTCATTATTAGAGACAGGAAACGGAGAAAATGTCTCTATTCGTCTTAAGTGGCTAAACCAAGCTCAATTTGCAGGTTTCTACTTTGCCGATAAAGGAGGATTCTACAAGGATAAAAATCTAAACGTCACACTTCAGCCAGGGGGTGTTGATTTTCCTGCAATTCAGATGGTTGCTAGCGGGTCAGACCAATTTGGTGTAACAGGGGCAGACCAGATTTTGCTGGCGCGAGAAAAGGAAATTCCTGTCGTGGCACTTGCGGTTATTTACCGAAAAAGTCCCTTTGTACTATTTTCACTAAAAGATTCTGATATTACTTCGCCGAAAGATTTTGTTGGCAAGAAGGTGGGTGTGAAGTTGGGCGGCAATGAGGAATTAACGTATCGTGCTGTACTTAAGAAAGCGGGTGTTGATTCTAAGTCCTTTCAGGAAGTTCCTGTAAAGTTTGATATTACGCCGCTCCTTACCAGGCAGGTAGACGTTTGGCCAGGTTATGCCATTAATGAACCGCTTACTGCTGAAGAACAAGGTCATCAGGTCAATTTAATTTGGCCGAGTGATTATGGTGTGAATCTCTATGCTGATACTTTGTTCACTACCGAGGAGATGATTAAGAACAAGCCCGATGTGGTGCAGCGAGTTGTCCAAGCAACTATTGAGGGGTGGGAGGCTGCTTTGCAAAATCCTGAACAGGCGGTGGTTTATACATTGCAGTCTAGCGACAAGCTTAATCAGGAACACGAAACCAAAATGATGAAAGCAAGTATTCCACTGGTGAAGCCAGACAGTAACCCTGTCGGTTTTATGGATGATGCCACTTGGCGGTCAATACAAACATTACTATTGGAGCAAGGCTTTATGAAAAATGCGGTAGAAATAGACAAGACTTTTACTACAGAGTTTGTGCAATAATATGCCACTATTTCCTAAGATAACTGGCTCAAAAGCAACTATACTTCTTATCGTATTCGTCGCTCTTATTACTGCTACTCTCTGGTGGAATCGGACTGAACAAAGCGATAACGCAGAAAATATTTCTTTGAGGCTGGCTTGGCTGCACGGTGCAGGATTTGAGGGATATTATGCCGCGCAAGAAAGAGGATTGTATGAAAACGAAGGACTAAAGGTTGATATTCACCCAGGAGGTGTAGACCATAATTCTATCCTGCTGGTTGCTAGCGGCTCTGATACTTTCGGAATGGCTGGGGCAGTAGAAGTTCTGCAGGCAAGAAATAAAGACATCCCGATTAAAGCGATAGCAGCGATTTACAAAGAAAATCCTATCGTTTATTTCTCGCACAAAGATTCTGGCATAACCACACCTAGCGATTTTAGAGGAAAGAAAATTGGCGTTAAGACTGGCCTTGATACAGAAATCCTTTACCGAGCTCTCCTGAGCCAGTTTAATATCAAGTCCAGCGATGTTACGGAGGTGCCTGTAAAATTTGATATGACCCTTTTCTTTAGAAGGGAAGTTGATGTCTGGCCAGGCTTCATCAATGTTGAGCCCATCATTGCCAGGGCGCAGGGGTTCGAGACAAATCTCATTTTCCCGAAAGACTATGGAATTCCTATGTATGCCCAGGTTATCTTTGCCCGTGAGGACTTTATTAATGAACATCCCGAAACGGTGCAAAAATTTCTCAATGCCACTATTCGTGGGTGGGAATATGCAGTTAATAATGAGCAAGAGGCACACGCACTAGCAAGAAAATATGACCCGCAACTTAATGAGCAATTTGAGCAAGATAGCTTTTCTGCAACCAAGCTTCTGGTTCAGCCTGCAAAATCAAAGGTTGGTTTGATGGAGGCTTCAGTGTGGGAGTCTACAACAGAGATTCTAAAGCAGCAGGAATTGCTTAAACAAGAATTAGACCCTCGTCAGGTATTCACTAATGAGTTTTTACCATAATGTCGTTCATTGCAGCCCAGAATGTTTATCATTCCTATGATTCTCTCCACGTCCTGCGTGATATTAATTTCCAAATACAGGAGGGGGAGTTTGTCAGTATTGTCGGCCCCTCTGGCTGTGGTAAAACAACACTACTTAAAATAGTTGGGGGTCTCCTTCCTCCACTGCGCGGGCACATAAGCATCAAAGAGAGTTCGCTTGATGTAGCAGTTAAAAAAAGAGAACTTGGTTTTGTGTTCCAGAACCCCGTTTTATTTCCCTGGCGGACGGTATTAAAGAATGTAGAACTCCCGTTAGAGATTATTGGGGATACTTCTCCTCTTGCCGAAGCACAAGAGCTCATTGAGCTAATTGGACTGAAAGAGTTTGCGGGCTACTATCCTGATGCGTTGTCTGGTGGAATGAAGCAACGAGTATCCCTAGCTCGTGCGCTAGTTTTTAATCCCGACATTCTGTTAATGGATGAGCCGTTTGGAGCTTTAGATGAACTTACGCGAGAAAGAATGAATTTGGTCTTGCTAGACATTTGGCAGAAGACTAAGAAAACTATTCTCTTTGTTACCCACTCATTATCCGAATCAGTTTTTCTATCAGATAAGGTGATAGTTTTATCAGACCGACCCGCGACTATCGCGGCAGTAAGAGACATACAGCTACCTCGTCCCCGTGCAATTGAGACAAAAAGCAGTAAAGAATATTTAGACCAAATCCAATGGCTACGAAATCAACTTCACGAATAACATACTTCCTTGCTCCTGCTGTTGCCTTCGTGGCAATACTCATTGCTTGGGAGTTTACTGTTCGTGCACTTGAGGTGCCACAGTATCTTCTTCCTGCGCCATCGGCAATTGTTATAGATTTCATCGTCAACATTCACACCCTTGCTTTTCATACAGGTATTACTCTTTGGGAGGCTTTTCTTGGTTTTGCACTTGCTAACGCCATTGGTGTACTTGTCGCTATTGTCTTTGCTCACTCATCTACGCTTGAAAAAGGGTTATATCCCTATGCTATTGCCCTTAAAACAACTCCTATTATCGCAATGGCTCCATTACTCCTGCTATGGTTCGGTAACGGTATATCATCCAAAGTTGCTGCGGCAGCCCTAATCGCTTTCTTTCCTGCCATAGTTAATACAACAAAGGGGCTTAAGGCGGTGGATACTGAAGCATTAGACCTACTACGCAGCCTGTCGGCAACCAAATGGCAAATTTTTACTAAGCTGCGATTACCAAATGCCTTACCCTATATCTTTTCGGCTCTTAAAATATCAACCTCGCTCGCTGTCGTTGGGGCAATTGTTGGTGAGTTTGTTGGTGCAAATAGAGGCATTGGGTATTTAATTCTAGTTAACTCCTATCACTTGGAGATAGTAAAAATGTTTAGTGCAGTCATTGCGGCGGCACTGGCTGGAATTTTATTTTTCTGGGTGGTTGTCCTTTTAGAGAAACGAGTGATTTTCTGGGTAAAAAATAATGAGTAGAAAATTCCACATTTCTGCAGATTCCATAGATTGACCTCCAGGATTTTAGTTTGGATGGGCAGTTGTCAGTTTTGTTGGTCGTTTCTGGTTAATTCCTCCCTAATTCGCTCGGCATAGCTCATACGTACGTGCATACTTCGTTTTGGTGCGGCATCACCTCTAATTTTTAATAGGAGCTCAACGCCTCTGGCAACGTGAGCCAAGTTTTCGGATTCCAGAAGCCGTGCAAGTCCTTGAACGATAGCAGTCTCATCCAGGCCACGCTGTGAGAGGGCAGCATCAAGGGCTGTGCGAATGTTCGGCTTATCCAGGTTCTGGCTGGCGATAACTTTGGCTGACATCCTGTCTTGTACTTCGTAGCCAGCATCAATAGCAGCTTGCGTGGCATTACCGTGCTCTACCAGGGCGGAAACAAATCTGCGCTGTTTAACCGTCAAATTTTGTGCCATACCGTCATTATATATGCATAATAAGCTTATGCCGCATCAGAACAGAATTTGGCACCGTTTTCGTATAGCTGCCTTGAAGGCCTGGTTTTATGGCTATTGGAAGATTCTGCGCCTGCTATATGCGCATAGGCAACTATTGCTATTTTCATCTGCCCTTTCATTGTTTGCCTTGCTACTTGTACTGCTCGGCTTTTACCAGGAAGCAATAACAGGTTATTTGCTGTACCGCTTAACTAATGAAGGCCTCTTACAACAACTTGCCATTGGCATCGGGACTGTTCTAGGCGCTGGCTCTGTCATTGTCTTTGGCTTGGCTCAATTTGCCTTACAACAAACACTTGAGAAATCAACGGTTGGTACAGCCGAAGCAATTCGCCGTAAGCCTCTTTTTTACCTAGCGTTTATTTCGCTGACGATTATTGCTTTTGCATCTTTTGCTCTCACCTTCATACCAATCAATAAATATACTGTCCTCCCTATTGTAATCTTTGCCTGTCTCTTTCTTATCGAAAGTTTTGGGCTCTGGTGGGCTGTCTTTTCTTATGCAGCAAAAATGGCTAACCCCTCGACCCAAATACGAGAATTATACTTTCTACCCAGCATAAAACATTTGCGAAAACTGCCACTACATATTGAGAGATTTATTTTATTCGGCGGTGTTACGTCAAAGGACACAACAATGCCTGCGCCAAGCAAGGAAGAAAGACAAGCATTTGTTTACGATAATGCCAAAGAGTTTACGCAAGGATTTGAGTACAACCTCAATGAAATTTTTGAGATAACTAAGCATTTTGCTGAACAACGACGGTTAGATGTCGTAAAGACAGGAGTGCACTACATTGCCATTTTAGTTAGGCAATATCTTGCTATTCGACTCAATAATTTTATGGATTTTACGGGGATGTTTTTTACTTCCAGCATTCCTCGCACTGCCAGTTCCCGATTTATGGAACAAGTGTATGACCGCCTCCATTCCGTTGTTGAGATTGCAGTCAGCAACAAAGACAAGGAAATGGCCTCGGTGATTATTGCTGAATTTGCTGAAATTGCTTACACGGCTACTGCGGTAAAGCCAATACCAAAACAAAATGTAGAAAATAGCGTCGCTGCGATGGCGATAAGCTTCTTATTTGATAGCATCAAAACGTGTATTCACAAGGGTATGTATGATGTTGGCCTTCAGGGTTCAGGTATTTTAGGCGCAACTGCTGCATTTCTTGTTCAACAGAAGTCATATCTTACCGTTTTAACCATCCAAGAAAAACTAAAGGAATTGGGACTGCTGGGTTTGGTTCACCAGCAGTGGTATTTAACTACATATGCGCTAAAGGGACTTGGAGGCATCTTGCGCGTAGCCACGATTCAGGAGCCCTTTATAGCGGCTCAAATACTGCAACCTACACTACAACATATTCAGGCCCTCATTTCTGTGTCATTACCGCAATTAGAGACTGGCACCCTAAAGGGACGAGTTGATATTTCGCACGCTTATGAACCAATAATGAGTGGCGCAGGCGAAACAACTTTAGTGGATACATTCTACGGTCTAGCTCAAAAGATTGGTGCAAATAACGAAGAACTTTATGACCAGTATCATCATATCTTTTATGAATTCAGTGAGGAATTAAGCCATCGCTTCTACCGTGACCTGATACCTATTGTGAGGAATGGTTCCTTTCTTCTGCATCAAATCGGGATGAATATCCGCAGTATTCTACTAATCTACTTTGAGCTACTGCGAGGCGAGAATATGGCTGACAAAAAGAAAATCGAGGGTGATGCATCCTGGCTAATCTATTACTTCCAGAAATTATATAAGGAGCTTACAAATTTTACGGGGCAGGAAGGTTGGGGTTTTGATGACCTGCTGGCAACCTCGGCAATGAACGGAATTGATATTAAGTCTAAAGAAATTACTGATGCGGCCATACATTCCCTTGCTTATGCTGCTAAAAAGATTCTAGAAAAGGATATGGAAGCTTTTTATCGCGTACCACGTATAGCAGATAAACTTGCCTACATTGTTCTCTATGCAGGAAAAAAGGGAGATAACGATGCCAAAAAACTCGCGTCAGATAAAATATCCGCGCTTTATTCTGAATATAAGAAAAAGTTTCGCGAGGAAGATGATAAAATAGGCCTCGATTTCTTCCGTGGCATTCGTAATTTAGAAGAGGAATATTATAATCTTTTGCACCGTATTCCTGGTATTAATGAAGCACAATCGAAGGTTGCCTCGACTCTCAATTACAATGAGGTGAGGGTAGGGGTTGCAGAACTACGCCAGATTACTAACGATAAGGATTCATAACAAATGAAGAAAGACAAATTCCAATTAGCCATCAGTGATATTTCGTCAGCCGAGCTCAAGGAAGTAAAGGATATTTTTAGTTCGGTTAACTTTAATGTTGACATATATCAGTATCGAACGGAGGCCTACGGTGATTTGCAGGAAGTAGTCAAAATTGTTTTCGCTAATTTTGATATTGTTGCTTTTCTGCGAGATGGGACGCTGTGGACTGCTTTCCAGGGCACACTTCTTGCGCTCTGGAAATTAATGAAGCGAATGAGGCCAAAGAAACACCTTCGTGGATGGATGACGGTAACCAAAGTGGAGTTCGCTCAATCCTTGAACATTATCTTGCCAGAGCAAGAGAAGGAACTAGAAGCAATGTGGAGCGAGTTGAGCGAGAGACTGAAAAATCCACCGAGTGAGTGGCAAGGTAAGATTGTTTGGATAACATATGACGCGAGCGAAAAACGTCTTGATGCTCGAATAATTTAGGTAGTTGTTGGATTTGATATAAATGCGAGCGCGAATGGAACACCACCCCTACACGCGCAGAGTGTCTTAGGGTGCTCCCATCCCTCCTGTCTACATCAGTCCGAGTGGAGAGAGAGGAAGCAGCTTGCCGCTCACTCCACGAGCCATCGCCACGTCACAATCCCCGTTGTGGGTGGTTGCTCTACTCTTGCCCAAGATGGGCTAATAGGCGGCAGAACTGCTATAGTTAGGCACAAAGAATACAACCTTCATATCCTTAACCGCAGTTAGCACGTCACTCAAAAAGGAGCTCAAAAATTGCTAGCGATTTTTGAGCGAGGCTCGCTCCAGCCAAGGGCTGGGCGGCCCGCTATAATAAAAGCGAGGCCCGACCAGCAGGTTGAGGTTCGCCCCGATCGGTCTGTTCTAGCTCCTTCACCACACAGTGGTCTCAGTTTGCAGGCAAAGCCTGCAAATTCGGCAAATTGCATAAGTGGTGGCTGCCCGCATATTCATCATTGACCCCACGTTTCCTATCCGTAAGCAGAAGCAGCAAACCTAAACATAAACAGGATCAACAAACTGTAGGCACAAAGCAAAAGGAAAGCAATTACAAAAAGCCACTTATATATACGACTACTGTGACCCAGTGCACCAGAAAATATACCAGCAATAGGAACATTCGCTAGAATTGCATGTATAATTAGCAGCTGATCACCAATTCCTTCAGGATAACGATTATAGTGATAAACATAAGGAGCATGCGCCATAATCCACAGCGATATTGGCAATGTAAATAGAATTATCGCTGAGGGAACTATTAGCCCTAAACCAACCATGACTATAGCAATACCCATTCCAATTGACATTCTTCTTATATAGTAGCGACGAGGTTTCTTTTGCAGAACAAAACCAATCACTAGAAGTATCCACAACACGCTCTCTAAATAAAAGTAACCACTAGGTACCAGATTTGGCAGCAATAAAGGATTAAGGAAGTAGTACCACCAGCTATGAGTTTCCACGGCAATGGCTGCTTCGAGGGCCGGATTAGAGGTCGATCCCGCAGCTAACAAGACATTATAAAACATACAAGAAACAGTTTAGCGCACTAGGTGAACCACGACTAGCTGTCTCGTGCCCCGCTTTTGACGGAAGACGGAAGATTGATATCTCTCATGATTAATATATGTCATCGCTGTGTATTTTTGGTGCCAGCTCACTTCTTCACTCCTGCTGACGCAGGAGCTTCGAAGCGTAAGCCCTTCTTTGGTATAACATTCAATTTTCAGACCAGTTTAGAAGAAGTGTTCTTCGAAGCCTTGGCGAAGAAGGACGGGAAAGCCATTTCTTCTTGTCTGATACTTCATAGACAGATGCGAAGAAGGGTCCCGCGAAGCTCCACCATCCGCTAACTGGCGGAAGCGAAGTGGGACTAATGAATAAAAGTACCTGACGCCTGCATTCCACCACTTCGTGATTTTTCTACTCCTTCACCACACAGTGGTCTCAGTTTGCAGGCAAAGCCTGCAAGTTCGGCAAATTGCAGAAACGTTGGCTGAACTTCATTTACCCATTTACCTGACCCTATTTATTTGGAATTTGAGTAAAGAAAACCCCGTTCGCTCGTAAGCTACTAGGGGTGTCTGACATCGACGCTTTTGTTACTGGTTGGCGGAAGCTTTTTCCAGAACTCGGGCGAAGACATCAGCGATGGGGTCTGGGCAAGAGCCAGGAGGCACACAGGAGTTGCAGGCAGGAATCAAATCCATGCCTTTGTCTTGTGTGTCCGTGACGTAGACGGTCGCTCTGTTTTCGAAACAGAGCTCACACATCTCGCCTGCCTGACATCCCCACCCGACGACACGTAGAGTCATCTTACTCTCCTTTGTAGGGGTGTTCGGTTCTCGACTCATTCATAATTGGGACTTATAGGCTCACTCTTCTCAGGAAGCTTTGAAGCTCTAGACCGTAAGTACAGAAGATACATCATCACTGTCTCAATCGTGAAGAAAGTGACAGGCTGGGCTGCGTCTTGTAGAGTCCACGAATGAATCGCAATCACAGCAGCCACACAGGACAGCCAAAAGATCGTCCAGGCAGTCCGATCCTCCTTGCTGGGATCATGCCAAGCTGACACGAACGTTGGGATCGAACCGATAAATACGACGCATTGGCTCGTCAGGATTGCCAGAACAGGGTTACTGAACGTTTGCCAGAGAACGATGCCAACAACGGCTCCAACCAAGCAGAACGCGTCCAGCTTTGTCCATCCAGGCTTTCCGTACCTAATGGCCAGTGCAACCACAACCCAGGCACCGAGCATTGCACCGATGATTTGTCCATTCATGGCGTTAGAGACATACATACCGACGAGTGTGATGGTGTCGAGTGATGCCCAAATGACCCAGGACGCTTTGGCAGGTTTCGTTTCGCCACGAACGATGGCGATAATGTAGGGAACGAACCCAGCCAAGAACAGCAGACCAGCGACCACTGACAGAATGCTCTGAATTGTGGACACGGTGAACCCCTTTCAGTGGGAGGTATAGGTTGTCAAAGAATGGTCAAAACTGACTTTATATGATACTCTTTTTTTGATAAATAGTCAAGTGCAGCCTTGCAGAGGCTAAAATCGTGCATTTTAGCAATTCTTGTACCAAAATTAGCTAATTAAAAATTAGCTGTAGTAGTCTGCTAAAAGCTTCGAATGCGGTTTTACGAAGGAGCTCATTATATGAAGGAGGGTAGGTACCCCTTCCCTTATCGCTTCACTGCTCCGACGCCACCAGGCGACATCAGTTTGCTAGTAAAACCCAGAACTGACTCATAATAAATAAAGTAATCGCGCCGCTGGCGTATGGATGGTCTGTTAATTAATCAGTGCCAGAGTAGGCCTGGTTTGGACTAAAAGGAATGTATTAGCTGGATGAAAGACTTATCGGCAAAGACGGATTTTCGGCGGGTCGGATTTGTTGTGAACTTGATTTAATCAGAGTGGGCACAAGACATTCGCCAATTCTGTGACAAGCCTGCCGGCTGCTGACGATGGAAGCCCCTCTTACATCGTTGCGGTTGGGATATGCTGCTTGGCATTCGGTGTTACAGTTACTACTATTGCGAATGCCATAATTACCCGGGTTGCTGGAGTTAGGAGCGGGATCAGTCAAAGCACAAACTACTTCCTGTCCAGAGGTGGTGCCAATTACCTCATAGAAGATTTCGGACATCATGCTTGGGGCGGAACATTTGCAGATGACGTCGCATTGCCACTTGGGGACGGAATATTCGCGCGGGATACTAGCAGATAAGATAACGCCGGATTGTGGCGACGAGGCTAAAGCCACCATAACAATCACGGAGAATGCCAACAAGGACAGCAGAATAGGGAGCCGTTTGATAGTCATAATGAGTAAAAGAGATAATTTATGTTAAGCATAATCCTTTTTAAGGATGTAATGAACAGCTTAACAGATCAGTACGGTAGGATTGCGCTGTACTTGGCTACTACCGCATAATCATGAGATATGCTAATTAACTGGGTGAAGAACAATAAGCTCAAAGCAGTGGTTTTTTTGACGGGCGGCTGCGTACTCGTAGTCGAAGTGGTGGCAACTAGAATCCTGGCACCGTTTTTTGGCACGACCATATTTACTGTCTCGAGTGTGATTGGTGTGGTTTTAGCCGCACTGAGTGTCGGTTATTATTTAGGGGGACGGATAGCGGATAAGTACACTAAAGAGGAATATCTGTTTAATATAATTATTCTGAGTGGTTTGAGTGTGCTGGCGCTGCAACTGTTACTAGCCTTCCTCTTGCCTATGAGCGTGAATTTTTTCTCAATGGTAAGCGGCCCGCCAGTATTTAGCGTGCTGCTGTTTTTTGGCCCAGCGTTATTGCTGGGTATGGTATCACCATACGCGGTGGCTTTGCAGCATAAATCACAGCCCGAGGAGGGGGCCGGGACGGTGGCCGGTAGTATATTTTTTTGGGGGACGGCAGGCAGTATTGTCGGCACCTTCTTAACTGGATTTTACCTAATCCCACATTATGGCCTCAGACTAATTGTCACCGGGGTGGCTTTGTTGCTACTTGGTATAGGGCTGCTCGGTAATAGCCAAAGATTGTTTAGCAGTAGGAAAAGGACGACTAATTTTGTGGTAATGGCTGTAATGGTCGGCATGTCTTTGTGGGTAATACAACAGGGAAGATGGTCGGATAAGGTAGTTTATATGATAGATGGTTTGTATGACCGGATAACGATAACCGATACGATCTATGAAGGCAGGCTAGCCCGTATACTTTGGCAGGACGCGACGGCGGAAAGCGCTATTTTGTTGCCGGACGGGGAAACGGCGTTTGGGTTTAACAAGTATTTTGAATTATATAAATTGACCAGGCCGGAATTGAACAAGGCGCTGGTAATCGGCGGGGGAGCGATGATAGTGCCTAAGATGTTATTAGAAAATGATCCGGCTGTTAGAGTCGACGTGGCGGAAATCGAGCCGAGGTTATTTGGTTTAGCAAGGCGTTATTTTCAAGTGCCAGATAGTGAGCGTTTAAGGGTAGTCATTGAGGACGGCCGGAGGTATTTGCATAAATCGCCGGGTGAATACGACTTAATTTACCTGGACGCGTATCGAGGATGGAATGTGCCTCCGCATTTAGCAACCTTTGAGTTTCTACAGTTAGCGCGAGATAAAACCAGCGCTAATGGCGTTATGGTGGCTAATTTGATTGGTAATGTAGGTGTAGAAGAGACAACCTACGCGACGGCGCAAATTGCGACCTGGCGTAAGGTATGGCCGAACAGTTATTTTTTTGCGGCGGTAGATCCGGATACGAAAGACATTCAAAACATCGCGGCTGTGGGGTTTAAGACTAGCAAGCGGGTGGAGATAGCGGAACCGGAAAATTTAATGCCTGGCAGTATACTATCGTCATTGCCCGCGCAATTAATTGAAGGATTAGAAGAACCGAGTGAGAATACGGTAATTTTTACCGATGATTATGCGCCGGTAGAGTGGTTGCTGGCCAGAGACCTGAGGCGATTTGGCGGAAGGTAGAGAAGCAGTGGTAATATTTATTTAAGGAATGATGATGACGCTCGATTTAATCAGCCAAATAATGATAACCGTGACCGGTGTGACGGCTATTTTCTTGGTGGCACGGAAAAATAAGTGGGGATTTGTGATTGGGTTGGTGAGTGCTCCTTTTTGGTTTATTACATCTTATCTGAATGACCAGTGGGGAGTATTTCTCCTAAACATTGCTTATACAATGAATTGGATTTACGGGATTTATATCTGGTTCTGGCGAGACCGTAAGAAGGATAAAATCGCGATAAATCCCTAGCATAAACGCTAGGGCTTTTTTTATTTCGAGAAAATCCCTAAGCTGACTAGATGTCTAAAGACACGGCACAAATAGTGGATTTTCTGTTTGAGGTTGGGATATTGGCGGAAACGCCGCGCAGCGGCTTTTATTTTCTGGGCAGCGGTAAGCAGTCTGTGGCGGAACATATTTGTCGTGATGTGTTTATCGGCTACGCGCTGGCACAAATGGAAAAGGGGGTAAATATGGAGAAGGTATTGAAAATGTGTCTCTTTCATGACCTGGCAGAAGCCAGGACATCAGACTTGAATTATGTGCATCAGAAGTACGCACAGGCAGATGAGCAAAAGGCGGTGGAAGATTTGGCGGCAACTTTACCATTTGGACAGGATATTCTAGAAATAATCCGGGAATATAAGGAACGGCGGACCAAGGAGGCCAGGCTGGCTAAGGATGCAGATAATCTTGACTGGATATTATCCTTGAAAGAACAGGCGGATACTGGAAACGCCAGGGCCAAGACATGGATTCCATCAGCAGTTAAACGTCTGATAACAAAACCAGCCAAGCGGCTGGCTTTACGCATCCTAAAAACAGATTCTGATCACTGGTGGTTTGCGGACAAGAACGATGAGTGGTGGGTAAGCAGGAAGAAAAAGAGCGGAATGAAACAGGGGTAGTTGTTATTCAGCGTCGAGAGTGGCAGCAGCTTCCTGGCGAGCCTCGACTTTAGCGCGGGTGTTATCCAATTTGTCTTTAACGTTTTGGCTTCGCATCTCAATTAGCTGCTCCTGATTTTCGCGCCGCTGTTCAAGATTAAGCTGTTTTTGTTCTTGGGCGTCTTGTCGGATCTCCTGACGGATCTCTTGACGCTGATCAATATTTTGTTCAATCAGTTCGCGCTGTTCCTGTATGTTGGTCTTTATCTCCTCTTGCCGAGCAGCTCGGTTTTGACGGGCTTGTTCCGTAACTGCCTGACGAGCAGCGACTAATTCTTCGCGTTTGTCTTTAAGTTCAGCGACCCGCTGTTGGCGTTCAGTGATCATGGCTTCGCGATGCTGGCGCCAGGCCTGGAATTTATCCTGCAGTTTGTCCCGAAGTTCCTCGCGACGTTCCAAGTAGTTTGTGGCACGCGCGGTGAGTGACTCAATACGGGCTTCTATCGCCTCCGTACATTGCTCATCGCCAATTTCTGCGCAGGCAGCCAGTTTGCGATCCAGGGTATGCAAATGACGCTCGTAGAGTTCGACTTTATTTTCCGCTTTCAGCGTAAAGAAACGAAGGACACTGTTGCGCATGTTCTCCCAGCGGTAAGTAAATTGATTTTGGGTGGGCAGGGCTTCAGCGGCCAGATCGACGGAAAGATCTGAGTCTGATAGCTCTTCAATAGCTGAATCTGCGGTGACACTATTCGACTCGGCAGTAGGGGAGGAGAGAAGTGCTTGGCTAGGTGTTTGCGCCTGAGCCGTCGAAGAAGACACACCAATCAGTAAACTGATACCAAGTATAGAAAGATAATGTTTGATCATTGGTTATATTATATCACGAGCGGATGAGGATGAAGAATGATTTTTGATTGTATCTCTAGCTTTTGATTTTATCGAGGTCAATAATCCAGCTGACAGTTAGGCATTAGTAACAAGAGAGTGATGTCTTCAGCGAAATTCAGGTCGTTTTTTCGCGTTTCCAGGGTTTGACGAGGGCCAGAAAACGTGTCTTGACATATTATGTGGTTATGGTATTATGCTCTGTTTTGCCTGATAGGAATAGTTCTATCAGGCTTTTTTGTTGCCCTCATTAACCCCATTTAGGGGTGGCTGGGCGGGCCCCTAAGCCCCAAACAGCCAATTAATGAGTTATAGGCAGCCCAGGACAGTTTTAGCGAAATAGGCGAAATGCCATATTCGCTCCCACCAGGGTCCCTTTGGGAAAACCTTACTGTGTTAATCCTTAAATGCTTTTATGGCCTTATTATTGGCAGCGATATGCATTTTAGGAAACAAACACAAAACAAGAAAATCCATCGCAGAAAGAATAAACTTAATAACCTTAATGGCTGCAGTGCTGGCTTATTCGTTAGTACCGCAGGTCGGGCTGGCTTTTGAAGTAGATTACACTCAAGCCCCGGCTAAAAAGCTGGTGGCACAAGTGCAGCTCTTGCATAGCGAGGATTGGCAGGATGGCGCGGAGGTGGTGCGTGAACCGGAATATACCCAAAGAACGGCTGGATCGGTAACGGCAAATTCCATGGTGGAAACAAAGAAAGGTGATTGGACCTCTAGGAAACTGGCATCGGCCGATAACGAATCATATGTGACGGAGCGGGTATTGCCTCGCGGGGGCGCTCCTGTGGTGCTGCAAGGTGAAGCCAGTTATTATAGCCGGGCCGGCTGTTTAGGCTGTAACCCGCTTAGAATCATGGCTAATGGGCAACCATTGAACGACCATGCCCTCACTATGGCTATCGGCGCCGATAAAAAACACTTAGTTGGTTATAGGGCCAAAGTTACTAATATTAACTCTGGGCAGTCGGTAGATGTGTTGATCACGGATACAGGCGGCTTTTACCAAAGCAAATACGGAAACCGTGTGGCCGACTTAACGATCGCGACTAAACAGGCCATTGGTATAAGCGGGGGATTAGGACATGTTCGGGTCGAAGTGTATTAAGGCATTTTGCTTGGCGACCTATAAGATTGAGAGTGAGAACAATAATTAGTCGAAGGAACGTGGATAGATTGATGTGTGCACTATTGTTGTTCATACGTCATTGACTAGTGGACATAAATATGATAATATAAAAGGTGAGCTTGATTCGCAACAATCAAGCTTTTTATAAATAAATATGACTAACTCCCTGACCCAAACAAAGGGGGGTCAACTTCTCCATAAGGCAGGAGCAAGGTTTTTGGACGGATTAGAGTTAACTATCTTACTGATCTTTGCTGGTGTGAGCATATTCCCGGCACAAACGCTGGCTTTTAATACTAAACTTGGGATATCAGGCTCAAGCCTGGAGTTTCAACGCGACCCAGCACTGGAGGGGATGGCGGTTGTAGGTATTGATGAGTGGCCGCAGGCCAGAACATTTGAGCGGGTCTTACGGGCTGAACCTTTCCAAGTAAGATCCTCTTTAGCCGAAGGCAGTGCAGTCAGGGTGCTGGTGACAGCTTATTCCTCAACGGTTGATCAGACAGACGGTAATCCGTTTATAACGGCTAGCGGCGCGATAGTTGGTCCAGGAATCATGGCGGCAAACTTTTTGCCACTGGGGAGCAAAGTTAAACTTGATGGTAAGGTCTACGTTGTTCAGGACCGTATGAATGAGAGGTTTAATAATAAGTATGTGGTTGATATATGGAAACCAAGCCGACAGGAAGCGCTGGCACATGGCGTGAGAGCTCAAGAGATGACAGTGGTGTTTCTGCCCTAAATAATCGAGATACGAATGGGAAAAACCGGGCAGGCTGTGAATATAGGTCAATAATATTGACTTATAATAGCTTAGTGATTATTATGTTGTTTACCCTTTAGTGTAGATTTTAATTACTACAAAGCGAGAGTTAGCTATGGATTTATTAAGATATTTTGAAAAGAAGCAGATCGTCGGCGTAGAACGGCCGGTTCTTAAAGCTGGCGATATTGTCAGAGTAGAAACAAAGGTGCAGGAAGGCGAAAAGTCGCGACTACAAGCCTTTGAGGGAACGGTGTTGGGAATACGCGGCAGCGGGCCATCGACTACATTTACCGTGCGCCGCGAGACGGGTGGTTTTGGAGTAGAAAGAGTTTTCCCGCTGTACAGTCCTTTGATCCAGAATATTGTTATTGTGAAGAGACAAAAGGTTAGACGGGCGAAGCTATTGTATCTAAGACAAATGGGACGACGCCGATTTGCGGAAGACGTAAAGTCCATGCAGCGCTTGATTAAGGAAGAGGGTGAAAAGAAACGATTAGCAGAGGACAAGGTTAAGCGAGAAGCCGAAGCGCAGGCCAAGGAAGAAAGGAAAAAGATTGCGGCAGAGAAAGCAGCTGCGGAAGCGAAGGAAGAGCAGAAGGAAGTCAGCACAGAAGGGGAGAAGACAGACGAGGCTCAAGAAACTGGAAAAGCGGAAAGTACGGATAAAAGCGAGGCTAAGTAAGCTCCGATTCAATTTTGATAAAATGATAGCCGCTTTTCAGGCGGCTATTTGTTTGGTATGAATGTAGGCAGGGCGGAGTGAAATAGTTTGGCCATGTAGCCAAGTGGCAAGGCATAGGTCTGCAAAACCTTTATACGCCGGTTCGATTCCGGCCATGGCCTCGAGTTTAAAAACTCAAATGACAAAATAATAAATTCGAATTATGGTACTTTAATAAATTAGCCCGGGTGGCGGAATCGGTATACGCGCAACACTTAAAATGTTGTGCCCAAAAGGCTTGCGGGTTCGAGTCCCGCCCCGGGCACCAAAACGGAACGAGCGAAGACAGAAATATTGGCTTATTTCGGATACTGACACGTTATCTTCGGTTCTAATTTCTCTATATAGTTCCTCGGCCATTTTCATAAACTAGAACTTGTAGCTTTTTGCCCCTTTGACAAGCTCATGGTTTTCAGACTGTTAAATGTCATGTGGGCGCAGCAAAACCTTGAGCTTGTCGAAGAGTAATATTAAGCTGTTGTGAGTTTTAAGAAGGAGTGAGTGGTGGGGTGGGGCAGTATGATAATAGCAACGCCACTATTGCTAAATTGTCTATATTTTGTCATAATGCGGCGGCTATATATTTCGTATAGCCTTGTACCTTGTAAATAAGGGGAATCCTCTTGATAGAGCCATATAGCTACCAAACAGACTGTTTAAACGCTTTGACTCAGGCTCGGCGTCGGGGTCGAAGAAAGGCGTTGGTTGTCATGGCAAGTGGTCTTGGCAAGACAATCACGACAGCGTTTGATGTTCAGCGCTGGATCAGAAATCATGCCAAGTCTCGCATCTTGTACTTGTGTCATCAAAATGACATTCTAGCGCAAGCGCAACAGACCTTTGCGAATGTGCTTGGTTGGCAGGATCGTGATGGCTGGTTTGCGTTTTGCCACGGGTCTGACAAAAAGCGGATCTTCGAGGCGAAAATGGTGTTTGCCTCACTGCAAACCATGTATGAGTACCGAGCTATGTTTGCACCGGATACGTTTTCGTATGTAGTGGTTGATGAAAGTCACCACAGTCATGCGGCGACGTATAAGCCGACATTGGAGTACTTTCAGCCTCGTTTCATGTTGGGTGTTACGGCTACCCCTGATCGTATGGATTTTCAGGATATCCGTAGTATCTATGGTTCAGAAGTGTTCAATTTGCCGTTGGAGGATGCTCTAGCGCAACGGTTGTTAACCAGGGTTGACTATCGAGTGGTAACCGATGAGTTGACTGACTTATCGGTACTGGAAACGACTATCGGCAAGTTGTCGGTGAAAGAACTGAACCGAACTTTGTTTGTACCGAAACGGGACGAAGAGATTGTCAGGATTGTGCAAGGTCAGATGCGTGAAATCAGTAGGCCACGGGTGATGGTCTTCTGTCGAAGTATTGACCATTGCCAACGTATGGCTAATCTGATGCCTGGTGCTTTGTCTATCCATTCTAAGTTGTCTCGATCGGAGCAGTTGAGACGACTACAATCTTTCCGCGATGGTTGCTCCTCGGTGGTGTTGACTGTCGATAAGTTTAACGAAGGCATTGATGTGCCGGAAGCGAACCTTATTGTTTTTCTGCGATCAACTGCCTCCGAGACGGTGTTTATGCAGCAGTTGGGACGAGGTTTAAGAAAGGAGACTAACAAACGCAAGGTTGTGGTGCTGGACTTTGTCGCAAACTGTGAGCGTTTGAAAATGGTTCATGGTCTGTGGCAGAGAGTGATTGATCGAGACGGTGGAGGAGTTGGCGAAAATGCTATCGAAGTGGATATCGGTAAAGTGGATTTCACGAAGGTAGCACTTCGTATCTTGGACGTTTTAGGAGCGATTAGGACGGGATATACCAGAGAGGTTCTTGTCCAGCAATTGCGTAAGCTAACTGCAGAGTTACGTCGTGTACCAGGATGTAGGGATGTAGCAAAATACAGTCTGATGGGGAAATGCGCATCAGAGAAGACCTTTGTGGAATTTTTCGGCTCCTTTAACGCGGCCTTGCGAGCGGCCGGCTTGGCGGTTGGCCGAATGGTTGGCTATACAAAAGCTGACTTGATTCGTCAGTTGCAGGAGTTGGCTCTTGAAAAAGAAAGGACACCTAAGGACGAGGAGATCAAAGCAGCCAGTGTGGCTAAGCGAAGAGATAGTTTTGGGATGAAGTTTGCTAGCACCGGCACTTACAAGAGAGTGTTTGGAAGTTGGCAAGCTGCTCTTAGGGCTGCCAGTCTGGATGAGACTGGCAAACCTGACTATACCAAGGCTGATCTGATTTTGCGGCTGCAGGCTTTAATTGATCGATTGGGACATGTTCCGACTGTGTCGGAATGGGCTCGTGCTTCCAGGGCAGGGGAGTGTCCCCATTTCGTCACCTATGTAGCACACTTTGGTTCACGGATAGCAGCATTAAAGGCTGCCGGTCTTACTAGTCCGAACAAGATGGGGTGTATTAATGATGAGTTAATTGACCAGGTGAAGTTGTTGGCAGCACAATTGGGCAGAGCTCCAAAACGTAGGGAGTTTGATAGCTGTTCCGAATGTGCTAGCTCACGCACGGTGAGAAGTCGCTTTGGTTCCTATGAAGCTCTGTTAAAAGCTGCTGGCTTACACGTGAATCGTGTGGGCTATTATTCCAACGAGGAAATAGTACAGCAGCTGAAACAACTGCATGAGGAGTTGGGCAGAAGTCTGACTGTGGCAGATATTGATGAGGCGGCGGCATCTGGACGCTGTGTCAGCGCGTCAGTCATACGCAGTCCAAAGCAATTTGGATCTACGTCTGCGGCACTGAAATATGCTGGCGTGATTACCGAGACTTCAAAAGGGGGTATTATTGATGAAGTGAGAAGGTTAGCGGTTAGACTTGATTCTTCCCCAACCGTGGAAGAGGCTATTGAGGCTTATGAGGCTGGAGAGTTGTCTCGCCATCCGTCAACGATGGCGGGTCGTTTCGGTGGCAGTTGGCCTAAGGTGCTGGAGGCGGCGGGATTGTCAAGCAGCCGGAGGGTATTTAGTGACGAAACGCTTCTTGAACAGTTCCGGGCACTAGCTGCAAAGTTAAGAAGGATTCCGAGCAGAAGGGACGCGGATGCTGGAAGCAAGGAAGGCCTATGTGCCAGCTCGCCAACTTACATAGAGCGATTCAAGAAGTGGTCAACTTTAGTGAAGAAAGCTGGACTCTAGTTTTCTTTTCGGCTCAACTGGCTTTGTTCGGTTGGGCTTTTTTTATAAGACATTCGAACCTTCTCCAATATCTGTTTGCCTTGGCCGATTGTTACTTCAGGGGAGGAGAGTGTTTTCTGCTAATAAAAAGTTTAAGAATCGTTTAACCCTTTACACTAATGTTCAGGTATCGGTTCGCCCGCCAACACGGCGGGCGGTCGCTGCATTAGCGACCTAGTCCCGCCCCGGGCACCGTAACAGCGAACGATAGTGTAAACGGCAGTACGAACAACAAACAGGAATGTCATTTATAATTAGTTTTGGTTATATTGATACCTAACGGCGTTAGATTATGAATATATAAACAAAGGACATGACAATAAGATATTTGACGAAAAATATTGGTATAGTAATTGGGTTAGTCTTGGTTTGGCGGGGGATATGGTATGTATTGGACGCTTTGGATCTTTGGCTATTTAACGGCGGCCATGCCTGGACAGCCTTGCTGGGAATAGTGTTAGGCTTAATGATCTTATATCTGCCGGACAAAGACTTAAAGGAGATAGAAAAATTATAACCGTTGTCAGGGCTGACTAAGGCTGTCTTTGGGACTTTGTAAAGTAGTATGATTGAACACCTTTTCACTTTTGTTTTCTCATTGTTGCTCGTGGTTAAGGGGGCAACTTTAGCCACAAGATATTCAGCTAAATTGGCTGCAAGTTATAATTTATCAAAATACATTGTCGGTTTTATAGTAGTCGCATTTATTTCTATCCTGCCGGAAGCCCTGATATCAATCAATTCAGCGGTGGAGGGAATACCGGAGTTTGGTTTGGCAACTTTGTTCGGATCTAACGTGGCCGATTTGTCGCTGATTTTTGCGATATTAGTTATTAATGCCAGACGGGGTCTGCACATCGAAAGCAAGGTTTTAAAGAATGCGAGTCTTTACCCGTTATTCCTGGTTTTGCCGATTATTTTTGGATTAAATGGTTATTATTCGCGAGTGGAGGGCGCTTTTCTGGTCGTAGCCGGAGCGATTTTTTATTACATGGTGTTTAAAAACAGCGTCGAGACTATCACTCCTAAGCGCGAGAAAAAAGACAAATATAAAAATATGTTTTTATTATTACTGGCGATGGTGATTTTATTGTTAGGGGCAAACTTCACCGTCAGTTCAGCCACGGCCTTAGCCCAGTTCCTAAACATATCCCCAATTCTGATTGGTATGCTGGTCGTCAGTTTAGGAACAACCATGCCCGAATTATTTTATTCTCTGAAATCGATCAAGAGCAAAGATGACGGATTGGCAATCGGCGATATATTAGGAACCGTGCTGGCGGACGCGACCATTGTGGTTGGTATCTTGGCCTTTATAAGTCCTTTCTCTTTTCCTGTCATCATCGTTTATATCTCCGGCGCTTTCATGGTAGTCGCTTCACTGGTGCTGCTGAAATTTATGCATTCAGGACGCGTTATTACGGTTTCGGAAGGTTATGCATTGCTGGCTTTTTGGTTGGCTTACGCGGTAATTGAATTCGTGGTTAATAGTTAATCACACGACTTAATGCCGTTGGATATTTATATTGTGAATATTATCGAGCGAAAGAAGGGGTTGGGACAGCTGAAATTCTTCTAATAACAAGGGGGTATTGTTTTGCAATGATTTGGTTAAGCGAGAGTGTGGGATAGAATGGGCCGTGATTTTTTTGGTATCAGGGGGCAGAGAAAAACGGAGGATAATAACTTGATCTGCCTCATTTTTTTCCCACAGCTCTATGCCTTTTTCGCGGGTATGAGCGGGTAAAATATCCAGTAGGCGATCGTCACGTTCAACGCGCTGGTATCCCTGGCTTAATAACTGTTCTGTTAGTACCAGGTATGGCATAAATTTCTTAAAGTGTACTAGAACGTATACAACTATTTGATCAATGCCCTGATATTGGAGTGTCGGATTTTGGACTAATACCAGCAAGTACCGCCGTGAAGTCATCGGGCAAGGGGGCAAGATAAGTTTTTCTGACACCGGAGAGTAATTTGATTGTTAATTTCTCAGCATGCAGCATTTGCCGCTTAACCCCGACGGGCGAGTGCTGCCGCTTGAATGTATATAAATGGTCACCAACTATGGGGTGACCAATAAAATGAAGATGAACCCTGATTTGATGAGTACGACCGGTTAAGGGGTAGACCCGAAGTAAGGTAAAATTATTGCTCAGAACCTTCTCAATGCGCCATTCGGTGATGGCCATTTTACCAGCAAGCAAGGATGCTTTAGTTTTGGGAACAATAGTGCGGCGAGAGGGGTTACGCAGGCTGCGGATAATCGCCTGGTTTATTCGCCCGTCGTCGCCACCCGGTTTACCAAAGACCAAGGCAAGGTATTCTTTTTTAGCGAAGTGTTTCTTGAATTGCTGTTTGAGCTGCTGGAAGGCCAGGGGGGACTTAGCTAAGACCATGACGCCGCTAGTATCACGATCCAGGCGATGAACGATGCCAGGGCGATAACTGTCTTCACCGACAGATGAATTAGGATAACGATGGGAAAACCAGGCAGCCACGGATGGCTCATGCAGGGCCTCGGTGTGGACCAAGAGGCCGGCAGGTTTATTAATGACCACAATGTGCTGATCTTCGAAAATTATGGGGATGACAGGAGGCTCGGCCGGGGTCAACTCTGCGGGGACAGATTGGGCAAGATTAACCGAAACGATATCGTTGAGGCGCAATATATAACCTGGTTTAACAGTGCGGCTGTTGACGGTGATAGCGCCGTCTTTAATAAGTTTTTGCAAGGACGCACGAGAATGAAGAGGGAAGCGGTTTTTACAAAAGACATCGAGGCGCTGCGCGATATGCTGCTCGGGAATAGTGATTGTTTGATCCATAAGAATTTGTTTCTACTATATCTTGCTATAAAAAAATGCCCAAACAGAGAGTTAACGACTGTGGAGGTGGAAGCAATTTTCTGTTTGGGCATTTTGGCGTTACGTGCTTCGACCAGGAGATATTGCTGTGACGCTCAAAGAACGGATAATGTCTTAACCTAATACAGGGAGAGGTATTTGGCAATAGAGAAGATAAGGCCTTTCAGCTTAATGTGCGCGAGGGTGGGATCGAACCACCGGCCTTCACAATGTCAATGTGACGCTCTAACCACTGAGCTACACGCGCTTGATACAAATTTACAATTTACAAAATACAATTTTCAAATAATTTTCATTGATATAATTTTCAAACAACTCATTAACTCCGCACTCTGCCCAGTGCAGCCCAGACATAATATCTACAGGGTTGGGCCTGAAGCTGACTAGGCTTGCTCGCTTGTGCTGCGAAGCAACGGGAGCCCTCTAAGGATTTAAAGATCTTCCCTCGCAACGAACTATAGCCAAAATTGTATTTTGGTGCAATAAATAGAGACACAGAGGGGCCCGTAGCTCAGCGGCAGAGCACATGACTTATAATCATGCGGTCGGCGGTTCGAATCCTCCCGGGCCCACGATGAAAAACAAAGCTTTTATAATCCACGGCTGGGACGGCTATCCGGAGGAGGGGTGGTTTCCGTGGCTGAAGGGAGAGTTGGAGAAAAATGATTGGGAGGTCCAGGTGCCGAGCATGCCGGAATCAGAGGAGCCGAAGATTGAAGCGTGGGTATCTAAATTGGCAGAAGTAGTTGGGGAGCCGGATGAGCATACTTGCTTGATCGGACACAGTATGGGGTGCCAGACGATTTTGCGTTATTTAGCTTCACTAGAAGATAAAAGGGTTGGCGGGATTGTGTTAGTCGCCGGATTCCTGAAGTTGCGGCCGCTGGAGGGCGAGGAGGAAGAAAATATCTTGCGGCCATGGATAGAGACACCAATTGATTGGTCTAGAGTTAGGGAGGCGACCAGTAACGTAACGGCGATATTTTCAGACAACGATCCGTGGGTGCCGATGGGGGAGAATATTGAATTGTTTACCAGTAGTTTTGGAAAAGGGATCACGATTATTAAAGAGCATAAAAAGGGACACATGGGCGGCAATGACGAAGTGACGAAATTGCCTGCGGTATTGGATGCATTAACCGGTCGCGTATCATAACAATACTGAGTTTCGTGACAAACTAATGGGGGCATGATTAATTGTGCGTTTAAAGCGGTTGGGGATGGCTAATGCCTACAACAGGTATTCTAAAAAATTGTCGGGGTGGATGATTTTAGGTTCGACGCCGTAAGTATTAGTAAAGGCGCGGCTGGGTTTGGCAGCGTGGGGATGATAAGAAATATTGAAGGGATGAATCTGCTTGCCTTGTTTAACAACTAATTCGACATTGCTTTCGTGGCGCGAGCGCCAGAAATAAATTTCTTCATGGCGCTGGTAGGTATAACTTATTTTCATGATTTCTGCGATCACCCAATTTTCCCATAGGATATTAATGTCGCTGCGCTTGACGGAAATGGTCCATTCTTTTTGGAGAGCGTTTTTGACACCAGTGTCCCAAAAATAGTATTTATAGCTTTTTGCTACTTCGCTAGCTGTGTCGGTGTAATAGGCAGGAATTTTGAAGATCACAAAAATACCTTCAAGCAAGTCGAGATATCGCTGGACGGTTTGGCGCGAGAGATGAAGGCGCGTAGCTAATTGCATAATGGAAACGGTATGGCCAATTTCCTGAGTTAGTTCTAAAAGCAGGCGACGAACGTCGTCGGGGGATCGAACAATGGATTTAGTGAAGATGTCTTTAAGCAGGTAGTCATCAACTAGATTTTTAAGATAGGCATGTGGATCTTTGGTAAGATAAGCTTCAGGATAGCTGCCATAGACCAACCGTTGCATCAGTAGCGGCCGAATGGTTTTACTAAAACTTTGTTGCAGTTGCTGCGGAGTGTGACTTTTTTTAGAAAACCAGCTCTGCTTGGAGAGGATTTCTTCAAAGAGAAGGGGTGTTAACCACAATTTTTCGTTTCTTCCGACCAGCTCAGAGGCGGCTATATCGATAAGTGAGGCGCTTGATGATCCCAAAAGAACAATCTTTACGGGAACGTGAGCGTCATACCACCCTTTTACAATGCGCCCTATATTCGGTACGCGTTGTGCCTCGTCAATAACTAGGATTTGACTGGAAGTCAGAGCACGTATTCCCTGGATCGGTTCAAGGTGAGAGGCGTCTTTGAAACGCGCTTCGTCGAGCTGGACGTCCATATTTAATAACTCACCATGAGTGGTTTGAAGTAGGTGCTCAATTAAGGTTGTTTTTCCGACCTGACGCGCACCGAGAAGAAAAAGGATCTTACGATTCTTAAGACTTTCTTGGATGTTACCCTCAATACTGCGGGAAATATAGGTCATTGATGCTAGTTTACAATTTAAACGTATAAAGTGTAAACCATAGTTTACAATTTAAACGTATAAAGTGTTAGGTGTGGTTTACAGAATGGGCGTATATTTTGATCACGCACGTGTAAGGTAAGCGAGTAAAGAGTTAAAGAAAATTTATCGTTTCGCACAAAATTCATTAACCACCTGTGGCGGTTTAATTCATTTGGGCGATTACCTACCCCAGTAACAAACATTGCGAGGTAAGTCACGGCGCCAGGCTGCGTCCACAGAGGGGTAGGCCTATTCGGCCTGCGCCTGCCTGCCGGTAGGCAAGCCTGGCGCTAGGATTAAATATGTTTTTTGAAAAAAGACAAGCACTAATTAAATAAGGACGGCAATGTTGTTACGGGCCTGCCTGTGCCGGTAGGCAGGGTTATTATTTCACTCAAAGTGCGCGGCTCCGCTACGCGGAGCGCGCTTATTTTGGCGAAATAATAAAAAATCAGAGCGGGGGCTCTGATGAGGAAATGTTTTGGTTATTGCCGCTAGACAAACAGCCGAGTCTGAAGCGCTTGATGACGGGCAAGTTTCAGGCCAGTTAAATGGATTTCCAGCAGCAGAGTAGCGGTAGTGGTTGGCAGATGGACAATAGCAGTGAACGGCAGAGGTCTTCTGGCACCACGGGTATTGATGATAATCGCGGACTCGATAGGCGTTCTGGCTTTTAGGTACTGTACCCGACCACAAGCGCCGCGAAAGGGATGGCCGGGCTGGATGATCTGCACGATTTTGCCGACCCAACGTTGCCAATACTGACGGATTAGAGCGCGGCGGTCTTTGCCGGTTTCACCACGGCTGTTGTTGCCTCGAAGGGCGAAGTCCAGAAGGAGTGAGGCTGCCCGGGGGTTGTCTGGAACTGGAAGGCGCAGCCGGGTTAAAAAGTTAGCCTGAGCGGGGGTAACTGACATGGTGGTCGCTCCTAGCTTCGCTGAAGGGATGGATTGGTTAGGGTACTAACAATCAATCAGGATGGGGTCTGATTGAATGCTATTATTTTGCACGAGATTACTTTCTTGGCAAGAGGGAGGGTATGACTAAATGACCAATGGCCAAATCCGAAATCCCTGCCTACCGGCAGGCAGGCGAATATCGAAATCCGAAACAAACTCCAAATTCTAAATCATAAATGAGAAACTATGAACAAATCTGACATAGCGTGAGCTTCCATAGATGTCAGCCCGTGGGTGTCCATTGGAAACCAATGTTTTATGAGATGTACTTGACATAAGTGGCCTAACTACTGTATTTATATGTCTACTGTACATTCGCTCTTTCCACCTCCAATCAGGAGCTTTGACCATGACCGCTGCGACTTCAACCGTTTCGTTTGAGCAGTATAGCGCTCTGCAAACCCCAGTTGTCCTGCCGACGCCAGAGGAGCTGTTTGCCTTTCAGGTAGACACTCTGCGGAATAAAGGAATTGATTTGCCAGACAAGGACGTTGCTCGACTGCACGCGCTGATCCCCAATGAGCCGCAGTTGTTTCTCGTTGTTCCACCCCAGCCGGACACGCTCGACCTCGACGGCCTCATGGCGTTGATCGAAGTGAACGGCATCACCGGCAAGAACTACCTCGACCGACAAGACTTGTCGGAGGTGATTGAGACACCGAAGGTGGCGTATCTGCTGCTCGATGTCGAAGACGGACGAGGGCGGCTCAATACCAAGCCATCGGTTTCGTTGGAGAAGATCGTGCAGGACGGACGTCTCGCCTATACGACGTGGCGCGGGCTCATTCACGGAATCATGTTTCCGTACGTCCTCCAACACCACAACCTGGATCTGGTGGGCTCGCGCTGCAGGTCGGCCTACGTGCCGAGCCTGTACCTGCACAGTAGTGTTCCTCGGCTTAACGGCTACTGGAACGGCATTGCCGGCCCGGAGTGGGGCGCTCCGTCTGCCGGCAGTGCACTGGGGATTTGATCTTCGGAACCTTGGCACTTTTGGTTACTTGGATTTGGACTTTATTCACGGAGATGAACAATTTCTCGTTTATCTCCGTTTTTCTTTATCTGCACATGAATGGCTTGAGGGAGGTCCAGAGGCGGTGAGTAATTTCGCGCTTGAGTTTGTAACTTTGCGCGTGAGTTAATACTCCCATGCACAAATCGATCGATTGCATCAATGTATCTTCAGTAATGAGCCCATTGTTAAACTCAAGCACCCGCTGCTCCAAATCCTTTAGCTAGGCAGGGGAGGGGGCAGGAGATGCTTGGGTGGACGGACCTTTGTCAAGCGGGGTCGCGGGATGAGCTGAGGCAGGTTGCGGGGTCCCTGGTTTGGAGTCGGAGACAGGGGTTGTTTTAGTTTTAGTCATTAGTTCCTTAAATTCATGTTGACCGATGGTTTCTTGGGAGATAAGGGTTTTGGCAATTAGTTCGAGCTTGTCATTATGACGCTGGAGAATTTCTGTGGCCTGGTGTTGGGCGGCTAATAGAATAGTTGAGATTTGCTTATCTATTTTTGCCGCTGTTTCTTCAGAGTAGTTGCGTGCCTCGTGGAGTTCCTTGCCCAGAAAAACATACTCTTCTTTGTGGCCGAATGTCATGGGACCTAAGGCCGACATACCAAAATCGGTCACAATCCGACGAGCCAGGTTGGTGGCCTTACGCAAGTCATCACTGGCACCGGTGGTGAGCTCTTTGAATTTCCATAACTCAGCGGTATAACCACCCATCAGAGTCGCCAGTTCGCTGAGGAAGCCAGTTTTGGTGTGAAGGTGCTTGTCCTCTTCGGGTAGTTTCAGGGTGTAGCCGCCGGCATGGCCGCGCGAGATAATAGAAATCTTGCGAATGGAATCAGAATCTGGCGTGTAGAAAGTGACGACCGCATGGCCGGCCTCATGGTAGGCAGTGATTTTCTTTTCCCGCTCGGATAATACCTTACTGCGTTTCTCGGGACCGAGGATAACTTTTTCGATGCTTTCTTCCAGATGCTGCTGCGTCACGGTCTTTTTATTATGACGGGCAGCGACTATGGCCGCTTCATTGATAAGGTTGGACAGATCGGCGCCGGAAAAACCAGGCGTACGCTCGGCAATATTGCGCAGATCAACCGCCTTGTTCAGCGGGACGTTCTTCGAGTGAATGTTCATAATTGCCTGCCGCTCTTTGATATCGGGCAGCTCCATGACGACATGGCGGTCAAAACGACCCGGGCGGAGCAGGGCAGGATCCAAAACGTCGGGGCGGTTGGTAGCGGCGATAATAATGACTTGTTCGTTTTGTTCGAAGCCGTCCATTTCCACCAAGATTTGATTGAGCGTCTGCTCACGTTCGTCATGACCACCGCCTAAACCGGCACCGCGATGGCGGCCCACCGCATCCAGCTCATCGATAAACAAAATGGCCGGAGCATGCTGTTTGACGCGGCGGAAGATATCCCGCACGCGGCTGGCGCCAACACCAACAAACATTTCAACGAATTCGGAACCGGAGATGGTAAAGAAGGGAGCGTTAGCTTCACCGGCTACTGCCCTAGCCATCAAGGTTTTGCCGGTACCGGGAGGGCCAACTAATAAGACACCTTTGGGAATGCGAGCGCCCATTTTTTGGAACTTCTTCGGGTTTTTCAAAAACTCAACTATTTCTAGCAGCTCGTTTTTAGCTTCGTTGTTACCGGCAACATCGGCGAAGGTAGTCCGTTTTTTCTTTTCAGCCTCGACCGGCCGGGCGCGCGTTTGTCCAAAACCCAACGCCTGGTTAGAGGCGTTTTGAGCGCTGCGCATCATGAACCAGAGGAAGCCACCCAGCAGCAGGAAGGGCAGCAGAATAGGCAGCAGGGCACCGGCCCAGTAAGAAAAGCCGGATGGTTTATTAACGATCAGGTTAGTAGTTTGAATGCGTTCATCGCTGACGCCGAGATTCTTTAAAGTCTCAGTAATAGAGGATCCGGCTTCCTTTTGCGCCACCAGTTTGATGTCACTATTTTTTAAGGTGATGGTGAGTTCTTCCTGATTAACCGCGATGGATGATATGTTGTCGGCATTAATCTCCTGCACCAGGCGGGACAGGCCGACGTCTTCCTGCTGGACTAACGGCTGGCTATACAGGCCAATGACAGAAAAAATTATTAATAATAGCAAAAGGCCAAAACCAATGTTTTTAAGGAAATTGTCCTTTTTACCGCGTTTGATTGGGATGATTTTCATGCTAATGATGATTAGTTATTCGTGGTTAAGAGAATGCCGTAATTTTGCTGTTTTGGCAAGTGTAATCAAGGGGGTTTACGAGTATTATAGGGAGTCTTATTCCTCCTTTTCGGTGTCTACTTTGGCTTCGATGTCGATGGGATGAAAGTATTGCAATTGGCCGATTGGGCCCAAGCCGGTTTCATAAATTGCCGTGCGATTAGTCCAACCGTCAGACAAAATACCTTCTTCATCAGCCAGACGAACTAATTGACGCAACCAGCCAGCGTGAGTGACACAAGCGATGCGAGCGTTAGGGTATTGCTGGGATATTTGCCGGAGAGCCTCATGTACCCGGCGCTGTACGTCTTCTTCGTTTTCACCGCCAAAGCGACGGAAGTCGTAATCCTGGCGGTTGCGTTGCTCCCGAAAATCCGCCGGCACTTCGCTCCACAACATACCTTCATAAAAACCCATGGCCTTTTCGCGCAGCAGCGGCATAATGGTTTCTTTGAGGTTAGGAATCTGTAAAAAATTCTTGAGCATTTGCCTGGTTCTGACAGCACGGTCCAAGTCGGACGAGACCAATAGTTGCGGGCTCTTGTCGCGCAAGAGGGGAGTGATAGCCGCCAGATATCGCTCTGTTTCAGGGATAATGAGAGTACCGGGGGTTTGCCCCTGGATACGCTCAACCTTATTCTCCTCGGTGGGACCGTGGCGAAGGAAATAGATAGTAGTCATGGGATTATAGTAATCAGGAATTTTGAATCAGTAAAACAAGGCAGCATTAAGTCCCAATGTCCAAGCCTTCGTCCTTCGACTTTGCTCAGTGCTACGGCGGGCAAGGCCAAATCCCAATTCTCTCCGAAGGGGTCCCTTAGGGACAGTTTTTAACAAATTGATATCTAGGCTTACAAAAGACTGCTTAATTAGTCGTCGTTTAGTAGGTAAAAACCATTTAGCAGTTGTTATGATGAAAACAGAAATGATAATGAGTCTCTTCTCAGAACTTTATTTATATACAAGGCTAGGAATTTTGCGCGTTAGTGCGCTCCCGTCCATGTACGGTTTTGTAAATTTATACTATATTTTAATAATGGTGAGAAACAGAGTGGACGAATTCGAGCTTAGGAAAATTAGAGACATGCGTCGAAAGGGTTATA
>CAYJKV010000004.1:0-117374 GCA_964371255.1 uncultured Candidatus Saccharibacteria bacterium | reverse complement strand
CTCTTTTTTCTCTTCTCCTCTCCTAGGCTCTTTTCTTTTTATCTAAAATAAGTGTACCGAACGTTAGTTCAGCTTAATCAGTCCTTCAATCTCATCCTGCTTTTCTTTTAATAATCCTGCCGTCTTCGCTTCCATATTCAAACGCAGTTTCGGTTCCGTATTACTCGGCCGGACACTTG
Source organism: uncultured Candidatus Saccharibacteria bacterium (assembly GCA_964371255.1). Lineage (GTDB taxonomy): Bacteria > Patescibacteriota > Andersenbacteria > UBA10190 > UBA10190 > UBA10190. Next base: position 117,195 of record CAYJKV010000004.1, on the reverse strand, counting down.
CCCACCAGTCATTGTATTCAAAACGAATCCCGTCAAAATCATAGACTTTGATCGCATCACTATATTTCTCTTTTATCCGGGCGATGGCTGCGTCCTTATCTGCAACGTCATAATTTATCTCAGGCGTCTTCGCGTACCTCAATAATGGCTTAACGATCTCCGATAGTGCCTTCCCTTCCCGCTTCACCACCGTTAGTATATGCCCCATCGCCAGCATGCCCGACTCCGCGAACCAGGGCGTGAAAAAGAAATGGCCCGAAACCTCACCGGCAAACTTGGCATCAACCTCTCTCATCTTGGCTTTAATTAAGGAGTGGCCGACCCGCCACATTACCGGCTCTCCACCGGCTTCCTTAATCACTTCCGGCGTTGTCCACGAAGCTCTGATGTCATATAAAACTGGAGCGCCTTTGGACTCAGCTAATACCTCCCGGGCAATAATAGCTGCCGTTATATCCCCTGGCACCGTCTCACCCTTGTCCGTCACGAAAAATACCCGATCCGCGTCACCGTCAAAAGCGACTCCTAAATCAGCCTTCTCCTGCTTCATGACTTTTTTCAAATCCTCCAAATTTTCTTCTTTCAGGGGATCCGCCTCATGGTTTGGAAACGAACCATCCAGTTCCCAATATAAAGGCACCACGTCACCGCCTAATTTGGCAAATACTGCCGGTAATATATAACCGGCCATCCCGTTCCCCGCATCCACCACGATCTTCAAACCCTCCGCTGAAAAACCATCCGTCACCATTTTTACATACTCATCGGTCACCTTCGCCTCCTCAACTTTTCCCATCGTCTTACTTTCTTCCCAATCTCTTTTTTCCACCAAATCACGGATGTCCATCAAACCAGAATCTCCAGCGATCGGCACCGCTTCAGCCCGCGTCATTTTCAATCCGTTATATTGGCCAGGATTGTGCGAAGCCGTTACCATCATTCCCCCCTCTGCTTTAAAATGATGCACTGCAAAATAGAACATCGGCGAAGTCGCTAAACCAATTCGTATGACGTCTACGCCGCCCTCCGTTAAACCCCGCACTAACTCTGGCTCAAACTCATCACCAGAGGGCCTCATATCTCGAGCCACCACCACGCGTTTGGCTCCCGTAAATTTTGCGTATGCCCGACCTAAGTGATAATACTCTTCTTTATCTAATTCTTCCGGAACTATGCCTCGAATATCATAAGACCGGTAAATACTTGCATTGAACATAATATCAAAAAAATTACTTATATTAATAAAATCAACCTATCATACCTATTTTATACCACCCCTTCTATATCACTAACCACTCTGGCATTAAGAGCATTATTAAACCTAATAGGATCATTAATATTCCCCCCACTAATGTCGTCCACTTGCTGTACTTATGTGTCAGGCCAATCTTTTCGAAGCTCCACAGTGCTAAGCTAAAAACAATAATGTCATCCAGCATATACATCAGCATGTAAGCGCCAACCAGACCTTGCGTTTTTAGCCACCCAAAATTATTCAACTCTATAATTTTTGTAAAGGCCTGTGGAATTCCCACCGAACAGGCAAACTCAAAAACATTCACTGACAAAGCCAAGCCGATTACCCCAAGTGCCACTGCTAATGTCATCGGTTTACTAACCAGTGCCGTTGCGCGCGTCTCCACTTTTTGCTGCTGCTCAAAACTAGTCACGCTGCATACCGGTTTAAATGTTATAAATTTGTAAATAAAATAGACACCGCTGCCCAGCGCCAGCAAGCCAATCAACGGCGTCACAATCCGGTCCAAAGCGACGAAATCCCACACGGCAAACCAAATCATCAGTATCAGGTAATACATTAGTGCTTGGGCTAACACAAACAAGCCCGCAAACTGCCACATCTTCCGCCGGTCTCCTATTTGCACCAATAACAGCAAAAACATCACCAGCACCCACATAGCACACGGATTGAAACCATCAATCAAACCCAACACCAAAGACAGTCCCACTAAAGAAAATTTACCCACGTCTACCGTTCGGCCAACTATCGGAACAGTGACTAGCAGCGGCTCGTTTATCGAGCATCCTTCCACTTCATCACATACCACCTCCGCCATTCCTAAGTCTTTAACCGTCGCCCCGCCCTCCTTAATATCCTCAAATGTTGCGTCTGCCCGACCGCTGCCGTTCAGTGCTTCCCGGATCGTCACCCCCGTCGTCGTCTCTGTGTCAAAACCAGCTATTAACTGGTCCCTGACTAATGTTAGCGGTGTACCCTTCGATAATTCATATTTATCACTTACGTCTTTAAAGAGCTGCTCATTAGTCGGCTCTGCCAAATCATAATACTCGACTTGCACCGATGGCCTTTCCTTCTGCAGCTCCTGTAAAAATTCTTTTTCAGCCTGGCAATGTCGGCAGGTTTCTCTGGTAAAAACCGATATAACTACTTCTTCCACTGCCTCTACCGGACTGGCCGCATACGCCAAAACTAATAACAAGGCCGTTAAACAGGCCTTCTGCCACCCCTTTTTTGTTGTTATTAGCACTGGCACCTGGAATACCAGTATAGACTATTCGCCCTGTCCAGCCAAAACTAATCAGGTCCAGTCCTCAAAACCGATAACGAGCGCATATTTTCTCCTCCCAACTCTTCCTTGCTTTTTCTAATCCCCCATCACTATCATTGCTTTTCCGCCGGTACCCGGCTCGCGCCCGTCGTAATCAGCAATCGCCCCCATCAATTTTGTCGTCGCGTAACGATAACCTTCTCCCCGCCTCGTCCCCGGATCATTTGTTATAAACTCATCCTTATTAAAACCAGTAATCACCAGGGCGTGCTTATCCGGTCCGGGCGGTGTATAAAACTGATTACCTAATTTTCTCCCGTCTACTAATACAATTACCGGTTGCCCCTGACGCAAATTGTTTTTTATATCCTCCGCGCTAATATCATAAAAAACTCGGCTCGGCCGGCTAGAATATTCCTGCGCCAACATCGACGTCTCAGCGCTATTGGTATCCTGATAGGAACCATATTTCCTCACCTGCCAGTCCGCCATCTGTAAAATCTCCTTGTCCATTTCTGCCGCTGTTAATTTTTTTCCGCCCAGAAACCGGTCTACCATAATCACCGCTGCTTCTTCACATGCGTCCTGATAAGGCTGGCTCCAGTCGCCTAATGGCGCTTGCGCCACAAAAGGAACTGTTAATAATACCGCCTCATTACCCTCGCGTGGCCCCACGGTATCCTGGCCTGTACCCGACTCAAGCTCCTTCAACTCCTCAGTAGGTAGGTAGGTCTCCCTGCCTTCTTCTGCTGTGTTAATACCACTCTCGATTGCCCAACCCCCTTCGTTCCCCTGCCCACCTAAGTCGATCGCATTCATTGGCGCCGTGGCTTCTAGGCCTTCCTCCTCCTGCCAATCATTCGCCCTATCAAAACCCGACCGTTCCGGCTCCGCTTGCCTCTCCTCAATCACCGCCGTTTCTTCCCAGCGATTAACTGCCGCCGGCCAAATAATATATAACGCTGTGCCCAGCATCATTAAAACAATTAAAGCTTTCAACATAGCCCTGCTCAAGTCCACTTACCTTACCCAGCCAGCCAAATTAATGCCAATTTGTGCGCCGGCTGTTTTCTTACTTGCCTTAACCCTGTCCCATCCCAAACTTTTGCCTAATTTTTTCCACCTTAGGCGTAATCACCAGTTGGCAATATGCCTGTTTAGGATGTTTGCGCCAGTAATTATGATGTTCATCTTCAGCCGCATAAAATTCATTCAACGGTTTCACTTCCGTCACAATTGGATCTTCATACAATCCAGCTCTCAGCAATTTACTGATAAACGATTCGACTATTTGGCGTTGCTCATCTGACATAAACAAAATCATTGATCGATACTGCTCTCCCACATCATTACCCTGCCGGTTTAATGTTGTCGGATCATGTGCCAAGAAAAATACTTCCAAAATTTTCTCTAACGAAATATTTTTCGGATTATATTCCACTTCCACTACTTCGGCGTGCCCGGTCGTGCCGGCACAAACTTCTTCATATGTGGGATCCTTTGTCTTTCCTCCAGCATACCCTGGCTGCACCCCTACGACGCCCGGCAGCTGCTTAAACACAGCTTCCGTACACCAAAAACATCCTCCGCCAAGCACAATTTTGGCTGTTTTCGTACCGCTCATTCTTAGTTAGCTTCAGGTTGCGCCTCAAACTCTAAGGACAAAGAATTGACACAATGACGGACGTTTTTGGCCGTCATTCCTTCCCCCTCAAACACATGACCCAAATGTGCCCCACAATTGGCGCACCTGGCTTCAACTCTTTTTCCGTCCGCATCCGGCACTCTTTCAACAGCTCCCGGCACTTCTTCATCAAACGCCGGCCAGCCGCACTTCGCATCAAATTTGTCCTTGGACTGATACAGAACCGCCCCGCAGCGTTTGCATTTATATACCCCCGGCCCAAAGAAGTTTTCGTATCTGCCAGAAAAGGGCGGCTCCGTCGCTTTTCCTTCCAGTATTCTTCTTTCTTCTTCCGTCAACTCCTTCATAATTTATTTATTAAATTAACCCCGCTCTCCCTAGCGAACAACTTTATCAGGTTCTCCGCTTTTATACCGGCGACGCTAACTAAAAATTGTGACTTCGTTCCTTCGCCCCTCCATCATTCCCTCTCGAACACCTTCCCGCAACCCCAAATCCCTGCTCCGTGTGCCCATCCCTGTTAATCTGTTTTGGTAAAAAAAAGGGCTAAGTTTACACTTAGGACCCTTAGTCATCCTCAACATCGCTCTCTTGCTGTGCGAGTGATGCCGGCATCCCTAACGGTGGCAGCCAGTGAAGGAAATAACCATCTTTCACGTCCAACCCGCCACTTCTTCTTCGATAATCCCCCGCACTCCAACCTTCCCTGATTAAAGCGCATGCCTGTCTGATATCTGTTGCAGTCGGCAAAAAGACACGTCGCGGTTTTCTTCGCTTATCACTCTTTATACTCATCGTTCCTTCTCCTCTGCAAAGAACAAGAAATCTCCGTCCCCTTCTCAAACCATACATCCTATATCAAAGCCTAGGCTATAGTCAACTTCCCTCCGTGTTTACAAACTTTCTTCCATCTCTTTAAACACCTGACGATATCCGCAGTACTCGCAACCATCCCCGGCCCTAGGCGCCTGATCACTCATTAGTACTTTATGCGCGGCAATTATCGTTCTCTCTACCCAGTCATCTTTGCCGGTATGCGCTATCAGCTGCACGTTAAAATCCAACTTCGCGTCAAACGCTTGTTTGTCTTTGTCGGCGTTCACATAAACAAAATAACCCGTATCCGACACCGCAAATCCATTCCGACGCAATAGCCACTGATAAAATTCCAACTGGCGCTTATATCCCTCCTTGTACTCACCATCCAACGTGATCTCCGCCCTAGTTGAGGTCGCTTTGTAGTCCACTACTATCAATTCCCCTTTATCGTCCACCCAGACATCATCCACTCCGCCCGTCAGCATCAAATTTGTCCCGGGATGCAAATAAATAACCCCACCTCTTAGGGCATCCCGCCAGGCATCCATTTTTTCATGTTCAAACGGTACAGCCTTAATGCCATACTTCTTCATTAACGGATGGGGTTCTCGCTTAACCCGATGGATATCAAATTCCTTCTTTAACAACTCATCGACCGCCACATTCAAGGAAAACCCCGGCATCGACGGCCGCTTGACTCCCCATCGGCGATCAAAATAAAAACATCTGGGGCACTGCACAAACATATCAATCTTCGAGCGGCTCAGTCGAAACGGCGCCTTCGCTGCCGGATCAAATAGTCCCCGCATTGACTTCTTATACTGCATATTACTCATTCTCTGCTTAGACTGCCTATTTAAGCCAGGGCCTTTTCTGCACTAAAGGTAGACGCGCCCACCTTTGACCCAGGCCCCACCATTCCCCCACTGGCACCAAGGCAAAGATTATAAACAATAACGCGTAAATAACATGCTCATCCACGACCGGATTGTTTTCTGGCGGCATCATGGACGCATATAACAGCGCCATCATAGTAACGCCGCTCCCAGCTGCCACCCGCAACATTATCCCTAGCATTAACGCCAGCCCTATTCCGAGCAGTCCCATCATAAACAACCAGTCCACTACCCCGCTGCCGGCCAATGATTGAAAAACACCACTCAGCGGCCCTTCCGTGCCAAACTTCAAAAATCCGGCCGTCGGCGACCCGCCCTCCATCCAAGCCTGACTCTTCTTTGTCGCAAAACCCAATCCCCACAGTTTATCTATAAATCCCCAAAAGAAAATCCATCCTAAAGAAATCCTGCACAACCCCCAGATCTTCTGTTTGATCGTAGTCATAATTTTATTACTATCTCAACCCAACGCCTTCAAGCAAAGCTCTCGAACATACTAGCTTGCTCTCTATAATCTTACGTTTTTCTTCTGACTTCAGCTATCCTCTTTCTCCCGTTACCCTAGGGCACCGGGCTCAGTTGCCTTTTGTTAATATTCCTTATGTTTGTAACCTCTTTGTTCTTGTTCTTCTTTCTCTCTAACTTAGTCTGTTGTCTGTAATATAAAATCGGAATCAAAACCAACGTGAGCAACGTTGAAAATAACAGGCCGGTCACTAAGGTCACCGCCATGTCCCGAAAGAACTCATCCACCCAAATTAATGGCACAATCCCTCCCGCCGTCGTCATGGTTGTTAATAATATCGGCCGCAACCTGGAATTAGCCGCCTCCTTCACTGCTTCAACTATCGTCGCTCCCTTTTCTCTCATATTGTTCATCCGGTCAACCAGAATAATTGCATTATTAACCACAATCCCCGTCAAACTTACCAATCCTATAAACGCCGCGAAGTTCAGCTGTCCATTGAATAATAGTAGCCCAAACAATACCCCAATTAACGCCAGCGGTATCGATAAAAAGATGATGAAAGTCTGCCGGAACGAATTAAATTCAACTATTAAAATCAGCAATATCAGGAGAATGGCGATAACCATCGACCGATACAACTGAGTGAATGTTTCCACGGTTTCTTGTTGTTCTCCGCCAAATTCAACGCTATACCCCTCTGGTAAGCCCATTTGATTAATTCTGTTAGTTATCTCTACTGTCAGTTCATTCGGCGTGTATCCTTCACCGGCATCAGCTGTAATAGTTACGGTGCGATGCCCATCTCGGTGTCGGATTGCATCCAAAGAGGAACCTAAATCAACCCTGGCCATCTGTCCCAACGTTAATGACAACGCTTCTCCGGCAGCGCTTTGCCGCGCCGCCGACAAAATCGGCAAGGCCATCACGTCGTCTATCGAATTGACTGACTGATCAAAAGCTTCAATCGCTACTTTAACTTCCTCATTGTCTTGATCAAGAAATGTGGTCACTTCCGTTCCGAAGACACTTGCCCGTAAAACCTGCGCTACGTCTCCCGCATTAAGCCCCATACCGGTTAACATTTCCTGGTCTAAAATAAAGTTAAACTCACCGGCGCTGTTCCGCAGATCGCGATCAATATCGATCATACCATCCACTTGTCTCATCTCCTCCATGACTCGAGTCGAGAGCTCGTCCAGCTTATCCATATCGTCCCCAATTATTCTCATTTCCACTGGCGCCCCAACCGGTGGGCCGGCCGTAATTTCTTCAATTGTAATTTGTGCGTCGGTAATATTTTTAAACTCTTCCCTCAATTCATTTGTCAGATCAGTGGACGACTTCTCCCTTTCTTTCTCCAGGTTCACCAATAAAGAAGCTACTTCCTCGCCGCTTGATCCGCTGCCAAAATTCAGGCTGATGCCGCTGCCAATATTTGCAATATAACTGCTCACCTCCGGCACACCCCTCAGTACATTCTCCACCCGCTCCACCGTTGCTTTTGTTTCCTCCAGCTTCGTCCCCGGCTCTCTCTCAATGTTTATATACATGAAATCAATATCCGTCACTGGAAACAATCCAGTGTGTAGCAGACCGGTAAAAGGCAAGCTCAGCCCAACCACCAGTAATACTGTTAACACAGCTATGAATAGAAACTGAAATCTCCTTGCTTCCAGTACTCGTCCAATAATATTCGCGTACCATTTTCTAAACTTATCAAAGTGCCGGTCGAACCATCTCTCCTGCTCGTCCCCTACTTTCCTTCTCGCCAAAACCTTAACCGCGACCGGTGGCAAAAATGCCAAAGACACAAACAGCGAGCTTGATAAAGTGGCCGCTAGCACTATCGGAATAACTTTTAAAAACTGGCCGATAATGCCCGTAACCAACAGCATCGGGAAGAAGGCCGCGACCGTTGTCAGCGTTCCTCCCATCAGCGGCTTGGTAAACATATCTACTACTTGCGCCGATCTTTCTCGCAGCTTCCCTTCTTTTACTTCTAGACTATCCTCCGCCCTCAACGTCAATTCACTACTCGGCGCAGTAATGTCCTCATCTCGATGTCCGCAGATTCCCTCGACGATTACAATCGCGGTATCTACTAATAAACCAAGAGATAAAATCAATGAGAATAACGATACACCATTTAATGTCGTATCGGTTTGCGCAAAAACTAGAAATGAAATAGCGAAGGTCAAAGGTACTGACAAGGCTGTAATCAGTCCCGGACCCCACCCCAGAAACAACCATAACAACCCGAAGACAATAAATAGCGTTTGAACACCGCTAGTGTACACATTGTTTAGTTGGGTGCGTATTTCCTCTGCCTGATCTGCAAAAAGTTCTACCTGAACATCTTTGTGAAACCTCCCACTTTCCTCCTCCACCTTCTTCTTAACCTCATCCACGATGCGCACAATATTACCCCCGGTCTTTTTCCGTACTGATAGACTGACCGCCGGGGTACTTGCTTCCCCATCTCTACTCATACGCGATTGGCTGGCCCGATCGACCAACGCCATGTCAACCTCCGCTATCGTACTCAGCGGCGCGACCGTCCCATCAGGCAAACCCACCGGAATTTGCGCTACATCGCCAATATTGTTAAAGCGCCCGGTCAGGCGCAAGTCATAATTAAATTTAGTTGTCTCCAGCTGGCCAAAAGGCGCATTAATGTTAGACGTCCTTATCGCGCCCATTAGCTGTCCGATACTTAAACCGAGATCAGTCAATCTGCCTGGCTCCACCCTGATTCGTATTTCTTCTTCGACACTGCCCACCACATCCACCGTGGATACGTCCGGTATTTCTTCAATCTTCTGGGCTAAATCGTCCGCGTATAAGGATAACAGCCTCTCGTCCTCAATTCCGCCTAAACTAACCGAAATAATCGGTTCATTAGAAATGCTTATTTCTACCACCTCGGATTGTTCCGCTGCTTCCGGCAGTCCCCTAATACTGTCCACTTCCTCACGCAAACGACGAATCGCGCCTTCCAAATCTTCATCAGCCGAAAATTCCACCACCACGGAAGATACTCCCAAACTCGAAGACGAGGTCAAATTATCCAGTCCCTCCAAGTTTATTAGCCGCTCTTCAATTGGCTTAGTAACCAGCTCTTCGACGTCTCGCGCCGAAGCGCCTGGATAAGCTGTTACGACGACGGCTACCGGAATTTCCACTTCTGGCGTTGACTCACGGGGTAGTGTTACCGCCGTCCACATGCCCAGCATGGCTAAACCAACAAGAACGAGAAAAGTAACTCGCCATGATCGCAACCAATAATTCAAAAAACCAGATACTCCTCCTCGACGCACACCCATACCCGCTATATAGCGGGGCGATTTAATCTTGTCTGACACCAATTTCATGACCCAAACTTCACCGTATCTCCGGCCCGCAATACTCTCTGCCCCTGAATAATAACTTCTTCGCTATCCTCAATCTCAATTTTACCTTCGATGTAATCGCCGGTGTAAGCGATCGGTATCACTATTCGTTCTTGTACCACTCCTTCCGCATTGACTGTCATCAATACTATTCCATCCTGCCTGACCACCACCACGTCCAATGGTATGAAGCGGCTGCCATAACTCCCAAACTTAACTGGCAATCTTACCGTGACTAGATCGCCCGGATGGACTACTTCCGGCGTACCGGAGACAAAAACCTCTACCTGCCACAGTGCCATATCGGTTCGGGGCGCGCTGGCCAATTGGGCGACTACTCCGGTGAATTCTTGGCCTTTCGCGCTTATCTCCACCTGGTCTCCCACCGCTAAACTCTCCCGCACACCGGTGGTAATATTTAAACTAATTCTCGCCCCTTCAAAAGCGATGACTTCGCCCACTTCCTGCCCCGGCCTGACAAAATCACCTATTTTTACTGTTAAGCTCGTGACTTGACCAGCTACTGGACTTATCACCTGCGCCAGTTTCACCTGTTCCGCTGCTGCTAACGCTTGTCCCTGTAAACCTATGCGCTGCGCTTGTATATCAACGTGAATTTTATCGATAGTCTGTCTGGCTGCGGCCAGGCTTTGTTCCGCCTGTTTTATTCCATCACTTGTTTGGCGGGCTGTTAATTTCTGAGTAATAGCAACTTGGCTTTGTGCCAGCTTGGCTGCCTTTAAGCCTATATCAGCCGCCCTAACCACCTGATCCACGCGCTGTTCCGCTTCCACTGCGTCATTGTAAGCTAACTCTGCCTGTCGCACGCCCAAATCAGCCTGTTCCTTGCTCTTCACTAACTGTGCGGCTGTCAAAGTCTGGCCAGCCTTGGCTGCCTCCACTGCCAACTTAGCCATTTTCACGCCATTTTCCCCCGCTTTCACAGCTTCGCTCTCGATACTATCTATCTGCCCCAACGCAGCCTGTACAGCAGTAAGTTGTACCCTGGCTGGGTTAGCCTCCGCACCCGCGTCGATACTGACCACTACGCGCCCTGCCCTGACCTCTTCGCCCAGAGCAACCTCCACTGCGCTAACACGACCACCCGCTCTAGCTACTAATGGTGCCCCGACAACCGGTTCAATCGTACCAACTTTTTCAATGTTTACCTCATTTACCAACTCGCCGAATGGTTTAGTTATCACTTCTGTTAAGCCATCCTTTTCTATCAAATCGCTGTTAGACTCTTTTCCTTTCTCAGCACTATAGAAATACCCTCCCAGCCCAACCAGCACCAGCACTCCCAAGAACCCTAAAACAACTCGCTTATACCGAGACAAAAGACCTCTGTCTTCGCTTAAAACATCATTAAATTGCTCAAATTGGTTTGTCATAAATAACCGCCCATCATAAACCATCATTCACAATAAGTCAATAAAATTGCGATACGAGCTCCAGACTAAGTAGAACTGCTCAAGGCCTACTGCCTGTCTGCCAATAAGTAGGCCTACCTGTCGATAGGTAAGCCCCTTATCTTGTCAGGGGGATTAACCGTATTTCCTCCCCTGATAAGGGGAGGTGAGGAGGGGTTTCTCGGTCTTGTGAGTGGTTACAAAATCGCTGTGTGTTTTACAGGTTTCGTATTTAAAACTTGTTTAGCCTGCTTGCGGATAGGCAAGGATATAGAAATTAATGACTTAAGGATTAGACCTTTGAGCTTTAACTTCTGATTTAGATAGTTATTTCTTCTCCTTCCCTCCCTGCCTTAATCCATCTATAATAATCACATGCTTTCCTCCTTCGCTTGGCTAGCGTTACTACAACCCACCTTGTCGATTATGATCGGTCTCGTCTTCCTGGTTTCTGCTCTTCTGTCATTGTCTCTATTAAAACCCCGCCGCAAAGCCGGCCCTCTGCTCCAGGCGATCGGCCTTATCATCCTAGCAGTTCCCTATACCCTAACGTTTACCGGCATATTTACCCCAACCGTCGCCTCGCCTATTGTTTTTATTGCCTCACTATTTATTATCGCCGGCTTCATCATCAGCCGGCTTCGTATCACGTCAGCTGTGGCCGCCAAACCTGACGAGGTAATCAAAGCCAAAGTAGCTTCAGCCCTGCAAACCATTAGTTCTCCCCTGCCAACAGAGTCAGCCGCCAAACCAAAACCAACCCTCACCCCGCCATCCAACCCCGTCCTCCCGCCGCAGACCACGCCATCTCCGGTCAGTCGCACGGCTATCTCCGCCAAGTCTGGTCTTCGCTCTGAACCACTAGTCAAACTACCTGCGTTAAAACGCAAACGAGCCCGTCAGTTTGTAAACTTCTTGATAGGCTTTTTTGTTTTCTTTTTAATCGGCTGGGGCAGCTACGTCATTGCTAAAAGGGTAATTCAACCGCCCACTTCACTAGACACCTCGTCGTTTAATAATACCGAGCCATCCTCGTCTCCGCTGCCGCCTGCTGTCGATTCGCCTGCCGCCTCACCTGTTACCGAAACTCCTACCGGCGAACCATCTGCTTCTCATGTCCCAACAGACCAGGGAACACGTGAGTCCGTCACTATCAAAGATACGGAGACCGGCTACCTGAACGTGCGCGAGGGTGCCAGCACAGCCACCAAGCTCATAACCACTATTGATCCTGGTTCTACCTATCCGCTCCTGGATACCAGTACCAATGGCGACTGGTACAAAATTGAACTTGATGATGGTGAGGCCGGCTGGATCTCCACCAAATACGCTGAGAAAAACCCTACTGAATAATATTTTTTGGCAACAAAATAACGAGTAAATAAAAAAAGAGGTCTTTTAGTCGCTTACTAAAAAGACCTCACCACAATTATATCTCCCCCGTTTTTGTCCCATTCTTATACGTTAGGAATCACAAAAAGTATAACCAGTCCAACTAACGCTTTTTAAGAAAAGGGTAATTCAAGCGCACCCTTGTGGTTCTCATTAGTCTGCTAACCTTGTTACTGACCCATTAAATCAGCCAAGCAAGCCTCATTAAAAGCAACCGGTGCTAGTAGATGAGCGGACCACAACGTTCCCCCATTCCTTTTGAAGCGCAGCGCCTCTTTCCGACCCTTTCTCGAACATCCATGTTTTCCCCTTCGGCCACGCCACCCATGGCTGTTGTTGAACACTTTCTTTGCATGCTTCCTGCAAAAGAAGCAGAAGTTCTCGATTGCGATCTCCCTCGCCTTCTTGTTGCCGCATCGACACATTGGCGAACGCCTGGGTTGAGCAGACACCTTCACCGCACTAATCCGCCTTCCCTCCATGCCCTGCGCATCTTCTGCCAAGACTGGCTCAACCATTGCCGCTTTGTGTGTACGCAGATATTCAACCAGTTTCATAACCTGCTCCTTCCTGGCTGCAAAAAAGAACAATCGCTTATAACCACCCGAGTAATTAGTAAAGTCACTAATCACTCGTATAGTAATAAATCAGTTCTAAGCAAGCAATCTCTTCACTGCCGCCGTCATTCTTCATCTAAACCATTAGACGGTTGTTAATAGTTTAGAAAAGAAGGGAAGTCAGACTTCCCTAAGGATGCTTGTGTCAGAACCACAGATAACCATCCTCCAGTTACCCTAAAAAGAACCTTATACTCGCACTCGCGACGGCCTGGTCATTTTCAAGCGAGCCGCAAGCCTCTCACAAATCTGGTTCCAAAACTCCCCTTGCCGGCGTTCAATTGCATCAGCCCGTGCTTGTGCCTCCCGTCCTTGCTCCACAAGGTTATCGCTTCGATAGGTCGGGGCCATCAACACGATCGTCTGAAACATCCTGGTCGCCATGACATTACTCCCTATTCAAGGCGACATGATTGTGATTGCCGTTATTTCAGAAACCGGAAGCTTCTGTAATACACAATCGAAGTTTTACTCCCCATCAAAGAGTTCGGCAATGAACTCCTGCCAAAACCATTTCTTCTTCAGAAATGAGCTTGGAAAGATGGAGGAAAACAACAATTGTTATCTTCCTCCAGAATAAAACTGTCCGTTGAAAAAAGACAAAAGACACCAGTCAGTTCGTCCCAACATCGACTACAAACCTTCTCATCAACTCCGGCGTGAGTGGGAGAAGTTCTTCAGCCAAGTATCGGCAAACACTTCCGTCATCATGACGGATCTTGAAACATCCTTCCGCGTAATCGCCGTCAACAACTCCGCAAGCGCCCGGACGACAATTTGCGTTTGGATTTGATCCAGAGCCAACAGACCGAAATCCAGACAATCGCAAAGGCAGGACTTGGTCGACAATCACTCTTGTTCCTATCCTCATCCTTAATCTCCTTCCAGAGAACTATTAAATTATTATCGGCTCTCTTTTACTATGAGACTCACCTAACCCGGTAAACAAACCAGATTAACCGATTTTTCCCATCACTGGCGACCAGCGCCAATAGGCACTGACACCGCCAGAGACGGAAACCTTATCCGCCCGCATAAAATGAACAGATAAGGCTCGTCCGTTTCTAGGCAAGAACTATCCATGCGAACTACTGGCTTGTTTTCCAGGTCACCGCTCTGCAAAGCGATCCCCGCTCCATAACAATATCGCCCTGTCCTAAACTTTTAGGCTTTCCATGTTTCTTGCTATCTAGTTTTTCAAGTTACTGCCCTGCTTTTATAACTTGTAACTATATCACCAAAAACTACTATTGTCAATAGTAATATATAAGCACGGCTTTATTAAGCCATAAAACAAAGAAAAGCACCAAAACACCATAAATAACAGTGTGCCCCACACCCCCATCCTGCCCTTGCAGTAACTTTTAAGGAAGGCAAAAACTTTACCTCAACGACTTACCAACTCATCTCCAATTGTCTTTTAATTCTTCATCAAGGGTGGTAACAAGCTAAATGCTGCCCGTTATTATTTGGCACTTGTAATCTCCCTTGAAAATTTACTATGTATCCAATATCCCTCTCAATATCTAACTGTCGATCAATTTTATTTAACAACATAGCATCATTATCGACTGTCTCCGCTCCCCTCAACATAATCGGCAATCCAATTAGAAAAAAAGAGTCTATAACTATTACGCCCATAACATAACCAACAACCCTTCCCGCCTGACCGCCTACTTTACCCACTACCTTCCTTGGGGTATTCGGATAAACCTTGTCCCTCATCAAAACATCTTCGATTAAATATTTATTTATCATGCCATTTCCCGTCACTGCCTTTTTCGTACTGGCGCTTAACCGCCGCCCAAGCTACCCGGTGTGCCCTATCCTCTGAACTGTATTGGTCGGCCGCGCTGTTAAACGCCTTGATATAAATGTTTTCGGCATGCGGCGATAGCTTTTTCCGCACCCCAGACGGCAAGTCCGTTCTGCTTCTATATGGCATAGCACGACCATGCCTAACTCGCCTCCCTCACGCAAGCTTTATCCCGCCGTTTTATCAACACCCCCTCCGCGCTGCCATAATCTCAGCCACAAAAAGACTACACAGGGCCTCGCCAATATTATCGCCCCCTCCCTTCTATTTTCTGCACAGCCGATTAACTATTATTTATCGCACTGTCTCCTCCAGCGGAATCAGAAATATCGAGATCACATATACCACTACCCCTGGCACAAAACCGGTAGCAATCACTAAGAGCAACCACATCAGTCTAATTACGACCGGATCTACATTCATATATTCGCCTAAGCCGCCGCATACTCCGGCCAACACCTTATTAGTCCGGCTGCGAAATAATCTTTTAGGACTTTTTGTCATATCTTACCTAAAAATATACCATCCAAAAATTATCTTCCAATCCAACATAATTTCTCCGTCCTTAACTCAAACGGGCTTATGTCTAGGCGAATTGTTTTGCACTAAGAATAAGCAGATGATCATTCTCTGCTCACCGGCCATTTGGCTCCCTTCAAACCCCAGATTTTCCCGCACCTAGACGTATCCCGCCCAGCTGTGCCCCTTAATTATTGTTAAAACATTGCTACTCTTCTTCCTTCTTTTCCTTATTGTTAGCAGCTTCTAAAACCCCTTCATGTTTGTTATCCGTGCAATCGCATTCCATCATTTCATGCCCTTCCCTGCTGCACCCGGACGTCTCACATACCTTCTTGTGGTCTGCGACACCGCCGCACTCTGGACATACATAATGCATAATAGTCACCTCCTTATCCCCACCACCATAACAGCCATCTGTCATTAAACAAGGCGACTTAGCCAATCCCGACACGCTAAGTTTTATGCTTCACTTCCCGATAATCTCCACTAGCTTCTCCCGCGCCGTTTTTCCGATCACCAGCCGCACCGCTGCTCTTTTGACTCGAAAATAATCCGCCAACAGCTGCTGCATCTCCTCATTCGCCTGACCCTTCTCCGGCACCGCCCGCACCCACACCTTATACTCTCCATCATTAATCTGTTCCACCTTCGCCTGGCTTGATCGCGGTTTTATTTGTACCAAAATCTTCATAAAACAATTACAAAAACTTGTTCTTTGGATAAGCTCATATTTTTCTCACTATCCCCTTCGCTGCATCCACTTCCACTAGATCACCGTCTTTTAGAATTTGCGTGGCCATTTTGGTGCCAATGACACAAGGAACCTTAAGTTCCCGCGCTGTTATAGCCGCATGACATAAGCGACCCCCCTCATCAGTCACTATCGCTTTGGCTCTTTTGATTAATGGTACCCAATCAGGATGCGTCTGCACCGCTACCAATATAAAATCATATGTAGGCACCGAAATAACCGTCTTGTCTCCCTTATACACCACACCTGATCTTTTGCCTGGAAATGCTCCCACGCCTCGGATAACTCCCGTCGAATTTGATTGATTCCCAAATAACCACTCCTTTATTGCTACATAATCCCCGTTGTCAGTGGATAATAATTCTTCATCAGACTCCGCTATCCGCAAGTGAACGTATTGCCGCTGCCGCTCTCCAAGTTCAGTTTCTCCTGCTAACTCGCCACTCTCTAACCATTGCTGAATCTCGCCTCGTAAACAAAACCTGATCATCTCCCCTACCTCCCCCTCCGTCTCTGAAAATTTCTCCGCCAATAACTTTAATATCCTTTCGATTTTCGGATAAAGACCAGCTACTTCGTTTCTCTCCATTCCTATGCGGCTTACCAGCTTTGGTGACAATTGTCCCTTGCTTTCTTCCTCTCCCAAATAACGCATTAAGCTGTTGTAAAACCCGACCGTCGCCGCATGGTCAGGATATAAACTCACAATTTTCCTAAGATAATCCTCCGGCTTCCGAGCCTGGTAAGCCGCCCAAATCTTCTCATATACTTGACGCTCATGCTTGTATCGAGTATAAAATCGATCTAGCTCTCCCCCAATTAAACTTTCCGATCCAAGTTGACTTAAATAAATATCAACCTTTCTGGATAAATCCTCAACATCAATTAATGATAAATATTGATTCTCGATACTTATCCCCCCAAAGGCACTTACGCCGAAACCAGTTAATTCCTTTAGATTTCGAGTATAGCCGAGCGCTATACAACTTTCCCCAAAGAGCGAAATGTCCCGGCGCAGTCCTGGCTTCAGTTTCAATTCCTTAATACGAGCAGCAATATTACTCCCATCCTTCTTCATATTTTCCTCACAATCCCTTTATCCGCATCTACCTCAACCAGGTCTCCATCTTTCAATATCTTGGTAGCCTTATTCGTCCCTATCACACACGGCTTTTTTAATTCGCGTGACGTGATGGCCGCATGCGACAATATGCCGCCAGCCTCAGTCACGATAGCCGCAGCCTTTTTCATAATCAGTAAGTATTCCGGCCGCGTCATGTGAGTTACTAAAATGTCGCCATTCTGAAAATGATCAGCTTTAGTCGGATCAAAGATAATTCGCACGGTTCCTTTCGCGTGCCCTGGGTACGCTGTTGCTCCTTTGATTACTTCATCTTCCGTCGCTCCATGGATAAACTGATCAATCTCGCTCACCTCATCACCAACGCAAAGCAACTGATCAGACAGATCAACTAACAACGCACTTCTATCATATCTCTGTCGCAATACTACTTGTGCTGGCAATGCTTCGCTCTTCCATAGCGATGGCAGTTCTTCTATCAACAAGCACAATATTAGTTCAGTGGGATAACCAATTTTAGCCCCTTGTTGCTGCGCCATAGCCTGCATAAATTCTTCCGAGTGCTTGAAAACAGGCTCAGCGTACACCCGTGCTTCTTCCAGCTCCGGTAAATATTTTTTCAACAGTTCTGGATCAAGATAATCAACAATATACTTAACATTCACATGCGGTTTGTAGTATTCCAGTATGCGCTCCCAGAAAGCTTCGTAAATTTCTTTGGTGATTTCACTGGTTTTATACTTATTCATCAACTCCATCGTCAAATCAACCTGTCGTTTAAAATTAGCCGCAATTTCTTGGACACGGCTGGGATTATCAACAACCTCCTGGGCTAAATGCTTACCAAAGGCGTCTTTGTCAGCCTGCGTCATAAAGCCAGCGCTCTTACCATCCTCAATCATAAGAACAGTTTGGGACATAAACACTTTACCATTGACGATAAGAGTTTTCGTGTACTGCTCGCCAAATTGCGAACAGGAGAGCAAACTCCAATCGCCTGCCCATATTTGATTCCAGTCTGATCTCTCAAAACTATTAATATCCATAACCTTCTTTGTCAGCCATTAATCTTCCTCACAATCCCCTTCTCTGCATCCACTTCCACCAAATCTCCGTCTTTGAGAATTTGGGTGGCGATTTTCGTCCCGATTATACAAGGAATACCCATTTCCCTGCTGGTAATTGCGGCGTGAGAAGTTATACCTCCTTGATTGGTTATAATAGCCCCAGCAATTTTCATGCCCACAACGTAATCTGGAGTAGTCTCGTTAGCCACCAAGATATCACCCTCCTTCATTTTGGAAATTATTGCCGACTCCTCTACAACCCTCACAATGCCTATAATGATACCCCCCTTAGAGGCAACCATTCCTTTTATCTCTTTTACATCTTTATCAACTTTTTCCCGAAACCTGTTCAATTCCTTCTCTAAACTGGCACCCGTGACAATAACTTTCTTGCCGTCTTTTATTATTTTCCCGTAGCCATTTCTCCTTTTCTCGAAATTGTGAGGCTTTTCATTTTTCTCATTTAAGTCAATAACCTCCTGATAATCTAAAAGTAAAACATCATCCCAAATTAAGCCACGCTTTTCGCCAAGTTCTTTAACAATTGGGCAGTACTCATAGACGACACTATTGGTGCACTCAACTATATAAGAGCGGTAAAAAGCGAACTTGTTTCCAAGGGACAATAGGTCAGCCAACTTTTTTGGCAACTTCTTAATACTTTCTTTGGTTTTTGCACTTTTTTGTTTGGGAATATCAATCAGCTCCTGTTCCAGCTTTTCACGCGTTAAACCATCACCCAGAAATACATGTTTTCCTACCCAACCATATTTCTTGATAAAGTTTTCTTTTGCCTCTTCACTGTTTTTATCCAGCTGCTTAAGTTCCTGAATATAGTCCATTAACAAAGTATTTCGATGCGGCTTGACCAAAGAGAAAAATTCTTCTTCGTCAAAGTTTTGTCTTTTCGCTATCTTTTTGATGTATTTCTGATACCCAATATCAAACATTATCAGAATAGTAACTAGCCCCAAGGAATTAGTGGCAGCGATCAATAAGCCGCTCAGGTCGTTCTTATTCTTAAACGATAATACTTTCTCTATTTTCTCGTCACAAAGTCTGAAAAAAACATTAAACCATTCTGGGCTATTTACGATTGTGTCATTCAAAAATTTACTGGCTGTTTTAACATCTTCGTTAAGAATATACTGATAGCCATCCAAAACGGCGATATCTCCTTTAAAATGAAGTCCTATATCATCCGTTAAGTTTTTCCATTCCAACCATAGACCACATGACAATACCGGTTCAATCCATCTGCCAAGATAATGCCATTTGTTATCTGCCATAACTTTCTCTTCGTTATTTATTCAGAGTCGTAATCGGACGGCTTTGAACGATATAAAAGCTATTCTTCTCTCGTGCCCATTCAACATCAACGGGAAAACCATAGTGCCTCTCAATTTTAACTATGAGTTTTGCCAGGCCTATAACTTCATCATCAGTTAGCGTCGGCTGCTCACCTTTCGTGGTTGGAATATCTTGCCAATCATTGCCGCCTTCGTCCTTACGAAATAATCCCCGCTCTTGAGTAGTTATATTTTTATCGAGTAACTTCCAACTGCTTTTTTCGATCACATAGCTGTCTGGTGTAACTGAGCCGGAGACAATCGCCTCCCCCAACCCGAAGCCAGCTTCAATAATTAGCTGGTCGTAATCTTGCGTGACAGGATGAACCGAAAAAGCGATACCTGAAACTTCAGATTGGATCATTTTTTGGACTACGACAGCGACCGAAATTGGTGTCCCATGTAATCCCTTTTCAAAACGATAGAAAATGGCCCGCGGCGTAAAGAGCGAAGCCCAGCATTTTTTAACATTGGCCAGTAAATTTTCTTCGGTCGTATTGAGATAAGTATCTAATTGTCCCGCCCACGCTGCCGCCGCGGAGTCTTCAGAAGTGGCACTGGAACGAACAGCCACGAATTCCGCGTCTAACTCATCGAAAGCAGAAATAATTTCCTTGGCCATACTTGCCGGTATTTCTTTACCCAAAATCAGGGCTTTAATCTTTTCTGACGCGTCATCCACCTCGTGCATTACCTCATGGTTCACTTGGTCCAAAATGGCATCCAGCTCCACGTTTAGGTCAGTAATTTTCAGAAACTCATCAAAAGCGGGTGCCAGAATCACAAATCCAGGCGGCACTTGAATGCCTGCTTGCGTCATTTCGCCCAGTGACGCCCCTTTGCCACCGGCTATGGCCGTATCGCTTTTTGATATTTCCGAGAAAGTCTTGGTGTAGGTCATCACTGTAATAGTGTCACCCTTCCCCTTGTTGCGTCCACTTCAACTTCCATACCATCTTTCAAAACTTTGGTTGCTATCTTTGTGCCAATCACACACGGTTTATTCATCTCCCGCGCCACAATCGCAGCATGAGATGTCACCCCCCCTTGTTCCGTCACAAATGCCGCTGCCTTTTTCATAGCCGGTAATAGATCAGGCTGTGTTGATATGGAAACCAAAATATCTCCCGGCACTACTTTACTCATATCTGCCACCACATTAACTATTTTAACCTTGCCTTTAGCATAACCCTGACAGCCACATTGCCCCGTAAATTCATTAACCTGTTCAATCACTTCTTTCTGAATAAGCTTTGCGGCACGTTTAGCTTCGCTGCCAATGTAAAACTTATGCGTATCCTTATCAGCATAGTAGACAGAAAACGGCACCCGCGCCTTAATCACATCTTTATCTATTGCCTTGCCAAGCAAAGCAGCTTCAATCTCTTCGCTGGTCATAAAACTAACTTCCTTTTGCGGTAAGCTTAGTCGTCGGCCAATTTCTTCCAATACAGCGCTCATTTTAGACAGCGCAAACAACTGGGCATATCGGCGGTAAATCTTCGTCACCATAAAGCCACCCCACTCTTCAAAGAAAGTGATCCATTTGGACTCAAGGTGCATTGTTCTACTAACCTCTTTTTTCTTTTTTTCAGCTACTTTAATTTCCCATTTGCTCTTTTCTCTTTCTAGTCGCAACTCGTCGCCTCGGCAAACTAAACGCACCAACCCCTTCAGATAATGCTCAAAACTGTAAACGCCTTGTTCCTCTGTAAAAAGAAATCTAGTGTAAAAATACTTAGCCTGATGCTCTTGTAAACGTTGCAATATATCTTGCGGTATTTCACTAATCAATTCCCGCACCTTTTCTTCTAAAGCCTTTTCGTATTGTGGGCTGTGGGTATACAGCCCAAACTCCTTAACCTCGTCCTCTTTGAACTTCCGCATTAGCTCGTAAAATAAAGCGGCTTGTTTTTCGTCCTTTTGCACGTCCAAGGCGATATCAATAAGCTCATCAGCTTCTTGTTTCATCAGCGACGGTTTGGTCGGTTGGGTAAGTACCACCAAATATTCATTCACTTCATCTTCTCCAGCCCCGTGTTCGCGCAAAACCACTTTACCTTTCTCCGTCAACTCATCAGTAAACATATCTGCCGCCACCGGCAGCCATCCCCACTGATAATAAGCTGTATGTATATCTTCATGCTGTTTGAATATCTGCCACAATTGCTTTGCCGACAGCTTTTCCAATCCAGTCTCCGGAATAGTCTCGGAATAGGAACGCAGTTTATCTGAATGAGCCACAATCTCTTTGTTGATTTGCGTCATGAAGTCAGGGTCAGCCGCAAAACGATTGACAATGTGGCTGGCGACCTCCTTAGCACTCTCTTTCTCGAAATAAAACCATAAGTGATAATCTTTGTAGATTCCTGCAATCTTGCGATAAGCTTTGCCACCTGGCTGGGCAAACTCGTCTACAAAACAATTTAGCCAGATCATGCTAAAAAATGGGGTCATGTTAGGAATGTCCTCTCCCAGCATCCACTCTATACTAAAGTATTTTTGGAACTCTTGATCAGCCTCATTTTCTAATAAACCGACAAGTTTACTAAAATGCGGCAGGTCAACGCTTAATGCATAATATTTTCGGCCATTTTCTTCGCTCTGAACCAAATACCCCTCTTCAGTTAAACGTTTTAATTCTTTTGTGGTGTTACCCGGATCGGACTGAATGCTCCTGGCTATTTCCGCCAAATAGTGCGACTTCTGGTTCCTGCTAAGAAATTTTAGGATTTTGTATGTTAACTGCGACCTAAATAGTGATTTCATTATAGTGTTAGTTACAAACAACCTTGTAAATTACACTATAACATCCACCAATGCCTGTCAAATATATACTGTAAAACGTTTCTTCCTCTGAAGTATTTAATCGTTATCACTCAAAATATTCTGCACGCGGCCAACCTCCCCGGTTATCAGACGCACTTTGATTCCTCGGCTGTGAAATGAAGAGCTAGTCAGAATATCCTGCACAACCCCACGCGTCAGCTTTCCTGTTCGCTGGTCTTGTTTCAAGACAATGTCTACTGTCAGCCCGGCATAAATATCTTCCCTTCTCTGTCCATTCATGTATCCAAGCTATTATTTACTGCCGGCCAAGTCAAACCCTGCCCTGTCATTAACTGTTGCTTCGTCTGATTAACTCTTCCTTTTCCTCTCTCGTCATCTGTTTTATTTCATATTCCCGACTCAAAGCTTTTCCTTTACTACTAAACTCCTCAACATATATGACCTGAACCGGCCGCCTCTGTCTGGTATACCTCGCCCCTATTCCCTTATTGTGTGATAATTCTCTCTTTTCTAAATCATTGGTATATCCCGTATACAAAGTTTTGTCCTTGCATCTAACGATGTATACACACCACTTCTTTGACATACCCTAACCATACAACAAACGTCGTCCAAAAAAATACCCGTCAATATGCCTGCGTTGCGTTTTTATCTATCATTCAGGCACTTTTCCACCAGGCATGCAAAAACCAGTGGTACAATTAATAAATACTACATTTATCGCCAATCCGGCGTTTTTTTGTATAAAAAATTACCCCGAGCGTACCGCTTATAGCCGTCCGCGATCAATAGCCTGAAAGTCACCCAAGCCAGTCCATTTCCTCTTTATTCCATTATCATCCGTCCCACTTTGACTCCGGGCTTGATGCAGGCCTACGTTTGTATTTCAAATACATTTTTAGCCAGCTTTGCTTCCTTCCCCAAGACTTCCTCAATGCGCAGCAATTCATTGTATTTAGCCACTCGGTCAGTACGTGACATCGATCCAGTTTTAATCTGACCGGTCGCTAACCCTACTACCAAATGAGCAATAGTCGTATCTTCTGTTTCTCCCGATCGATGGGAAATTATTGCCTGCCAATCATGCTGCTGCGCCAGCTGCACCGCCTTAATGGTTTCAGTTAACGTGCCAATCTGGTTCAATTTCACTAAAATAGCATTGCCCGCCTTCTCTTTTATCGCCCGCTTTAAGAACGACACGTTCGTCACCAGCAAATCATCACCCACAATCTGGAGCCGTTCACCTGCCTGCGCTGTCAGCGTTTTCCATCCCGGCCAATCATCTTCCGCCAAGCCATCTTCTATTGAAACAATGGGATAATCCTGGCCCAGAGATAGCAGCCACGCAATCATTTCTTCGGTGGTCAATCGTTTGCCTTCAGTTTTGAGAAGATACGATCCATTCTCGTACAGTTCCGAAGCCGCCACATCTAATCCGAAAACCACATCTTTCCCTAAAACATACCCCGCTTCCTTTACCGCCAGACTGATCAGCTCCAACGCCTCTTTATTGCCTTGTTTAACTGCCGGGGCGTAACCACCTTCGTCACCCACCGTCGTACTATATCCTTTTTTCCTTAAGACTGACGCCAGACTATGGAATATCTCGCTGCCCATCTGCACTGCTTGGCTGAATGAAGCCGCCCCTACCGGAATAATCATAAATTCCTGAATATCTGTGGATCCGGCCGCATGCTGTCCTCCGTTAATAACATTCATCATCGGCATTGGTAAACTGAACGGCTCTTTTGTCTGGCTTATGTCATGAATATATGCAAACAATGACTGTTGTTTAACCTGCGCCGCCGCCTGCGCCACCGCCAATGACACGGCCAGTATCGC
Organism: uncultured Candidatus Saccharibacteria bacterium; assembly: GCA_964371255.1. Classification (GTDB taxonomy): domain Bacteria; phylum Patescibacteriota; class Andersenbacteria; order UBA10190; family UBA10190; genus UBA10190. The sequence goes on along the minus strand of CAYJKV010000004.1, from coordinate 92,810 downwards.
ATTCGCGCCCAGTCGTTTTTTATTTGCTGTGCCATCCAGCTCAATCATGGCCTGATCCAGCCCTGTCTGGTCAGTCACGTCCTTCCCCACTAATAGCTCAGCAATCTCCGTATTCACGTTTACTACCGCTTTTTGCACACCTTTTCCTCTAAAATACTTCGGATCTTCGTCCCTCAATTCCACCGCTTCGTTAGTTCCAGTGGAAGCACCCGAAGGAACCGCCGCTCTACCCATAACGTCATTTTCTACCATTACATCCGCTTCCACCGTTGGATTACCCCGCGAATCAATGATCTGCCGGCCTTGAATATGCGCAATTTTCATAAGAGATAAATATAAATTATTTAGTAATAATTAGATTCTTTCCAGTCATCGCCTTCGGCTGGCGTATACCCAATAGGGCTAGCACCGTTGGTGCTATATCCGCCAGCGTACCACGCTTCCTTAAACGACATGAAGCGTCCGTTAAAATTGCCGGGACTAAGTTGAGCGTATGCGCCGTATGCCTTTCCCCCGTCGCCGGATCCACCATCACTTCAGCGTTACCATGGTCCGAAGTGACTAAAACCACACCGTCTTTCTTCTGCGCCGCCTCCACCACTCGTTTTAACTGCCGATCTACTTCGGCCACCGCTTCAATAATGGCCGTTTCGTTACCGGTATGTCCCACCATGTCTGCATTGGCAAAATTAACAAATATAAAATCGGTGTCTCGTGTTATTTGTTCTACCACTTTGCTGGCAATCTCTTTCGCCCGCATCTTTGGCGCCAAGTCGTGGGTCAGCACGTCCTTTCTGCTCTCCACTAAAATTTGTGCTTCGCCTTCATATGGATCTTGCCGGCCGCCATTCAAAAAATATGTGGCGTGAGCATACTTCTCCGTTTCCGCGACATGCGCTTGCTTCAGTTTCGCTCTCGACACTTCCGCCGCTAGTGTTGTTTCAATCCCCACCGGCGGGAAGGCCGCCAGGCATTCAAACGACTCGTCATATTGGGTCATCGTAACAAAACATAAATTTTCCTGCTTTGACCTATCCATCACTCGACGCGATAGCATTCGTGCCCGATCGGGACGAAAATTAAAGAAAAAGACCCCATCATTTTTTTTAATCGGATAGGTTTGTCCTTGATCATCCAAAAAAACAATCGGCTCAATATGTTCATCCGCCATTCCCTGCTCATACAATTCGTTCAGCACCACTGATGGCTTTTTCAGTTGGCACACTTTGCCTGCGCAGTCGAAAATAGCTTTTTCCATTTTTTCCAGCCGATCCCAATTATTATCTCTGTCCATCGCGTAGAAACGCCCGGTAGCCGTCGCAATAAAGCCAATCCCTGTCTCATCTATACTATCTTCTAATTGTTGCAGGTAACCTGCCGCGCTGTGCGGGGGTGTATCTCGCCCATCCGTAATCACATGAATAACCACCTGGGTGATTCCGGCCTGCTTAGCCGTGCGTAAAAATGCCGTCAAGTGATCCATGTGACTGTGCACGCCGCCCGGACTCAGCAAGCCCTGCACATGCAAAGTCGAATTATACTTCTTTACATGTTCAAATAAAGTCGTAAACGCCGGATTGGCCTCCCAGCTCTTATCTTTTATGGCATGCGCTATCCGTACCAAATCATTCGCGATAATTTTGCCCGCTCCGATTGTCATATGACCAATTTCACTATTGCCCATCTGTCCCACCGGCAAACCAATCTTCTCTTCACTCGCGTCCAGAGCGGCCTGCGGAAAAGTTTGCCAGAGATAGTCATAAAAAGGCGTATCAGCCATTTCAATCGCGTTATGTTCGCGGCCGTCAAATACTCCCCAGCCGTCTAAAACTACCAGCACTACCGGTTTACGCGCCTTCCTCTTTTTCATAGCCATAAGTAAAAATAGTAATTTTCTTCCCTTGCCATATTGTGCCAAAATTCTTGGTTCTGCTGCCAAGACGAGTACTATAGAATTCTGCTCCGCGGCAAACCTCCAACTACTCGCCTTGTTTGTTATGACACATGACAAAACAGAACCTCTTTAGCATGTCTGTGATTCTATAAAAGTCAAGATCTAGTTTTTTCAACTTTTGACTGTCGGGCCTCTGTAGGGTATGAATAGAGGTTATTATTAATACTCCGTTTCATCTAAGTCATGCCCGCATCATTAATCACTCAGCATAAACGCACCAAGATTGTCTGTACTATCGGTCCCGCTAGTTCATCGTCAGACATTCTGCGCGACATGATCAAGGCCGGCATGAATGTGGCTCGCTTCAATTTTTCCCACGGCACCCATGACAGTAACCGAGCCTTGCTGCAAAAGGTCCGTCGCGCCTCCCGGCAAGCCAGCCTCCCCGTCGCCCTGCTGTTAGACTTACAGGGGCCGAAAATTAGAATCGGAGAGTTGCCGGCAGCCGGCCTGGAACTGCGTGAAGGATCCATCGTCACCCTCGTTGCCGGTGCCACTACCAGCCCATCTGGCACTATCCCCGTTCCCTATCGCGAATTAAAATCTGCGGTGGAAATTAATGATTTAATTCTCCTCGATGACGGTACTAAAGAGTTGCAGGTCATACGCCGTCGCGGCAGCCACATCCAGGCCCGGGTTCTTTTGGGCGGTACCCTGCTGTCCCACAAAGGGATTAATATTCCTCACCTCTCACTGGTCGAAAAACCGCTAACTACCAAGGACGAAGCAGATCTGCGTTTCGGTCTGCAACAAGGCATTGATTTTGTCGCTCTGTCTTTTGTCCGCAGCGCTAACGATGTTATTAAATTAAAACAAAAAATTAAACGCTACCTGCCTGCCTATATGCCGCCTCCGCAGGTAATAGTTAAAATCGAAAAGCCTGAAGCTTTGGAACATTTCGATGCCATTCTCGCCGAAGCAGACGCCGTCATGATTGCCCGGGGCGACTTAGGCCTGGAAACACCAATCGCTCAAGTCCCCCTCCATCAAAAAGGCATTATTCATAAATGCCTGAATGCCGGTAAGCCCGTGATCACCGCCACTGAGATGCTTGGCACGATGCAATTTAATCCGCGTCCCACGCGGGCCGAAGTTTCCGATGTGGCGAACGCCGTCTTCGATCACACCGATGCCGTCATGCTTTCCGGAGAAACCGCCATGGGCAAATTTCCCGTTCGGGCTGTCCGGATGATGAATGATATTATCATCTCGACCGAAGCCTCCGCTTTGCTCACCCAACCCTTGCCGGCCAAACTTCCTTCCACCTCCCCGTTGGCTATTGCCGAGAACGTCGTCGCTCTCGCTCGTATGCTGAATGCCAAAGCGATTATTGTCAGCACCCAATCTGGTTATTTTGCTCGCGCGTTTTCTCGCTTGCGGCCTCACTTGCCCATCCTGGCGCTCGCCGCTTCCACCGCAACTTACCAGCAACTGCTCTTAAGTTGGGGAATTACTCCTGTTTTATCTAGACACTCAACCATTAATCTTACCGCCAGCACCAAACAACTCTTACTGCGCCAGTACCATCTTTACCAAGGAGATCCCATCATGATTGTCGCCAGCCAAATCAAGCCCAATAAACCGGACGAGTATTCCATCCATTTGACCACTCTTTAGTTCTCCTGGGCGATCCGTCGTCAATCATCAATACCCCAACCACTGAAAAAAAAATAAAGAAATGAGCTACTAATTTTACAGGTCATAAAAGATTGGGATCACAGCGTTACCACCCCGACCTTTACCCTGTAGCTGCGTCGAAGGGTTTGAATCACTTCCTTTTGCTTTTACGTTTTGGCCTCCCAAGCCCCGTAAATATCGGGTTATAGCCAAACGAGACAAGCTTAGTCAGTAACTGGTGATAGCCAAGTCGTCATTGCTGAGCTAGTAAACATACCAGCCACCGCAGGAACAACAGCAATCGCCCGGTGAATACGCTGCCATTGCATTGCACCATAGAGCTCCGGTGCTGTCTTCTTTTCTCCCGCTAAAATTCGCTTCGTCCAATACTGCCCTTCTTCACTGGAAGCATTACGATCAAATACTTTGCTAAAAATATCCCCCTGCTGAGCAATCAATTCAGCAGGAGTTGGCTGCTCCGGCGCATTCACGATTAACTCTCCTTGTTGTCGCAGTGCAAAAATTCCATAATCAGCCGTCAATATATATGGATGCCGCCCCGGGGGTAAATCAGACCCTAATGTTATCGTAAATGTGAATGTGTCATCTTTCACTTTCAAAGGAACCTTTTTTCCGGCAATTTTCACATACACTTGTTGCACCTGATCAGCATCAGGGATCTTTGATGTGATCGCCGTGTTCGAGCCCTCTTTTACTTCTTGCTGTTGTGTTGTATTGGTTTCTTTGCTGTGTATTACCTGATTATCTGACGTGATAACTGGTTTTAATGGAATCGGCCCTCCTTCATCGTTACCTTCTGTGATCACATTCACAAATGTCTTGTTGGTAACAGTATTTTGCTCGGTGTTTTCAGAAGTCGACGGCGCTGGTGTCGGCACAACCACCGTTGTAAAATTCCATGCTGTTGCACTGTTCATGCCTGCATAGCTATTCCCAGCTGCATCATCAAATGCTGTGGCATCGATGTTCACATAATAGTCTGTACTGCCCGTTAACGTTGTCGCTGGGTCAATAGTAATTTCAGTTGAACCTGAGCCTGTTACTTTGTCACTCGTCACATCAATTGTTTCAACAGTTGAATCATTAGCAGACATCTTTATCGTGAAGTTACCAGATTCGGCGTCAACTGCCTCATCAAAAGTAATCACCAGATTGGTATCCAGAGCCACTCCAGTCGCGTCATCGGCTGGCGCAAGAGTAGAAGCTGTTGGCGCCGTGTTATCAGTTTCTGTTCCGGCGATAGTCATCATCACGGCCCCATAGGTAGAAGAAGAATATGGTGTTCCCCAACTGCTGCCCTTATTATTGCTCGTGGATATGGAAGCGCTGCCAATAATTGTCTGCCAGTCGGTAGCACCCGAATAACTTGCCGAACTGGATTCACGGTAATCAATATTTGCACAAGCTGAACATGTCAGCGCAATCCAGTAATTTCCAGCGCTCGGAATTGTAATAGTGCCGCTGGCGTTCGCATAGACGGTATGCCCGGTTCCCGAATTAGTTGATGTATACGCTAAAGTGCCTGGAATTGCACTGCCGACTACGCCAGAATTATCGTTGTAAAATCGGATTACTCCTGAAGTATATGTAGAGAAGCCGGTATAGTTTCCGGCGGTAGGGTCTAGATTCAACGTAACGCTATCAATAGTCGCAGGTGAACCAGCGGTCAAACGATAGGCCACCCAAATGTTACTACGAAAAATACTCGTGCCCTTATCATTGCTCTGACTGATATTAGAAAGCAAAGTCGCCGCGTATGCTGACAAGGGATGCCCCATCCCTACACATACAACCAACAGAAGAACGACCCCAAACCACTGTTTCATTGCACCGTCGCTTAAAAAAATTTCAAGAGTCACTATTTGTATCGAGATGTTAAAAAAATAATATCATATCTTGATGTTGCGACGTAGGCGAAATCCCTGCTCAAGCAAAAAAATGGCTTCTCCCGTTCTCGCTCGGACTTGTCTTTGCCGGTATCTATGATTAGCCTGGACGACAATAACATAGTGCCGCCAAGCGTTGAAAACACTGTATATTACGCTTGGTTATGTTTTGCGGTTACTGCAGTGATTACCATTAGAACCAAGCTTAATAAAGTCTAACTTGATTTACTCTGCGAAGAAGTCGTGAAGGTGTCAGGTAAATTCATACTGGATCACGCTTGCCCAAGCCATGACCGACGGAACTCTGGCGATCAGATCGTCCAAAACTCCTTGCTCAAACCGTAACCGAAGCAGTATCAAGAGCTCCGGAAGTCAGTGTAACAAAAAAGCCTCTTTGGTTCGATGCGGTGACGCAAAGAATCAAAGAGGCAAAGGGTCTAAGAGCAAAAGATCAAAGTGCCTTAGCGACAGCAGTCGCAGAGAAAACACGGCTACCCGCCGAGAAGACATCGACGTCCAACCCGCAGGCATCGACGCCCCACCACTGGTCACCAGCATTCCAGCCGACGTAGACGGCAACGACCCGGTCATCAACATTGACATAGAAAATGTTGGCGAGGCCGTTATTCAGCAAAGCTCCTTCTTTACCGTTTGGTTGACGGTCGATCATGCCGGCCAGATATGAGCAAAAAACACTGGCATCAGGGAATACATGGTCTTCCGGCAATTCGACGCGGATCCGTTGATCGGCGCTGCTTTTCTTAAGGTCGAAGCTGGAAGATTTGGTTGCCGGTGTGGTTGTTACCGTGCCAGCAACTGACGACACTCGGCTCTTGAACCCATCCCAAATATACAGACCAGCGCGATTCTTGAAGTAGTCGGCTGCTGCGAACGGCTCTGCCCGAGCGGAGAGATCAACAGTTGCCATCCCTCGCAAACGTTTGTCTAGGCCAAGAAACTGACGAAACACCTCTTCGTCAGGCAAAGTTCCTGACTGTTTGGCTTCTCGCACGGCCGCGATGTAGCCGCCGTCGATAAGATCGTCAGCTTGCTGATCACTTAGCCGTTCCAATTGCTCCATAACCTTCTTAGCTCGTCCGAATGCTGTAGCCATATTATGGCTCCTCGATTAACGGGCGGTGCAGGGGCAGACAACGTGTCTACAATACCAGCACGTACCCTAGAGAACAGTTAACCGATATTATCGTTAGACAACATACATGTCAATAATCAAATACTAAGGTAGTATACGCTCCTGCTTGTCCCTAATATTGCTTTATTAAGCTAAAACAAACCAAGCAAGCGATCGGAATAATTGCCGTTCAAAGCCGACTTCGCTCATATACGTATCTGCTACTTTTGTAATGACTGTCCAGCTAAAGTTATTTACCCGCCCCTCCTCACAACCTGCTCACTCCGTACAACAACAGCACAGCTGGAAGGCCGCCAGCATTCAGATATTGATGCGCTTTTTTGAAAAGCTTGATACAGATCAGCTCGATCAGTCTATGAAGACTACTTTTCAAACAGCTTTACGTATTCAGTAAACTCAAACAAGCGATTGCGTTTATAACCTGTCACCTCCCGTAATATTCCCAGATCAACGAATGCCGCCACCAATGAATTTGCAGAAGGAGGTGAAATATTAAGAAAATCAACCACCTGTTTTGTATTAACGATTGGTTGAGAAAACAGCTTCTCCAAAAGAGCTTGGCCAGTTTTTGAACGCTTACCCAAAGTCATAATTCCTTGCTCTGCACGTTGACGCAATGAGATAATACCCTCGAATGTCACCGCCCCCGAGCGTGCCGTCTGAGCGACTCCCGCCAAAAAAAACTTAATCCACTGATCAAGATTATGGGAAGTCCGTACCATTGTTAAGGCATCATAGTACGAGCCCTTATGCTTTTCGAAAAAGTCAGACAAGTAGAGAGTCGGCCTACTAAGCACGCCCTCTGATACAAGATATAGGGTAATCATCAAACGGCCGATACGGCCATTACCATCCAGAAAAGGATGAATTGTTTCAAACTGGTAATGACCAATAGCAATTTTTATCAGTCTAGGTAGTTTACTATTTTTGTCATGCAAGAAACGCTCCAAGCCAGCTAAGAGCTCTGGCACTTGAGTATCGGGCGGAGGAATAAAAATAGCGTCCCTCAAGCTAGATCCTCCAATCCAATTCTGACTCTTGCGCACCTCTCCTGGGTTTCTATGTTCACCCCGCACTCCAGATAATAAGATAGCATGAGCCCCCCTCATTAAACGCATCGAAAGTGGTAGCGTATCTAATTGATTAATAGCGTAATTCATTGCCCTTATATAATTTCGTACTTCAGTCCAATCGTCCCGACGCTCAGGATTAACTTCTTCCTCAGGTAAAAGCGCTTCGTCAAGAGCCGTTTTAGTACCTTCAATTCGACTAGACGTGATCGCTTCTTTAAAAATATGCATGCCAATAAAAAAATCGACATCGGGGACAAGACGCGAGTAAGCGTTAAGTTCACCCAAGTAACGAGTTGCTTCTTCCAATAAACCATCAATATCAGAATCAGCCCACCGATAAGTGGAGTCTAGCTTGGCCGGAAAGAAGCTCTTATACCCCTCCTGCTGCCGAAAATACCCCGCTTGGAACTGTTGTTTTTTTGCCACTATTGTAACTTTAATTATGATATTCTATAATTAAACTTTACATGATTAGTTTAAATAAGTAAAATACGGTTATATGTTGAGAGTCGGGATCGGAGCGTTACCACCCCAACCTTTGAACCGATGCAATTCCGCTTGGCATTCGATTGCCCTAAGCCCCGAAAAGAGCAGCTTATAGCCCAACGGGACAAGCTAGGCCGCATTGTCCGCTCCAAGGCTCCAATAATAAATGTGTAAAGCCGTGCAGTCTACTGTAGTTTTCTTGGTCCAAATGTATGGGCACGCAGAGCTGCTTACGCCGAAATCGAGAAGAAATCAAGTATAGTAGCTCCGAGCGACTGGTTCGTATCCACAATCTCGCCAGTCTCAGCCGAAACCGTTACTGTAACGTCAGTCGTCACAGGAAAGAATCCTAAGAAGCGATGATTCTTAATACCTTGAACCTGGTAAACAGGCACATTGTTGCGCAGCCCTAGTTCAACCACCTGGCCGAGGGTTTGAATATTTCCTTGACGCACTTCTTCAACAAGTGCTTCCCCGCCTAAGCGATCAATGGCATTGGCCGCTAACATATTTTGTACGGCCTGATCAGGCAGAACCGTAACCTGTTTTTCACCAGCAGGAGTAGTAACAGTCAATATATTAGTGGTCAGATCAACCGAGAGCGGCAGATCAGTTAGTGCCTGAACATTAAGACGCTCGATAATAGCTTTGTTTTGGAGGGCACGAATCTTTAACAGATCAGCTCGCCCTTCAACTACAATTTCATCTTCAGTCTCGTCAGTATTTTCAAGTTTGGCCTTGGTAATAGTTAGCGTCGTAGGTGATTCAGCAGTTGGGATGCCCTCAACTTCTACAAATTGGCCAACAAGGCTATCAAGAACCAAACCTTCAGTAGGTAGAAGAATGTACGTTACACCGCTGGAAGTCAGTTGAAAGACGTTATCAACTTTAACTAAAGTGCCTTTAAGTTCAGCTTCATTGTCTTCTTCGGTATCTAGATCATCACCTTCACGCTCTTCCAGTTCAATTTCTTGTCCCAATTCATTTTCCGCTTTGATGCGAAATCGGTCACCTTCGCGCTCAAAACGAATTTTAGTCGTGCCGTTGTATACATCCGTACGCGCTCCGCCAGCACGGGTTTCTGTTTTTATCCTCGTACCGTCCTGTAACCTAACCTCTGTCTTCATTCGACCATCATCTTCTCGCTTTAATTTTGTTTTGACGCCTGTACTGCTTTCAGTCTCCGATTCTTTAGTAGTCTCGCGAACTCGCTCGGCCTCTTTCTTGGCTGCCTCTTGTTGTTCTTCTTCGGCTGTCTTTTCACTCTCACCGCTATTATCTTCGTCGTCTTCTCCAGTCTCACCCTCACCCTGATCATCGCCGCCACTCCCACTACCGCTAGAGTCGCTATCACCTAACACTTGTGTACTCAATCTAGAAACAGTACCGTGACTATCAATTAACAAGTAGGCGAAAGCTGGTGCTGTGAGTAGTAGTGATACGAAAACCACTATACTGACAAACAATAGTGTTAGTGTAGAACGAAGATACATAGAATGTTTTTTGAAGAATATTATTAATTATACTACTACAATTAACAACGCAATACCTACTTCAAAAACTTGATTTTAGCAACAAACGTGCCATTATAAGGGATCTGATTGATAAGATAACTGTATATGGACAGAAACAAGTTGACGTATGTGGTCATATTCCGTTAACCACCGAAAGGTTGGGATCGTATGTTGAGAATCGGCATCATGACTACGCAACTCGACTTTTAGAAACCACCTTCAGACTGCCAATTCCGAAACCGAGAAAGGCGCGAGTGATATTACAGCGTGATTCTTTGGGCAGAATTATTAAAGCGCAACCCGTAGCTTAAAATACACACCTACTATCCATTTTTTACCTTAATACAATTCTGGATAAATAAAAATCCCTCGCGAAAGATGTTTAGTCTTCGTTGAGGGACGAAAGAACGACGAACGACGGAAGGGACCAAGTGGCAGCCAAGTTCTGAGGTATCAAGAGCCCGAGGGCTTAGATACCTTGCGGAGGAGAAAACGACAGTAGCCGTACCACCTGCTGCCGTAGCAGTGCAGGTGCAGACGACGCCCGTCACCCCACCCGAAGAAGTAGAGCACACGACGAGCACCGCCCAGAAACGCGGGAGGACCTCCGAGCACAACAATGGGATTTTGTAGCTGGAGGTGTTGGTGCTGAGAAGTAGCGCCGACAGCCAAACCATCTTCTGGATAGGCTACTTCGTAGCCACCATCGGCCTGGCACCATTGTTCAACCTCTTCACTGCTTACTTCGGACCCAAAGTCGGCGAGTACCAGGGGCACAGGACCGGCGTCGTGAGTGATTGGAAAACACTCGGCCGTAATGTCAGAGTTGACTCCGCCTTTGTAATCGCCGTCATTGATGCGGTCGGCGAGAGGTGTGTCCTTCGGAGCAAGAACTATGCCGACGAGCTCGGTGATGGTGGGGTTGAGGAGGCGTTTAAGGTTAAGATCTCGCCTGAACTTGTCGCGTGATACACGGTTGAGACAGTTATCGGTCCGTGCCGCTTCGGCGACGTCTTCGAACAATGGTGTAACAGCGTCAATCTGAATGTCAGACAAGCCGGCTAGAACTTTAGCTAACTTGTCCCGATTGGAAACGGCCGTAGTAGACATTTGGTATTCTCCTGTATGCGGTGAGACGTTTATTTGTCTCGGTGAAAAGTACAAACTAACAATCGATCTTAGCACTTTTATGTCACCTTGCCAAACAGACTGTATTATGGTAAGGTCAAAACCATGACATACGCGCTTAATAGCCTAAATTAACCCCTGTGCCACTTTCTCTTGGGATCATTGGTCTGCCTAACGTGGGTAAATCCACTCTTTTTAACGCTTTAACCAAACAGGCAGCCAAAGCGCAAAACGTCCCGTTCACCACCATTACTCCTAATGTCGGTGTTGTTGCCGTACCTGATGAACGTCTCAATAAATTATCAGTGCTATCCAAGTCAGCTAAAATTACTCCCACTACCATAGAGTTCGTCGACATTGCCGGTTTGGTTAAAAACGCTCACCAAGGCGAAGGATTAGGTAATCAATTCCTGGCCAATATCCGGGAAGTTGATGCCATCGTTCATGTCGTTCGTTTCTTTGACAACTCAACTATCATCCACGTCGAACAAACTGTCGACCCCAAACGCGACGTTGATATCATTAATACTGAACTTATCTTAGCCGATTTATCTGTCGTCGATAAAATGCGCACTAACCTTGATAAAAAAATCAGGGGCAACGATAAATCCGCCCAAGCACTTGATGTGTTATTAGCTAAAATATCCGAACATTTGAATGCCAACCAGCCCGCTCGCACCCTGCCTCTCACTCCCGAAGAAACTGAACTCAATAAAACTATTCCTCTCCTGACCAGCAAGCCCGTTCTATACATCGCCAACGTTAGCGACCAGCAAATATCTTTGTCTCCCGAAGAGTTCTCCGCCGTCTTTAGCCACACCGACCACGTCCTGCCCATCTCCGTCAAGATTGAGCAGGAGCTGGTGCAATTGCCCGATGACGAACGAATAATCTTCCTGCGGGAATATGGTCTGACCAATACCGGTCTGGACCGCTTGGTTCAAGCAGGCTATGCCCTTCTTCACCTCATCACTTTCTTCACCTCTGGCCCCACCGAAACAAGAGCCTGGACTGTACCACGCGGTGCCCTCGCCCCGGAGGCTGCCGGACAAATCCATTCCGACATGGAGAAAGGATTTATTCGCGCAGAAACTGTCGCTTATGACGACCTTGTTCAGACCGGTTCGCACACAGCTGCCCGCAGCGCCGGCCATGTGCGCGACGAAGGCAAAACCTATCTCGTCCAAGATGGCGATGTTATGTTTTTTAAATTCTCCTCCTAGCTGATGACGTGTTCTTCCCCGTCCCCGCTCCTTTCCTTCGCTCGGCTTCATCCTTATTTTCCGATTTCCTTCCACTAATTATTATTAAAAAACCCTGATTTTTCAGGGCTTGAGGTTTCTCTGCTATCGTCTTTCTTTTCTCTCCCTCTCCTGCGGTTCCTCATCAATGACGGTATCGTCGATACATGAGTCTGTCAACACGCTTGTTGCTTCCCCGTCACCTTGGCATGACTTTCCAAAGACGCGCCGGTTGGCTTGCACTATTTCATAAGCCTCATCCGCCTGGTCTAACAAAGCCTGTGCTTGATTAGGACTTATCCGGTTCATCTGTGCCAACCACCTTCTGGCCTGCCAAGCCTTGATACTGCCGCGTTCCCGACCAAGCGTATCCGTCATAACTACCTCAATGGTATAGTTAGCCGCGTCCCTTCTTTCTCCAACCTTCCTGGGTTTAAACCTCATGTTTCTCCTCCTCACTTTTTGCAGAGAACAAATTATGAATTTCTTCCTAAAGTCTCTACAACTTACCTGCCCGTCATAATTTTATCAACCCTCTTTTTGACATAAATACATTTTTCAAGTAGGATGCAAAAGCCTGAACAAAACTGCTCAACCGTGTTAATTTCAACACCATCAGGCGATAAAACCATACTAAAATACATTCATTATAAATTGTAAAGACTAATAAAAATGCACGATTACGAGATCACCTACTTGGCCGATCCTAGGCTAGATGAAGCAAAAAAAGAAGAGCTTGATGAAGCTATAGACAAAATCGTCAACGATATCGGCGGTGAGATCAGCTATACTTCCCCTTCCGATACTCCCGGTAGCCGTCGCCGGCTAAACTACCCCATTGCCGATCAAAGAGTGGCCTGGCTGCGTGTTATGCAAATCCAACTCGATCCAGAAAAAATCAACGAGTTACAGGCAACTCTTAAAAAGCATGCCGATATCCTGCGCGTTACCGTCTTACAAACTGCCCGCCGCGAAGAAATATCCGCTGCTATTTTTGACGCCCCGGAAAAGACCGCCGTCAGCCCAACTCCAGACTCCTCCAATAAACCTGTCGGCAAAAAAGTGACCATGGCCGAAGTTGAAGAGAAGATTGAGGAAGCCCTGGAAGAAGAAGTTAAGTGACCAAATGTCAAATTTCAAAGCCCAAATTTCAAATTCAAGCCCAAGCCAATCTAAAAAAGTTTGGCATTTGGATTTTGGCATTTGGATTTTAAAAGCCTAAGCTTTTTATTATGGATTTAAACAAAGTTATGTTAATCGGCCGGCTCACTGCCGATCCCGAGGTACGCACGACTCCCCAAGGTATTACCGTCGCCTCATTCAGTGTGGCAACTAATCGTGTTTGGAAAGACCAACAGGGCAACCAGCAAGACCGCACTGAATTCCATAACGTAGTTACCTGGCGGCGCCTGGCAGAAATCTGCGCCCAGTACCTAACCAAAGGTAAACAAATTTATCTCGAGGGACATTTACAAACTCGCACTTGGGAAGGCAAAGACGGAAAGAAGAATTACCGCACTGAAGTCATTGCCGACAACATGATTATGTTAGGCAGCCGCGGCGATTCACCTTCCGCTCCTGCCCCAGCTCGTGCCGCTGCTAACACTTACGCTTCGCCGTCTTCCGACACTAAATCGGCCGAGGAAGCCGCTCCTGCTACCATTAGTGATGAAGAGATTAGAATCGAAGACATACCATTTTAACTTTATAAATTTATGCGTTCAAAACCAATCAACACCTCCTGCTTACTTTGCGCCAAACGTATTAAACAGGTCACCTTTCGTGACACCGAAGTGCTCCAGCATTTTATTAGCGGACAAAAGAAAATATTGCCTCGCAAAAAGACCGGCAGCTGCGCCAAGCACCAGCGACACCTCTCCCGCGAGATCAAACGCGCCAGAGAAATGGGACTACTTGGTTATCGAGGACAATAGACCACAATAACCAATTTTCAAAACCCAATTTTCAATTCGCAAACAGTGTCAGGTTGAAAATTGACTGCTTGAAATTATTTGAAAATTGAAAAATGAAAATTGAAAATTCTCGTCGCAACTTCATCCCCCGTAATGATCCCTTTATCTGCGCCAAGTGCGATGCCAACGTCCCGCCTGCTCCCCAAACATTTCGCAACCACTGTCCCCATTGCCTGACCAGTAAACATGTTGACGGCCGCGTCCCCGGCGATCGCTCCGCTTCATGTCATGGCCTGATGCCGACCATTTCGTATGAAGGAACAGACCCGACCAAACTAGATTTGATTCAAGAATGTGAAGTCTGTGGCCTCGTTCGCCGCAATAAAATGGCTCCTGACGATAGCCTGGAAACGCTTTTACAAAACCAGGACTTGCCCCGCTAAGTTTCTTTGCCGCACTTCAAGCGAACTATCCTTTCTCGTTGCTGTCTTTCTCTTCCCTCTCCACCGCTTGCCAAATTTCTTCTTCAATTTTTTTTGCTAATTTTTTGTCTGTCCGTAAATATCGTTTCGAAGCTTCCCTCCCTTGTCCTAGCTTCTGCTCCCCGTAAGACAACCAGCTGCCGGCCTTTTGGATTAACTTATATTCAATCCCTTTATCCACCAAGTCTCCCTCCCAACTAATCCCTTCGTTATACATAATATCAAACTCAGCCACCTTGAACGGCGGCGCCACTTTATTCTTGACTACCTTTGCGTATACGCGGTTACCGATTATTTTCTCTCCCAGCTTTATTTGTGCCCGCCGCCTCACTTCTAGGCGCACGCTCGAATAAAACTTTAATGCTTTTCCACCAGTCGTGGTCTCCGGATTGCCAAACATAACTCCTATCTGCATGCGAATCTGGTTAATGAAAATAACTGTTGTGTTGGATTTGGCTGTGATAGCAGTCAGTTTTCGCAGCGCCTGGCTCATTAATCGCGCTTGTAAACCCATATGTGAATCGCCCATCTCTCCTTCAATTTCCGCCCGCGGGGTTAACGCCGCTACCGAATCTATCACCACCAGGTCAATCGCTGCTGAAGAAACTAATGTTTCCACGATTTCTAACGCCTGCTCACCTGTATCCGGCTGACTAATCAGCAGGTCATCAACTTGTACCCCAAGTTTCTTGGCATAGTTGGGGTCCAGTGCATGTTCCGCATCAACATAGGCCACCGTACCACCCTTCCTCTGAGCACTGGCTGATATATGCAGGGCTAGAGTTGATTTACCGCTCGATTCCGGACCGTATATCTCCACAATTCTGCCTCGCGGCACGCCGCCGATTCCGAGAGCAATATCCAACGAAATGGAGCCCGTACTAATCGCGTCAATATCAACTTTCTTCGCCTCACCCAATTTCATAATCGCCCCTTCTCCAAACCGCTCCTTAATTTCTTCCACTGCTAAGGCCACCGCCTCGTTCCGCTGCACGTTTATTGTTTCTTGTGTTTTTACTTTCTGCTTGGGCATCCTACAACGGTACCGCGCCACCCTTCCGAACGCAACCACAGTTGTTCCCAAGACGTTTTTTAGGACAGGTAATGGGTTGCCCTATCCATTCCCTTAGTTTTTATTTCTCGGTACTAATAAATGTTTCGTTATGGTATTAAGCCGCCCGCTCGCCCCGCTCGCTCGCACTTCCAGAACATTAATACCATCTTTTACTGGTAACACATATTCAAATTCGCCCCCATCATTAAGTAGCACCCTCTCTCCATTTACTTCAACTACTGCGTCTTTTTCTGCTCGACCTTTGATTATTAGATCCGGCCCTTCTACAACCGGCACTAATGGTTCCAGTAGCTCTAACTCCGGTACACGGACAAAGGAGACTACTTGCCAACTGATATACCCAGCCACCGCTAACACAATCAGCCCGACCACCAACACAACCACGCCTGTTGGTGTTAAAGCTCTTTGCCACCAGGTCGCTGGTATCGGTATCCGCAGTGGCACCTGAACACTGGCTCCCGCCAAAGTCCGCAAAAAAGAGTGCCATGTATCGTTATTATCTACTCCTAAATAGGCAGCATATTTAGTATAGGCTCCCTTGGCGTATATTTCCGCCGAAAACACATTAAAGTTTCCATCTTCTAATGCCCGTAATTGTTTAGGTGGAATTCGAATCCCAACAGCCACTTCGTCCACCGTCAATCGCCGCGCCAATCGAGCTTCTCTCAACTGCTGACCCACCCTCTTTTTCGCCGTCTTTTTACCGCCTATTGCGCTTACCATTTACTGTCCTGATACAGTGCTTCTTCCCCGCCGCCCACGTCTTGTTCATCCTCCACTTCCACTCTCTCCTCCACCGCCTCTGTTCCCTCACTGTCCTCACCCATCAACACCGGCCGCGGCTTGTTCCCCTCTGCCACCCCAATCACCTGTTTATCTTCTAGCATATCTAACAATCTCGCCGCCCGTGCGTAGCCCACCCTTAACCGGCGCTGCAGCAGGCTCGCGCTCGCCTTGCCCGCCTGTCTAACTAACTTTTTTGCTTCTTCAAACAAAGGATCATCGCCGCTGTCGCTATGTCCGCCACCGCCGCTCCCACCATGCATCACGGACGTTATTGATTCATCATATTCCGGATCACCCGATTCTTTGATCACATCCACCACGTTCCTTACTTCTTCTTCCGAGACAAACCCGCCCTGAATACGGACCGGCCGGGCCTTGTCTCCCGCCAAATATAACATATCCCCTCGGCCAACCAATTTCTCTGCACCGGCCATATCCAATATCGTTCTGGAATCAACCTGCGACGCCACCGTGAAAGCGACCCGGGATGACACGTTAGCCTTAATTAATCCAGTCAGCACATTCACTGACGGTCGCTGTGTTGCTAACACCAGGTGTATACCCACAGCCCGAGCCATCTGGCTGAGACGCACAATTGGTCCCTCCACTTCCCGGGCATGTTTCACCATTAAGTCTGCTAACTCATCAATCACGACTACTATGTACGGTTTAGCCTCCGTCGGATTATTCAAATTAAAAGACGGCAAATTACGCGAACCAGAATCCTCCAATAACCGGTACCTAGTCTCCATCTCCTCAATCGCCCACTTCAACGCATTTATCGTCTTTTCTGTATCTACTATCACCGGTGACAATAAGTGGGGGATACCGTTATAAGGCGTTAACTCCACCCGTTTCGGATCTACCATGATTAGTTTCAACGCCTCGGGAGAATTTCTAAATAACCAGGAAATCAACAACGAATGAATACAAACTGATTTCCCGGACCCGGTCGCTCCCGCTATTAACAGGTGCGGCAGTCGATCAAGTGATTCCACCACGACCTTCCCCGACACATCCAAACCCATTGGAAACGCCAGTGGAGTTTCCGCCTCCTTGAACTCCCGCGACGTTAGTAACCCTCGCAGGCGAACTAACGAAGGTGCCTTATTTGGTATTTCTATGCCCACTAAATTAGTATTCGGGATCGGCGCTTCAATCCTAATCGGATGAGCCGCCAAGGCTAAAGCTAGATCGTTCTGCAGGGCAGTAATGCGTGATAGCTTAATCCCTTCCTCCGGTCGTAGGGTAAATTGCGTCACTGTTGGCCCCACATTTGTTCCACCCATCTCTACCATAATTCCAAAGTTCTCTAACGTCCGCCGGATCGCTTCCTTAATGTTTCTTTCGTCATCCTTGTTCAGCTTGGCAGCCGTCGAGGATTCTTGCAGATACTTTAAAATGGCCGGTCGGTAGCGACGGCTCAAGTTTCTTTTCACTAACGCCTTATTTCCCTCCTCGGTATTATCTGCTACTGCCGGCTCCGTAACGACCGGCGCCCGAAGCACCGGATTAACTCGAAAATGAGGCACCCTTTCCACCATGTCTTCGCTCTCTTCTTCCCCTGCTTCTGTTCCTGTCCATGATCCGGTCACTTTTTCCCAAATATCGGCCGGCGACAACCGGAATGTTAAGATTAAACCGATAAAAAATGCACCCAAAAAAATTAACGCCGCTGCCACCTGCGATAACGCTTGACTCAAGGGAAAACTCAACATAAAACCTATAAATCCGCCTCCCCGACCGTCATAAGCCGCTTGCAGCATATCATCATCAGGCACCCCCCAGATATGTAACAATCCTAATAAGCCAAGCAGCGCTAGGGCCACTCCGATTACTCGCAGTCTTTCCAAGGTCACCCATTGTGGCCATACCAGGTAAACACCCAGCGCTATCAAAGCAATCGGCATGATATATCCCAGCCAGCCAAACAGCATAACAAAAATATTTTGCAAACCCTCGCCAAACGGGCCAGCCATATCTGCAAAACTGAGCAGTGCAATTAACGCTACAACTAACAGAATAATCCCGGTCACCGCCTTCTTCGCGTACGGCGAAAGCCAGCCTGTTTCGACCGGTACATGCGAAGTCCGACGACGTTTTCTTTTCCTGCTAAAAGGATTTAGACGCATAAGATTCATCTATTCGCTAAGTAATTAATTGCTCTAATTAACAACCACGAGACTCCCGTTATTATGGGTTTAGTATACATCTTACCCCAACTGTGTTCGAGCTAATAAATTAGCTCAGAAACTATTGAAAATACTATCCTATCAGCTGCCTCATCATCCTTACCAAGCAACCTGCCGCTTATACGCCAAACATTATCAGCTAAAACAAGCCACTATTTACCATAAACAGAATTTTATTTCGCCGACCACTTTGCGGTCCTGTCGGATTAATCAAGCCCCTCTAAATTATTCAACTTGGTCCCGTTTATTCTCAATTTCGGCTACCGAATCCGCTTGGTCTCCCGCTACACGACTATCCTCATAACCTGTTCCCACTGGTATTAGTCGGCCGATTATCACGTTTTCTTTGAGTCCTTCCAGGTTATCTGCTCTACCTGTTACCGCCGCGTCAATCATCACTCTAGCTGTTTCCATAAACGATGCTGCGGCTAAGAAACTTCGCGTCGTCAGCGACACTTTTGTAATACCTAATAGCAGCCGCTCACCTACTGCCAACTTCTTGCCTTCCGCTTCCGCTTTCTTGTTTGCTGCTAAATATTCGGCTAACTCAACAATCCGCCCAGACAGCAACTCTGTATCGCCTGACTCATGCACTCTGACGCGGCTCATCATTTGTCTGACAATAATCTCCAAATGTTTATCATTAATTGTTTCTCCTTGTATGGCATAGACCTGTTGTACTTCACGTAAGATGTATCGCTGCACCGCGCGCACGCCAGCCACCGCGAATAAATCCTGCACATTCAAGTGTCCTTCAGTTAACTGCTCTCCAGCGGAAACTTCTTCGCCATCTTTAACATTCAAGGTTGTATTGCCTGGTACCGTGTATTCCCCGACTTCCTTACTGCGGCCTCGGAGAGTTAATTTATCTTCATGCAAGTTAAGTGTGCCGCTAAACGGCGCCTTAGTCTTTTCCGCATGCACATTCGTAAACAAGATATCTCCTTCTTTAACGGACGCCTTATCCTTCACCCCTTTCACTAATTTAGCTCCGCGAATATCAAAGTGTCGGATAATAGTGCCCTTCGACGTTACGGTTAACTGAATCTCGTCCTTTTCATGACGAATCTTAACTATTCCATCAATATTACTCATAATCGCTTCACCTTTGGGCACGCGAGCCTCAAACAATTCCTCCACCCGCGGTAATCCTTGGGTGATGTCGCCGCCGCCTACTCCGCCAGAATGGAAAGTTCTCATTGTTAACTGTGTTCCAGGCTCACCGATAGACTGGGCTGCTACTACTCCCACCGGCTGTCCAATTTCTACCACTTCATTGCGACCCAAGTCCCATCCGTAACATTGCCGGCAAATACCATCCGGCGCTTTACATGTCACCACCGAGCGTACTATTACTTCCGGCACACCCAATTGATCAATCTTTTCCGCTTCTGGCCGGCCAATTGAAGTGCCGCGTTGAAACACTACTTCCTCCGTCTTGGGATGACGTAACGGCGCTGCCAATACACGGCCCATCACCCGGGCTCCTAAGGTCGTCCCAATTTCTTCGCTGTCTTCAGCTGTCACCACTCCACCCTCAGTGTCCTGACAGTCTTCGTCGTGGACCACCACGTCTTGTGCCACGTTTACCAAACGTCTGGTTAAATATCCAGCGGTGGCAGTTCTTAGGGCGGTATCCGCCATACCTTTTCGAGTTCCGTGCGTCGACAAGAAGTATTCCAGAGCGGAGAATCCTTCCTTAAAACTACTCTTAATCGGTACCTCCACTACTTCTCCGGTTGGTCCTGCCACTGTTCCTTTCATACCCATCATCTGCATGACCTGCGTCCATGAACCGCGTGCTCCGGAATTCACTAATTGGTATACTGTCCCGTTATTGTCCAAAGTCTTTTCTCCTAATTTATTCATCTGCTCACGCACCTCTTCCCAAACCGCTACCGTCATTCGATATCTCTCCTCATTTGTTAACAATCCATTCTTGTATTGATCGCTAATAATATCCACTTTGGCTTGCGCTTCCTTCAAGATTGATTTCTTTTCGGTTGGCACGATCAAATCATTCATCCCCCAAGACAAACCGCTGCGTGTCGCGAACTTGAAACCTAAACTCTTTAGCCGGTCCAAGAAAGAGGCGGTGACAGCTTGGCCGTGCTGGCCTAGCACTCGACCGATAATCTTTTTCAGTTTGGATTTATCTAAGGTCTCGTTAATAAAACCAAAACCTTCCGGTAAGACTTCGTACAAAGCAACCCGCCCGATGGTCGTCTCCACCATTTCCTTTGGTTTTTCTGGGTTCGGCAAATTGATGCTCGCGTTGACTGCTATATAATCCATTTCGTAAGCCATCAAAGCTTCAGCAAAAGACGAGAACGTCTTGCCTTCGCCCAAGGATCCTTTTATCGGCTTGGTTATATAGTAGATACCCAGCACAATGTCTTGGGTGGCTGATGTCGCTGGCTGGCCGTCCGCGGGTTTCAATAAATTATGACTCGACAACATGATCTCATCCGCCTCGTACCGGGCTTTATCGGATAACGGCACATGAACTGCCATTTGGTCACCGTCAAAATCTGCGTTAAACGGTGTCGTCACCATCGGGTGGATCTGGATAGCTTTGCCCTCTATTAGCACTGGTTGGAAAGCTTGAATACCCAAACGATGCAAAGTTGGCGCTCTGTTCAGCAACACTTTATGTGAACTGGTTACATCTTCTAATGCATCCCATACTTCTGGCACACTCTGTTCGATTAAACGTGATGCAGACCGAATGTTATGCGCCAATTCTCTTTCGATTAACTCGTGAATCACAAACGGCTTGAACAGTTCCAAGGCCATTAATTTCGGTAAACCGCACTGGTGTAATTCCAACTCGGGCCCCACGACAATCACGGACCGTCCTGAGTAATCTACCCTTTTCCCTAATAAATTCTGTCGGAATCGCCCCTGTTTACCTTTTAGCATGTCAGCCAAAGACTTGAGCTGTCTTCTCTGTCCAGTCACGCTGGTCGTGGTCGATCCCCGTCTCGCTGCGTTGTCGATCAAAGCGTCAACTGCCTCTTGCAGCATCCGCTTCTCATTACGTGTAATGACCTCCGGCGCACCCAACTCCAACAAACGGCGCAAGCGATTATTGCGATTAATTACTCGTCTGTATAAATCATTCAAATCCGACGCCGCAAATCTTCCCCCGTCTAACTGCACCATCGGGCGTAAGTCTGGTGGAATCACTGGCAAGACCGTTAAGAACATCCACTCGGGTCTGATCAGCGCTTTTTGCAATGAGCGCACCAGCGATAATCGCCGCGAAATTTTCTTCCGCTTGGCCGCCGACGCTTCCTCTAGCTCACTTAAAAACTTAGTTGAAATTTTTTCCAAATCCATCGCTTCAAAAATAGAGCGGATTGCTTCCGATCCAATACCCGCTTTAAATACGTGGCCATATTTGAGCGACAATTCTCGATATTCCACCTCAGAAATTATCTGGTAAGGTTTCAAATCTTTCAGACTATTCTCAGCTTTATTGATCGCCGCGTTCAATTTATCAGTCTCTTCTTTTTCTTGCTTAATCAATTGTTCTTTTTTCTTAACATTACCTTTCTCCACCGCCGCTCGCAGCTGCTTATAGCCTTTCTTCAAAGCGGTACGCTTCGAATTTCCTTCACTGTCTAGGCGTGCCAACACTTCTTTTTTGGCCGTCTCATCCACCTCTGTCACTATATATGAAGCAAAATATATTACTTTTTCTAATTGACTGACATTTATATCTAATAATAAACCCATCTTGGACGGTACGCCTCGTAAAAACCAAATATGAGATACCGGTGTCGCCAATTTAATATGGGCCATACGTTCGCGTCGGACAATTGACCGCGTGACCTCCACCCCGCATTTGTCACAAATAATCCCCTTGTAACGGATCCGTCGGTATTTACCGCAGTAACATTCCCAGTCTTTTGTCGGACCAAAAATTCTCTCGTCAAACAAACCGTCTTTCTCCGGCTTTTGCGTGCGGTAGTTAATGGTTTCCGGTTTAGTGACCTCACCGTGGGACCAATCCAGTATCTTTTCCGGCGACGCTAGTGTTAAGCGCACGGCGTCAAAATCAGCAATACTTTTTACTTCGTCTCTCATAATAAGTTATCTAATCTTAATTTCTCTTCCCTTATCCGCCGCCGCTTCAATCGCCACGCCGGACAGCGCTTCTTCCTCTGCTTTTTGCTCTATGACGCCGCCCAACAACTCCACATCCAGCGCCAAACCCTTCAACTCCTTGACTAAGACATCAAAAGCGGCTGGCACCCGCGGCGGTTGAATTGACGTCCCCTTCACGATAGACTCGTACGTTTTGCTTCTGCCCGGCACATCGTCGGACTTAATCGTTAGCATTTCTTGCAAACTATAGGCCGCGCCATACGCTTCCAGAGCCCACACTTCCATTTCCCCAAAGCGCTGTCCGCCGAACTGTGCTTTTCCTCCCAACGGCTGTTGTGTCACTAGGGAGTACGGCCCGGTACTGCGCATATGGATCTTCTCATCCACTAAATGATGCAGCTTTAACACATACATCATGCCCACCGTTACCCGATGGTCAAACTTTTGTCCTGACAATCCATCGTATAAATCAACCTTACCGTCCTCCGGCAGTCCAACCGCTTTGAGCTGTTCCTTGATTTCTTTTTCTGTCACCCCAGCGAATGGCGGTGTGGCCACATAGTAATTTGATTTGGCGGCCGCGATACCCAAATGTGTCTCCAGTATCTGTCCGATATTCATGCGGCTCGCTACTCCCATTGGATTCAATACCACATCCACTGGCGTGCCGTCTTCTAGGTAAGGCATATCTTCGACTGGTCTGATCTCGGAAATGACGCCTTTGTTACCATGTCGGCCGGCCAACTTATCTCCAACCTGCAGCTTTCTCATTGTCGCTACACTAACCTGTACTTGTTGCAAGACGCCACTGGGCAATTTATCTCCCTCTTCTCGAGAAAACGTTTTGACGTCAACCACCTTACCCATTTCTCCATGCTGCAGATATAAAGAGGTGTCTTTCACATCCTTAGCTTTCTCGCCAAAGATCGCTCGCAATAGTCTCTCTTCAGCCGTTAGATCAGTCTCTCCTTTATTAGTAACTTTTCCCACTAAAATGTCGCCGGATCTCACTTCCGCTCCAATGCGCACGATGCCTTCAGCTCCCAGGTTCCGCAGTTTTTCCTCGCTGACATTAGGAATGTCTCGTGTAATCACTTCCGGCCCTAATTTGGTATCCCGCACATCCACTAAGAAATCTTCTACGTGCACGGAGGTATACATATTGTCTTTAACGACCCGTTCCGACACCACCATGGCGTCTTCAAAGTTGCCGCCGTACCACGGAATGAAAGCGACCAATACGTTCTGTCCTAACGCAACCTCACCTTGCTCTGTGGCTGAACCGTCCGCCAGCAAGTCACCTTTCTTTACCTCCTGTCCCTTATCAACTAACGGTCTCTGCGTCATGGCTGTTGAATGGTTACTCCGCTGGAACTGCTGCAGACGATGGATCTCCTTCTCTTCTCCCTTGCCCGCTACCACAATATGTTGCGCATCTACTTCTGTTACTTCTCCGTCCAGCCCGCTCACAATCGTTTGTCCCGAATCCTTGGCTGCTCGAGCTTCTAAACCAGTTCCTACCAACGGCGCCCGCGGCACCACGGACGGGACCGCTTGCCGCTGCATGTTCGAACCCATCAATGCTCTTTGGGCATCATCATGCTCAATAAAGGGAATTAACCCCGCTGCGATGCTCACAATTTGCGCTGTCGAAACGTCCATATAATCCACTTCATCTGGTGCTACTTCCGAAAATTCCCCCGCGCGACGAGCTTCAATCTTCTCGCTCTTAAATCGGCCATTACTGTCCAATAACTCACCCGCCTGGGCAATGATGTGCTTCTCTTCGTTATAAGCGTCAAGATATTCAATCTCTTTAGTCACTCGACCATCCACTACCTTCCGATAAGGTGTTTCCAGGAAACCATATTCATTCAAGCGCGAATACAATGCCATATGTCCAACTAAACCGATGTTTGGTCCTTCTGGGGACTGAATAGGGCATATCCGACCATAATGGGATCGATGAACGTCGCGCACCTCGAAACCAGCTCGATGTCGGTCCAATCCACCCGGCCCCATCGCGCTCATCCGACGCTTATGCTCCACTTCCGATAACGGATTAGTCTGGTCCATAAACTGGGACAGCTGCGAACTCGTGAAGAACTCTTTTACCGCGGCGATAATTGGTCGAGCGTTCACCAGCTGGGACGGAGTTACCTTCTCCAAGTCGAGTGTGCTCATTCGATCCTTGGCAATTCTCTCCATCCGCATTAAACCAACACGAAACTTATTTTGAATAAGCTCGCCGACCGGCCGCACTCGCCGGTTACCCAAATGATCGATGTCATCAGCCATTTCTTGTGTAATATTCAAACGTATCACTTCTCTAATCACGGCGATCAGGTCATCCACTTTAAAGACTCGATTCTCCTGGTCCTTCGGCACACTCATCCCTAACCGTTGGTTCATGCGATAACGACCAACCGCGCCAAAATCATATCGGTCAAACCGGAAAAACATGTCCTGCACCATTTGTCTGGCATTATCAGCCGTCGCCATATCTCCCGGCCGCAACCGTTTATAAACTTCTTTTAAGCCTTCCGCCTGGTTATTGGCCACGTCCTTGGCCAAAGTCGCATCGATGTATTTCATCACCTCGTCCACACTGACCTTATCGCTCTTTAATTCCTGTGCCCAACTGCTAAACAGTTCCTTAAGTTTGTCGTTCGTTGCGATCCCCATAGCACGCAGTAAACTGGTGACCGCCACTTTTCTCTTACGGTCAATTCGGACATAAACGGCTCCATCAGCCGCTGTTTCCAGTTCCAACCAAGCCCCCCGATTAGGAATTATCTTTGCCCCATACCAAGTTCGTCCCTTGTTAAAAGAGGAGTTAAAAAATACCCCAGGTGAACGAATCAGCTGGGCTACTACAACACGCTCCACGCCATTAATCACAAAAGTCGCTCGGTCAGTCATTACCGGAAATTCACCCAAATAAACTTCCTGCTCTTTAACCTCACCCGTCTTCTTATTTACCAAGCGCACCGCGCTCCGAATTGGCGCTTCAAAAGTGGCGTTGCGGTCTTTTGCTGTTTCTTCGGTATGTTTTGGTGTATCCAGATAGTGGTCCAGGAAGTACAATTCCAGGTTGCCGGCATAATCCACTATCGGCGAGATTTCTTTGAATAACTCTCCCAGTCCTTCTTCAACAAACCACTTGTATGAATTAAGACTTGTACTTAACAAATGCGGCGGCTCTGCTACGCCTGCCGAATACTCTGAAAAAGTTTTTCTCTGTCTAACCTCGTTTGACACAATCAGTTTTTTGTTATCTATCTATATATAAACTCCAACAAAAATACTTTTCTATACTATAAAACCATAACACTAGCCAAGTGCCTGTGGAAAAGTCTAAGTTTCTAAACCCACAGGTTATGCATGATATTTTAGACCCAACAGAGCGAATTTTATGTGCTCTGCGCACCTGCTGTGGTCTAGATATAAAATTGATCTACACACAGATCAGTCCTCTGAAAAACGTAAAATTAAGTATAGAGCAATCTTTGGCCATACGTCAAGCGTCTTTGACAAAATAGATTTTATGCACCCTTGCAATTTTTATTTGCTCCCTTTTCCCTATTCTGCCCGTAACCCCGCTCTTTGTACTTGATTATAATCGCTGTCACTACCGCCTTGTCCATGGCTTGCTCTACTACCTCTGTTTCTGTTTCGCCACTTATATTTACTAATTCTGCCCCCTTCGTCAAACTCAGCATCGACGCTACCACTACACCCACTCGCACATGAGACGAGCGCGCCCCCGGACCGCCATGCACCGCAATTCGGTTAATATCTTCTGGCCCTACTCCGCTTTTCTTTAACATCCCTTCAATTCTCTCCAGTAATTTTAAGCCCGTCGCTGCTTCCGCCGACCACGTCTTATGCCCCACGCGCTGTTTATCCTGATACAAACTAACATAGGGCTTTTCTGCTGCTGTATTTATTATCAGCACATTCATAACGCGCCTTTTCTCGCTTTTTCCGCCAGCAATTCTTGAATTACCTGTTTATCACTCCACGGCAGGATCTTTTTGCCAATCGCCATGCCTGTTTCCGCCCCCTTGCCTGTCACCACTACTACGTCGTCCAGTCCTGCCTTATCAATACAGAACTTGATCGCCTTTCGCCTATCGACTATACGTTGCCACACTGCGTGACTGAGCTCTCGCCTATCCGGAGCCGTGCCATCATTAGCGGCATTAACCCCAACCCCTGGTTCCAAGCCCTTTTCTAAATCCCGGAAGATTTGCTCTTCTTCTTCTTCCCACGGATCCTCTCGAGTCAAAATAAGCTCGTCGGCATATTGCGCCACCACCCGAGCCATCATTGGTCTCTTCCCACGGTCACGTTGTCCGCACGCACCCAGCACGGCAAATATTTTACCCCGCGTCATTGTTCTGACCTCTTGGTATAGTTGCTCCAGCGCATCCGGTGTCACCGCATAATCAATCAACACTCTAGGCAATCGCCATCTGGTCATTTGAGCTTTGGTTATTGAGCTTTGGTCATTTATCTCTACCCACTCCATTCTCCCCTGCACGTGGTCAACCTTTGCCACTCCCTGCTTTATTATTGCTTCATCCACGCCCACTGCTCGCGCCAACAATATTACCGCCAATACATTTTCTTTATTCACTTCCCCCGGCAGAGAAGTAACAACATTCTTGGCTTGCTCTGTTGCCAATTTAATAATTTGGATTTTGGCATTTGTTTGGCATTTGTTTGGCATTTGGATTTTGGCATTAACTACCAACGGTGCCCCCACCACTAAATAGTCAGATATTTTAACCTTAGCTCGCGTATACTCATCCATCGTCCCGTGATAATCCAAGTGCTCCCTCGCGATATTTAGAATAATCGCTCCATCCAACATAATTCCCGCCAAACGGTGCTGATCTAAGGCATGGCTTGTTACTTCTAACACTACCCTCTCCACTCCCCGGTCTTTCATCTGCTGCAGTAGCTTAAACACATCGCGGCTTCTCATCGTCGTCATTTTTGTCTCATTCACTTGCTCTTCTCCTCCTAGCCAAAAAGTGATCGTCGTGATTAGCCCCACCTTATCTCGTCCATAAGCCTCTCGCAAGATCGTCCCCAACAAGATACTAGTCGTGGTTTTCCCGTTTGTACCGGTCACCCCGTATATCTTCATCCCCCTGTCCGGCCGGCCATACCACCATCGCCACCCATGTGCCTGGAAAAAATGATAGCTATTCTTTAGTTGCTGATATAACCGCTTAACTTTCATACGCCCAAAGATACATGTCTCTCCCCTAATTTTCAATTACCCATTTTCAACCTGCAGACAAACATTCAAACTAAAAATTTCAAACATATACGACAAAACTTAAATTACCAATGTTCGATAATTGCATCATTGGCATTTATAAAAAATTGAGCTTTGTCCTGAAGGGATCCTCTAGGGAAAAAATGAAAATTTATCTCAGAACTCCCCTCATCCGGCGCGCCATATTGTAGATGGCATATAACGTCTGATCCAACACTAAATCATACGCACCAATATAATCTGCTCGCTTACCGCCAAAACCTAACTTAAAACGCGTAATGCCTGCCCACGGATGATCGCTGTCGGACTGGTCAGCCGCCACCCCAAAAAAATCATATGTCAGGTATCCTTGTTCTTTCGCCCGCTTAATTGATTCCCACTGCAACAAATGCGGCCCCATCAATTCTCTCTTGCCGGCCAGACTCGCCCCGTGCCCGTATGTCACCCTCTTCCCAAACTTCAATAATAAATGTACCGCCAAAACCGTTCCTTCCATTTCCGCTACCCCAATCTCCAACAAACCATGCGGCCCCAAGACCTCCAGCATTGTCCGGTAATAATGCGCGGGATGGTAACGGAACAGTCCGCGGCTTTCCACCTCTCGCGTTAATTCCAAAAAATTTTCTACATCACCTTTTGCCTGAGAAAACCTCACCGTTACGCCTTTCCGCTGTGCCAACCTGATGTTATATCTGGTTTTTTGGCGCATCTGTTCTAATAATTGGTCCTCGCTCTGGGTCAGATCCACCATCAGTGTATGACGCGGCTGCACCTCTCGCTCGGACTTCAGCCAGCCGCTCTGTAATAACAAAACATCGTTCCCGTTAGCCTGAGTGATTATTGGATCACAACGAACAAATATCGCTTTCTGACTCGCCCCCAACTCGCGCAATTTATCATTAACCAGCCGCCAGACTCTCGGCTCGCTCTCATAAAGCGGTCCCTGCGGCACATACAACCAACACCGCCCGAACAGCACACTACGTTCAATCACCAGCGCCACCCCCGCCCACGACCCTCCATCTTCCACTATCAGTCGCCACACTGGCAGCCCAAAAGAGAGCTGCATCTCACCCCACTCCCAAGCTTGCATAAAAGAACCCTGCGGCGAATTTATCACCACTTCATTCCATCTCTCCTTATCCTGGTTTGTCGCTAGACGAACATTCATATAATTTTCAATTACCAATTTTCAATCTTCAATAAAGCATTCAAGTCTATAATTTTCAAATATATACGACAAAGATAAAATTACTAATGTTTGATAGATTGAATCATTAAAAATTATTTGAGAATTGAGCTTTGAAAATTGAAAATTATTAACCATCTTATGCTCTTCAATTTTTTACATCACGCTTCTTGTTGCCATTCGTGGCCTCGTTTATTTTGAACTTTCAGCTTTGTTGTTTCAACGCTGCCCGTACCGCTTCCTCAATCGTTTTTACGCCTGCCGGCAATTTTTGCACTGCTTCTCTGGCCTGCGCCGTCTTGAACCCAATACTGACGAGTGCTTCCATTGCTCCCTGCTGCACCCCGCCCGCTACTCCTGCTACTAATGGTGCCTTGATCTTCTCTTTCAATTCCACCAATATCCGCTCGGCAGTTTTTCGGCCAACTCCCGAGACTTTTGTTAATACTGCGATATTTTCCTCCGCTACCGCCTGTTCCAACACGACTGGTGGAGCAGTTTCTAAGATAGCCATCGCTGTCCGTGGTCCAACCGACGGCACGGTGAGCAACAGTTCGAATGTATTTAAGTCCGCCTTTGTCTCAAATCCATACAGCGACTCATTATCGTCATTAATATGATGATGAATCCTCAACTCCACCGCTTCACCCGTCTTAACTTGGCTCCGCAGGGTTGGCAGCACCGCTATTCTATAACCTACCCCTCCCGCCATGACAACCAACGACTTCTCGTCTTTTTCGGCTACTTCTCCCTTAATTAATGCAATCATACGCTAAGGTTACGATGTCCCCGAAACCCCCGCAAGCATATTCCAACTAGCCTTATAACACACTATTCCCCTTGCGATATTAACATATCAAAGATACTCTGCTTGACGTGACTCCTCATAAATTCAATTTACGAGCGCCTTTCAAACCATCCGGCGACCAGCCGCCAGCTATCAAGAAGTTGGTGTCGGGACTAAAAAACGGTTACCAGCGACAAACTTTATTAGGCGTCACCGGCAGCGGCAAAACATACACCATGGCCTCTGTTATTGCCAAAACCCAAAAACCCGCCTTAGTTATCAGTCACAACAAAACTTTAGCAGCCCAGCTGGCAGAAGAGTTCAGGGAATTCTTTCCAGACAATGCCGTCGAGTACTTTGTTTCTTACTACGATTATTACCAGCCGGAAGCATACCTGGCCCGTACCGACACCTATATCGCCAAAGACGCCAGCATCAATAAAGAGATTGATCGTCTGCGCCACTCTGCCATGGAGGCAATTCTTACCCGGACCGACACTATCGTGGTCGCTTCCGTTTCTTGCATCTATGGACTCGGCTCGCCAGCTAATTATTTTAACCAGCGCCTGCAGCTAAAAAAACATGGGCCGTTTTCACGCCGTGAAATTCTACAGCAGCTGACTAAGCTCCAATACACCCGCAATGATGTTGATCTGCCGCACGGTACTTTCCGTGTCCGCGGGGACACTATCGACATTCACCCCTCCGGCGAAGAGCGGTTGCTGCGCATTGAATCTTACGGTCCGACTATTGAAAAACTTCTTCATCTGCACGACTTAACCGGCGATGTCATCTCTGCAGTCGACTCGGCCACCATCTTTCCTGCCACCTTTTTCATTTCCAACCCTACCCAGCTAACTAATGCTCTGTCCGCTATCAAATCAGAAATGACCGAACAAGTCGATCATTTCACCAAACGCCAGAAACTGATTGAAGCCCAGCGCATTGCCGAACGAACCACCTACGACCTGGAAATGATCCAGCAAGTCGGCGTCGTTTCCGGCATCGAAAATTATTCTCGCCATATTGATGGCCGCCAATCTGGCCAGCCGCCCACTACTCTCCTTGATTATTTTATACATGCTTATGGACCACAGGGTTTTCTTGTCTTTGCCGATGAGTCTCACATGACAATTCCGCAAATTGGCGCCATGTATGGGGGCGACAAAGCCCGCAAAGATAGCTTGATCGAATTCGGTTTTCGCCTTCCCTCCGCCCGCGATAATCGTCCCCTCAAATTCAATGAGTTTGAAGACCGTCTCAGTCCAACTATTTTTGTCTCGGCCACTCCCAGCCAGTACGAACTCAATACTAGCAAGCAAATAGTCGAGCAATTAGTCCGCCCCACCGGTCTTCTGGATCCGATAATTTCTATCCGCCCACTGGCTAACCAAGTTGACGACATTATCGATGAAATCAAAAAACGTACTAAGCCACCTCAGAATGCAGACACACCAGATGTGTCAGCTTCGTCTGACGCACCCGGCTTGATCGTCAAGCCGGCCGGGAAAACATTAGGTGTTGGCAAAAAAACACCCAGCGCTGAGGAGGCTACTCTCACCAGCCGCGTCCTTGTCACCACTCTCACTAAACGAATGGCGGAGGAGCTCTCCACCTATTTAATTGAAATGGGTATCAAGTGTGCCTACTTGCACTCCGATGTCGACACGATGGAACGACTAGTCATACTGCGCGACCTACGCCTTGGTAAATATGACGTATTAGTAGGCATTAATCTGCTGCGTGAAGGTTTGGACCTGCCAGAAGTATCCCTGGTAGCCATCATGGATGCCGATAAAGAAGGTTTCTTACGCTCCAGTACCACTCTAGTCCAAACTATGGGCCGCGCTGCCCGGCATCTCCGTGGACAAGTCATCATGTACGCCGATCGAATCACCGGCTCCATGCAACAGGCTATTGATGAAACCAACCGCCGCCGCGCCATCCAAGAAACTTATAACAAGCGCCATCACATCACCCCTCACTCCATCCAAAAAGCTATTAAGACCAGCACCATCACCGCTCGCACACCAGCCCTTATCGATGATCTAGATCCGGACGAAATACCGCCCGATGAACGCCTCCGCATCATTAAGGAGTTGACCAGCAAGATGGAACTGGCCGCCCGCAATCTAGAATTCGAACGAGCCGCCACTTTAAGAGACGCTATCATCAAACTAAAACAACCTTAGTAGTCTTTTCCTTTCAATGTTTTCACAACCAGCTGTCTCCAATAATCTCTTACCCGTAAGAACATGTATCCGCCCTTGTACCAAAGTTCTTTCCTTAACCAATATGCTCCACGCAACCACTTAGACCTCTGCTGTATCTTTTCCATAATCGCCAACAAATCAAATCTCTTTCTTTGCTCGGCTCTCTCCTTGAGCTCCTCCAAATAACCTTTCTCGTAATAATCTACCACCTTCCACTTAGACCAATTAACCACCCGCTTACTCGGAAAGGTACCAAAACAACGCAAGGTTCCTTCAATTTCCAAAGCCATCATTGTCCGCAGACACTTTTCACACCGACCACAATTATTAATCCCATTAGGCCGCAACCAACAAACACGCATAGCATCATAAACAACCGGCCAATGACAAATCTCGGTAATTTTATCCAACCTTGCCATATGTGCCCCGTGATGCACAAAATCTAGCTGATTAAGTGACAACATCGGATCAACAACTGGATTACTCCCCCACGGCTCGGTTACTGAATATTTCTGTGTTGATGGAATATACATTCGACCAACTAGACCTTGCCACAACATTCCCACTGCTCCTAGCGCGGTACCATGCGTCATGCCCCAACCAACATTACAATGGATCAAAAGTTCCTTCAGATTCGTCCTGACGCCAATCAGTTGAATCCCCATCCGCTCCATCATTTTTTCATAGTGCACAAACGCCGTATCAAACGTTCTTACATCGTTAATCGGAATATCAAAACCATGCACGAAAACACAATGAGTAAGCCGATTGGCGACAACTCTCTCTTGCTCTGGTAGATGACTCCATAGTGTATAAAAGGAATCAACTCCACCAGAAAAAAAACTGGCGACTGCTTCTTGCCTATGGTCACCATCCATCTCCTCGCCCGCACTAGCCACAATATCAACCACCTGCAATCTGTCTTTAAACCAATAATGAAAATATTGCTGATATTGTTTCAAGCCATAAATCAGCTTTGGCGATAAATTACCGTTGATTTTGATATCTTCACCCAACGACATAGCTAACATTAACACTCCCACCACAAAAGGATCGAAAGATGCCATTAGGTACTGCCCGTTACTGTCATTAACTTCAAACCACAATTCACGCGACAAGTGGCGGCTTGTTTCGACTTGAACCTTCGCACGTACACTAACGCCAGCTTGGTTCGTCCTTAAATATGGTTGTTCTATGATCATGATATTAAAGATTGGTCACTTTATTTATCATCAGTCTTGATCTCCTGGCAAGCAAGTTATTTCAGTTTTGGTACAATCATCCAACAAAGTTTAAATTAATCTATATGTGCGGCATTATAGGCATATTGGACAAACGTGCAGGAGCAAGCATTGACCAAGCTACTCTCAATAAAATGGCCGGTTTATTGAGCTACCGCGGGCCAGACGATAAGGGTGTATACATCAACCACGGCTGCGGCTTGGCGCATCAGCGACTAGCCATCATTGATCTGTCGCCAAGCGGCCATCAGCCCATGACAACTCCCGACGGACGTTACACGATTATTTTCAATGGCGAAATATACAACTACCAGACACTCAGCAAGCAATACCTCCAAGACATCAAACTACGATCATCTTCAGATACCGAGGTACTGCTTCATCTGCTAGCTAAGATGGGCATCTCTGCCTTGTCTAAATTACGCGGTATGTTCGCCCTAGCTCTCTGGGATAAGGCAAAACAGGAATTATTACTCGCCCGAGATCCTTTTGGAAAAAAACCGCTTTATTATGCAGACCTCGGACATTCTTTCATCTTTGCCTCCGAAACAAAAGCACTGCTGGCCCATCCCGACCTCCCTCACACTGTTGACCCCATAGCAATTTCAAAATATCTCCTGTATACATATGTTCCCGCACCAGCTACCGGTTACGAGACCATCAAGCAACTACCGCTGGGATCATACGCCCGCATCACCAGACAAAACACGGACATAAAAAAATGGTGGCAACCAATATTTTTACCTAAAACCTCATTTGCTTCCGACGCTGCAGCCATTGATCAACTCGACGGACTATTGTCTCAGGCAGTAAAAAGACGCCAGCTCGCCGATGTGCCAGTGGGCATATTCCTGAGCGGTGGTCTAGATTCGACAACCATTGCTTGGTACATGAAACAGACTAACACTAATGATTTACTGTCATTCTCTGTTTATTTCACAGAAAAATCTTATGACGAATCATCCTTCTCACAAACTGCTGCTACCGCCCTCGGCACCCGTCACCACGCGATGTACTTCAGAGCACAAGACGTCAGCAAAACTTTAGAGGAACTAAAACATTTCTTAGACATACCACTGGCCGATCCCGTTTTACTACCAACCTATCAGTTAAGCAAGTTCGCCAGCAGCCTGATTACCGTTGCCCTCTCCGGTGAAGGTAGTGATGAATTGTTGGCTGGATACAATATGTATCGTGCAGCTGAGATCACCGAACACCTCCCCTCTTTACCTCGTTCTCTTTGGACCTCCCTGGCAAAGATTGTCCACCTCATCCCCACCAAATACGAATATTCAACTTTTGATTCCAGAATAAAAACACTCTTACAAGGCATAGGTTATTCCCCGCTAATGAGAAATCAGTTATGGATTAGCTCATTCTCCCCAACAGAACTAAACGACATACTGACCGACCCTTTTCGGGCTCATGTCGGCCAAGTACTGGCAGATGTCACTCAATATACTGACTTGGCTCAAGAGCTAGCGCCAATAGACGCTGTTTCATTAGTCAATATCCATCACTATCTAAATAATTACCTTCTCACCAAACTAGATCGGAGCACCATGTACGCCGGTCTAGAAGCCAGAGCCCCCTTCCTCGACATCGACTTAACGAACTTTCTTATGTGTTTACCAATCCACCTAAAGAGAAACAAGTATCTTCTAAAAAAACTGATGCGTGGTCGTATTCCCAGCCAAATCATCGATCGACGAAAGCAAGGCTTTTCCCTGCCTCTCGGTCACTGGTTACGCGAACCACTGTATAACTGGACAAGGGAAGTACTAGCGCCTGACAATCTACGGGCAGCCGACATAGTAAAGCCCCCGGTAGTTGATCGTTTACTAACCGAGCACAGACAAGGCAAAGCTGACCATCGCAAGAAAATATGGACTCTTCTTATGCTTCACCTCTGGCACGACCAATGGATCAACCACCCCAGATAATACGTACCAGCTCTTCACAAACGTTCCGGCCGATTATCTTAGCCTGCAATCCAAGTAAAATTTATCCTGGCATCACTCCCACCAGCAACCTCGATTAATCTTTAGGCACTATCACCATTATCACGCTTACCCCGAAAGGTAATTTAATCCGTTCAGTCAGACAAAATTCGCCATACAATAATTCGCCTAAGAACTTGTTGATTCTTAAGTCGGGGGTATACATGCGATAACCCTTCTTACCCCGCGCTCGCCACAGCCATCGCTGTAAAAATACCAATGGCAAACCTAGGGATCCCCAATAACGAATCTGTTTCAGGCAAAAACCTGCCTCTTCCACTACTTTCGTTATGGAGCTCATTGTATACCGTCGCTTGTGTCCGCTGACCTCATCTATCGTTGACCATAACCAACCATGCGCCGGTACGTTAATAATCATTCTCCCATGATTATTTAAAACTTGTTTTAGTGATTTTAGAGCAGCGACATCATCGTTAATGTGTTCCAAAACGTCTAACAATAAGACTATATCGAATTTTTCGTTTACAATCCCATCCTTCAACGGCAAGCCAGCCTGCCATACTCTCGGGTTTATCATCCTCGCTTTTTTCAACAAACTTATCTCTGGTTCTAGGCCAGCACAGTCATAATCATTGCTAAAATATTTCAGATAGAGCCCCCTGCCGCAACCCACATCCAGTAAGGACAATTTTTCCTTTTGAACTATTTTACTAACATATTGTTTGATCCACCTCTTTAATATTTTTTGTCTGGCCATATGCCAGTAATGCACTCTATCAGAAGCACTATCGTGCGGCGATAAGCCAACTGGCACCGCCATATTATTTCTGTTATGCAAATTTATTTTCATAACATCCCATCAATTCTAAGCTTCCGGTTATGCACGTTCAAGACGAAGGCACCGACATAACCAACAACTAACGCAACAATTATACTGATCGCCGCCTGTTTAATGGACTCATGATAAATGTTAATTCCCCAAATTATTAACACTATAACGACTAACAAAACCAGTAAAATTCGCCAATCATCACGCGCAAATGCAAAGTTGGCCTCCAAATGCAACAAAGAAAAGCCGGCCGCCATCACCGCGAACAGCCATAAATCACCAGCTAAAGCAACATATTGCCCTCCCAACAAAATCCGAAGTACCAATGATCCAAACCAATAATATATAGTTACTGTCACTCCCCCTATACCAAGTAGCAATCCATAAACCAAGCTCAGTGTGTTATGGTCGATTTTTTTGCCGTCGTATCCCCTCGCTAGCACTTGCGGTAAAACCGCTGTTACCACTGTTAAGTTCGCCCACATCGCAGTTTTTCCCAACAAGCTCAATGCACCATACTGACCAGTTAAATAAGCAGGTAGCAAATGTCTAACCACCAACAAATCAATACTGAATAATACCGCCATCAACCACGCAAAGAGCACTACAAATATTTTCCCGTGGCCAATATGCCTTCCTCGAAAATACGTCTCTCGCCAC
Organism: uncultured Candidatus Saccharibacteria bacterium; assembly: GCA_964371255.1. Classification (GTDB taxonomy): domain Bacteria; phylum Patescibacteriota; class Andersenbacteria; order UBA10190; family UBA10190; genus UBA10190. The sequence continues at coordinate 56,003 of CAYJKV010000004.1, read as the reverse complement.
CTGACCGACGAAGCAACCTCTTCTCCATCAATAAACTTTCTTTTGCATATATAGCGAAAGAGTAACCACACGACTACACTCGAAATTAAAAAAGAGCTACTTACCACTGCAGCTTGTGTGTTTATGGCCACCAACCCTATCCCTGCCAACAGTTTCACTAAAGATCCCACGGTGTTCACCCCACCAATTAACAAAAAACTCTCCCAGCCCGTCAGCACTCCCACACTCGATAAGGTCATAAACCATAAAGCTCCTGCCAAACCAACCACAAACAATCCCCACCAGTTGTTCACCCGCAAATAGCTGCCTACCACCGGACTCGCTCCCACAAAAACGATCCCTAAACAAATAGTCCATATCAATACTTTCCGATCCAGCCACCGCCAAAACTGACCACTGCTTATTTTGTCACCAGCGGCCGCAAACACAGCCGCGTATCTCACTCCGTAATACGATAGCCAACCAGTAAAAACTACTACTATATTGAATAACGCTAACAAACTTTGCAGTTCGCCATATTGGTCGACCGACATCCTTCTCGCCACCACTGCATGAAACATGTACCCTAAAATACCCGTTAAAAAAACAGTCGCCATCAAAACCCCGCTATGCCTGACCAATGACGTTTCTTTAATGACCGACCACATAGTCCAGAGCAACAATCACGCCTTGCCGGTTATGCCCGGAATCCTTTTTCTCGCACCATTGCCCGCAAATAATCTACGTTTAGTGCAGCTCTCACCTTCATTGCCTCTAGCCCCTGGTTAGTTTTCTGATCAAGGGAATGGCTCATGGCAAAATCCGCCATATCCACTATCCGCTCTAGCCCTCCCGCTGCAAACAACACTGACCAATCGCACATATAATCATCCGCCTCTAATTCATCGGCTAAGTCCCTGCCCTTTGGTTCATAATATAACTGCACACATGGCCGGTTAAGAGCAATAGCGAACAAGGCGTCATGCAAAGCCACACTAATAACCAAATTAAATACCCGCCACATAGCCAGATAATCGACCGGCGGCACCTCGTCACCCTGATAAATAAACACGTTCTTTTTATACCGACTCCTTTGACGGATATCATCCAAATGTTTTAAATCGTCCCATAAGCCAGAGGGGTACCTTGGCATCAAAATCACGTCAACCGATTGCCGCTCGATCAGCCTATCGATCAACTCGGTTACTGCTTTTTTAAACTTCGCCAAGCCACGCGCATACCGCGACCCTCTTAAGCCAAGCTTCCGCGCAAACATATAAGGTATAATGTCATTCCTCTTATGATAAAAAGGCCAAAACGTCAGGCTGATGGCTACTAATTTTCTTTCTCGCCCTAACGTCACCCCTGCTTTTATTAATAATCTTTCCCCTATCTCATAAGACGAAGGCTTAATTAACATAGCTGGATCAGCTGTTAAATAATGTGGTGGCCGAGTTGCTCCAATCCGCTGCAAGGTCCTCATACTATCCCCATCTCTGACCGTTATCATATCAACCTGATTCAAAGTTAATTTGGCTAACACGGCACCTAACTTTGTCTCCACCACCAACCCGTGAGCCCATGCCATGACCGGTTTACGTAAGACTTTTTTAATTAATGTAATAACGGCTAACCAATAGGGGATAATCGTCCGGCAAGAATTGTCCGCAATTAAAGCTCCTCCACCCCAAACAACCACATCCGCCCGTTTTAGGTATTGCCATTGTTGCCAAGTTAAAAAAAATCCCCGCTTAATAACGATGGCATCGTACCACTTGCTGTCAACCTCTGGCCGATAAGAATCAATCACGATTTGTGCGCCCGGCCAAGCCTCATGCAGCAAACGCAGCTGGGTGAGTAGATTACCCCGATCGCCACGATTATAGGCAGCATTACCACAAAGTACATAGATCAGTCGTAAGCCATTCCTCATCAAACAAGTCTAAAGCAACGCACTACAAGACTCAATTACACAGTCAGAACTATGCTAACCCTTCAAATAAACAGCCACGCTAGACAGGAAGCCCTTAGCTTTAACAAGATTTTCGACACTGCTACAATATCCAAAAATAGACCAATAAACATCGACGACGCTAACAACTGATATTTGTCCAGCGTGGGAAGAAATTAATATGGCCCAACAAAAACTAATCATTACCAAATTTCTAGTTATCACTATCTTGCTAACAGGCATATGGCTGCTTTTCCTAGAAACTAATCACCCTCTTTTCTTTACAAATTATGACGGTATTACTTACAACTTGTCTTATTACACACATAACTGGCGCTCAATCATTGACTACCAAACCATACCCTTAATTAATTTTCATCAGAGTCTCGGCCAGACACATCTGCCGTCCACCCACTCTAATGTGTTATCACCCCTACCATACATCGCGTTCGGACTATCAAAGTTGTTTTTTAGCGACACTTTTCACGTTATAGAAATCATGGCGATCCTCTACCGACTCGCCGGAGCAGTCGTCATGTTCTTGTTTCTTAAACAACTCAAAACACCGCCAGCCCTGTGCCTACTAGGCTCTCTTGTCTGGAGCACATATCCCTACCTTGTAACCCTTGGGGCAGTTTGGCCTCCCGATAACAATCTTATATTATATCTCCCGCTCAATTTCCTGCTATTGAACATATTTACTACTAAACCGCAAATTAAATCTGCCGTCCTGCTTACCTTGCCAAAACTCTGGTTCTTCTTTGGCAGTTACGTTGAGCATACATTCTGGGTATTATTTTTTGAACTTTTGATCGTTATCACAATCATGCTCAAGAAAATAGACCGGGGGGAAATTAAGCCTGCGGTTAGTTTATTGACTCTATATTTGCTCTCCATAATGATTTTTTTGCTAGCGTCCACGCCACTGCTATTACCAATGTATGAAGCTCAAATAAATTCTTACTTCAGATCAACACCACTCTCCAAAACAGACTTTTCGTCTTTTCCTACAAGACTGAAAACATTTACAGACGCACAACTATTTAAATACCACCCTCAAACACTTTGGAAAGCCAACTCTTCCATATATTATGTTGGGATATTCAATCTTGCTCTATTGCTTCTGCTTTTTGTTCGTAAAATCAGACATCGAACCAAAGCCCACAGAACGCCATTATATGGCACGATCGCTCTCATTGCCTACCTACTCAGCACGTCACTGTATGGTTATCTTTATGAATTACCCATCATTAGCCATTTTGCTAGAGCGCATAAAACCGTTCCTTTCTTCATCTTCTTTTTAACCTTAGCCATCATTGGCATTGCTTCTGCTGTAGCTGAAACAAGTAAGGCACTGGGGAAAAAAGCAATTTATTCAATAGTGTTTCTCTCCCTTGCAATAAACATATTGGTTGTATGGAATAACAAAGACACGGCCTGGAGCATCAAGGAACTCAGCTCACCTTTAACAATCGTCCAAAAAGACATTCGGCCTGAGCGTGGACGCACTTTTTCTTTTGTAGATAAATTGGACTACGAAGACTACTCCTTCACGACATATAACTTTGCCTCACTCTATGGACTAAATGATTTCGCCGGTTATGACACCTTGATTGCCAAAATTAACTACGAACTAACCTTATACTTGGATGCAAAAGCGGTCTTTCTAGGATTTCCAGACAAAGACCTGCTAGACTATTTATCCTCCTGGAGCGTTCGTTATCTTATTACTCGCAACAATATTAATGCCCAGAATTATTTCAACCAGCACGCCCAACTAAAACCACTCTATCAAGACGAGGCAATACTCCTCTACGAGAATACCAATGCCCTACCGTATGTCTATAGTCCAACCGAGCCAAAAAAGACTGTTCCTCACGAATTTCGTGTCAATGAAGTTAACATTTACCCCACCGACCACACCCCCCATCAGTTAATTGTTAATATCGCGCCCCTGCCCCGTTACGTCGTCTACTTTGACGACAGGAAGATTGGCCGAGTTGTTCCTGCCTATGGACCAATCATGATCAATGTACCTGCCGACACTACCCATATACTCGTTAGGTACGAAGACCCCTTGTTCCAATTGGGAGTAACGTTATTTCTAGCCACTTGGCTATCCTTGCTATTAATTTATCTAATACACCAAACAACACTAAACAAGAGATTAAGACACCGCCCAGCCGGAACAAAAGGGCACCAATCGGTACACCTCACTGCTCACCGTCTTAATATCAATTGTTTTTCTTCGATAACCTCGTTTATAAAAAAATCTTTCAACACAACAACCACCAAAAAACCAACCACCAACGACAAATGATACCACTTGAAAAACACTTCATCAGGCAAAGAGATTAGACGGTTACTTATCAGCAGCATCACTGTACTCAAGACAACTGGCACCCACCACCTCTTTGGAAAATAAAAAGCATAAACAATTGCTGCAATTTCTGCTGGTAAGAAATACCTCTCTCTCATAGCTGGCAATATAAAAGGCACCACTAAAAGCGCTACGATGGTTACTCTAATCAGACTATCTTTGGTTATGAACTCATGCTTAGACATTAATAGTGCCATCATAACAACCAATATCGCAGCGGAAAAAATTCCTATCACCTGAAAAGGATTTGTCGGATAATAAGGCAGTAGCTGATAAATCGTCGGAGCGCCAGAAGCTAATTCTCTAAAATAATTCACCTCTACCGTCCGATAATTAATGGCGTCAGCTAGCGGCAGGCCCAAAGCCATGCTGGGAGCAATAATTAATAAATAAATTAGCGGTACCAGCACAAAAAATCTCCTTTCGATATACCGGCTAACGTAAAGAACCATTAAAGGTATTAAAAATAACACTGCGTGCAACTTTACGGAAACCGCTAGTCCCAAAAAACTTATCGCTAAAAGTTTATCCCAAGACACCTTTTGCAAACCGTGTTTTTTGTCAACAATTAATAACGCGTAATACAATGATCCAAAGATTAAAGCTATATAAACCGAATCAAATTGCCCATAATCACCACTATTGAACACTAAGGTCGGCAAAAAAACTACTGCCGCAAAAGCCATTATCGGTATCAATGGCGCAGACCCATACTTCAGCTTCACGATCCGATAAATAAATATCGCCAAAACAAAATCAAATAGTATCGGCAAGGTTTTGATGGCCACTACTTTACTTACCGGCAAATAAGTAGCTAAAGCTAAAAAATAAGAATAAAAGGGGCTATATCCTCCTACCTTAGAACCAAGTGCCGACCAGCCACCCTTTGCCACAATATAGTCGTACCAGGGGATAAAAAATGTGATCATGTCATAACTAACTATATCTATCAGTAGCCACCTCACTATCAATCCAAGTGTCGCAATAACCACTAGCGACACCCAAGTATAACTTATCAACGACTGCTCCTTGGCTGACCATCTTCTTAAAAACTCATACATTAGCAGCAAACCTACCCCGACAATAAGCATGGCCACCGTCCTGTTCCAAGCATAATAAAAGGTCCCCCAATAAAAACAACCTAACGCCAAAGACATGATGACCACATCCAGCAACGAAACATTTTTTAATCCAACCATATTCTGCTCTTATCTATTGTACTAAATTTATCCGTCTTTGCCGTCACCAATCAAGCCTCACCTGTATCCATATTGCTATCTCTACTTCTGCCCCTTTTCAAGAGACGCATATTCCCTAGCTTTAAACTTGTCAATTCCTTTATTGTTGCCCACACCACGTCAAGCCTCGCCCCGGTTGGCCGACCGCCTACTCTCTTAAAATGCCTCACCGGCAATTCCTTTATTCTCACTTTCAAATCCTGCAATCTCCCTATCCATTCCACCAAGAAGATCTTGTGATCAGCAGCCACAATCGGTTGAACTCGTTCCCAATTATCTCGTTTAAAAAGCTTGAAAGCGCACCCCACGTCCCTCACCTTCAACCCAAACAGCTTCCTTACTAAAGTCATATATCCCCAAGTCAACACAGCCCGCGGCCAAACATCAGCGCGCTTGCTCCGATAGCCTACTATCACATCAAAATTATCTATCTCTTCGATAAATCGATCTATTTCCGTAATATCAAACTGTCCATCCGAGTCCATCTGAAAAATCCATTCCTGCTGCGCCGCATCAAAACCAGTCCTTAGTGCTTCACCATATCCCCGGTTCTGCTCATGCTCCAGCACTCTCAAGTTTGTTAGTTTCTGCTGCAGTTCTTTCAACTTCATGGCTGTACCATCGTCCGATCCGTCATTAACCAATATTATTTCGAATGTATCGGCTATAACACGCAAGTGCTCATACACTTTACTCACCGTCTCTGTAATGACAGTCGCCTCATTATATACAGGCAAGACCACAGACAAACCATTGATTATTTTCATATTCTCAACATTTGGGCAAAACAATCCTTGAATGAGCAATCAAATCCCAACATCCGTAAATACCAAACAGTTTCTAATAAAAACAATAATAGCATCAGACCAACAAAAACTCTCTTGAACAAAGTTTCGTGCACCAAAAACGAAAAGATAGACAACATGTACAGCAGTGCCATTAATGTCCTACGCTGTGTTTGATCTATGATCAATGCAGTGTTTTGCATAATTTCTACTAACAGAGGCAGGAAGAAAAATAGGTACCAATAGTCGCCTTTATATATGCGATAAAAAAGCCATCCTGCTCCAATGGCTATCAAAGGATATATGGGATATTTATACCAGTCATAATTTTCCACTGAGGCCACGTACAGGAAAAAAAAGGAAATGGACAACAACGCTGCAAAAAAGAGATTGCGTACGCGCTTATCTGTCGTTGTTGCCAAAATCATAAACAAGCCTGCCCATCCTATTATCATTGTCGGGTCAAAAACATAAACATTACCAGCACTCAATTTAGTAAAAAACGACCAGAAATGATTAAAGTTTTGTGGTCTGGCCATATGAGCTGTCTGCGCCCCGACAAAAACATCCCAACTATAAGACCACGCATATAAGAGATACGTCCCCAACGATAAAACACACGCTCCTATTAACCCGCTTGTGATCTTATACTGACGATGCATTAGCGCTAATAATCCCAGCGTCATTGGCACAATCAGACCGATCAGTTTAACCAGCGGCCCCACAAAACACACCAATAGCATTACCGCCAACCAGCGTTTTCTTTTCCCGTTATCGTCCTCATTCAGCCACCGTAACCACCCCCACCCACCCAACATTAATAACAGCGGAACAAAGTGCTCTGCTAATATAAAGCGCGAGGCTATTAAATCGGTCGGAAAAAAGGTATACACAGCCAACACAAACAGCGCCGCCTGCTCATCAAAAATATCTTTCGCCACCAGCCATGTAATATAGATAGTTAACATTGATATCACTACCATCGGCAGACGTAGTACGGCTTGGTTAGTCTTATCAATATCGTCTACTCCCATCAAAATAGACCATCCCCCAGCAAACAAAGCAAATAACGGGGGATGATCGAGCCAAGGTGTCACCACACCATGGTCTACTTCCCAGAATTTGTCCCATCTATGCTGAGGCCATTCGATTGTCCACGCTGTCGGCACTCCTTCCTTTAAGAGAGACACGCCTGCCATTAACCACAACCTCTCATCGCTAGACACACTATTTAGCACCTCAACTCGATACATACGTAGCCACATAGCTACTATCAATAGCCCTACCACTAACAAACTTTTGCGGTCAATAGCCTTTATCATTCTTTTGCCGACTTATATACCGATTTGTCATCTCAGCAGTGTACACTGATAAAATCCCTAATCACAAACACACCTACTTGACATGTCTTTTGTTTCCGATTTCATTATTTAGATGAGCCTCCTTTTACCTCTTGCTATCTTTGTGGTCTCCGCGTTAACAGGCATTAACCTGACTTTAACGCTATCCAACTGGCGGGAAAGAACCCTGGTTCTAGCCGTCGGTACAATTATCGGACTCACTCTTACCACTGTCCTCACGTATTTATCGTCAGCTTTCTTTCTGCTTTCTAGACATCTGATAGTTGCTGTCCTGCTCGCAGAAATTGTTTATCTGACCATCACGCAAGTTAAAATTAAAAATTGGCAGACCTATAAGTGCCTTGACAATAACAAACCAGCAGTCATCGTCCTGGTTGTGCTATTAATAATCTCCGCCTTAATCGCCCCTAAATTGCTTTATTATAATTCCAGCACCGCTGGGGGACTGTCCACCAGCATCATTAACGCCTATGGTGATCTCGGTTTCCACATGGCCAATATTACTAACCTGGCCTATAACTCAACCATCCCCCCCGACAATCCAATTCTGGCTGGCAATAAACTAACTTACCCTTTCTTCTCAAATTTCTTTTCCGCCATTCTCCTGGTCGCTGGCGCTAACTACAACCAGGCTGTTGTGTGGCCGGCTTTTCTTCTTATCCCCCTGACGCTTTTTCTCTTCTATCACTTGGCCTTTGCCTTAACTAGTCACTCCAGGACAGCCCTAATTGCCCTCCTTCTTTTCGCGTTAGGAGGCAGCACTTTTGGTTGGATCAGGATCGTTGGTGACTTCAACATACCTCATGAGTCAATTCTACAGTGGTTGGCTAACTTACCCATCAATTACACCGGCCACTCAGACGACCCTCTTGGTTTTTATATTATCAACCCTATCATCTCCTTATTGCTTCCCCAGCGCTCTTTTATGTTCGGCATGTCTTTAGCTTTCATTATACTTCTTATATTAAGACAGCCTCGTTCTGCCTTAACTCACCAAACAATGATCCTTGCTGGCCTACTGTCCGGTTTTCTCCCTCTATTCCACGCCCATACCGTTATCGCCTTGATTCCGGTTATTATCTTCCTTGTCTTGCGTCAACCAAGTCGACACTGGCTAACCTATTTTTTAACCACTGCTTTAACTGGCTTGCCCAGCCTACTATATTTCTCTACTAGTCCCGCCTCCGCTGCGGCTTCACCGCACCTCCAATTAGGTTGGATGGCACATAACCAAAACATTATTATCTTTTGGCTAAAAAATTCCGGCCTCCTTATCCCCACCACCCTGCTCGGTTTCTTTCTGCGGGTTCCCAAAGAAACCAAGCTTCTAGCTGCTGCTGGCCTGCTTCTTTTCCTCGCCGCCAATATTTGGCGCTTCGCTGCCTGGGAGTGGGATAATACTAAAATCTTCGTTTACTGGATTCTTTTTACCCTGCCTTTAGTAGCCGCCTCGTGTCACGCATTATGGCAACAGGCAAAATATTACTGGCGCGCGGTCATAGCCGCTGCCCTGATTTTTCATCTCTTGTCTGGTTCTATTGATATCTTCCGTCTTACCCTCCCTGGGCTACCTGCTTGGACTGAGTGGGACGCTGCTTCAATCGCTATGGCCGAATCTATTCGCGACCGCACCAATAAAAACGACGTCATCCTCATTGCTCCATACCACAATTCACCAGTTGCCCTATCGGGGCGCTCTGCCTACTTGGGTTTTCCAGGACATGTCTGGACTCATGGCGGTAACCACATTGAAAGAGAAACTAGTATTCGCCCTTTCTACACTGGTCAATCATTGACTCTGCCGCAAATCCAACCCAATTACGTTGTAGTCGGACCCGTTGAGCTTTCTTTGTATCCCAACCTATCAATTCAATCAGATTGGGAATTAATCACGAAGCAGGGCAGCTATTCTCTTTATCGGTTACCGTAATACATCCGCCACCAATCCAGAATGTCTGTCAACGAGTGCTGTAAATCAATTTGCGGCCTCCACCCGGTTTCTTCGCGCAGCTTCTGGGCACTGCCCGCCAGCCCCCCCACATCCGCCTTCCGCATTTTTCTCTCGTCCTGCACAACTTTCATATCAACCTTGGCCAATGCTAATAACCTTTCTAACACTTCTTCGATTTTTACCGCTTTCTCTGATGCCACATGATACACCTCGCCTAACCGCCCTTTTTCCATTAATAACCGGTATGCGCTAACTACGTCCCGCACGTCCGTAAAATCTCGTCTAGTATCTAAATTCCCTACGCGTATTATCGGTTCCTGTTCACCTTTCTCTGCCCGGGCAATTTGCGAAGCGAAGTCAGCTGTCACGAATCCTGTGCCTTGTCCCGGACCAATATGAGGAAACGGCCGAGCTCGCACCACCAAGTCGTTAAAGTTTTGCTCGATCATTTCTTCCATCCTTAACTTACTTGCCGCATACGGGTTAGTCGGCTGTGCCTCTTGTAAATTCAGCTCCGGTAGGGGAGTGTTATCATCGTTCTTATCTGTTGCCTCCTCCCGCAGGCTATGTCCAGCATACTTAGCTGACTCGCCAATGGTGAGATTAGCCGAACCATACAAATCAGAAGAACTAATGGCCAACACCTTAGTCCCCTCGGATACATCCCTCACCCCCTGCAATAAATCTCGCGTGGCGTCCACGTTTACCCGCTTCGTTAATTCAGGGTCCTTCATGGCTGCCGGTATCGGCGCAATGGCAGCCAGATGAACAATCCATTCTGGCTGATGTTTTCTCAGTGCCGAACGATAGCTATCCGGTATTGTTAAGTCGACTGCTTGACCTTGTACCCCTTCTGGCAAACCCTCCAGCCTTCTATCCCACACTAACAAGACAGCCTTCGGCCATTCCTGCCGCAGCTCATCCACCAAATGTTTTCCAACAAATCCATTACCTCCCGTTATGACAATCGTGCCTTTCATCTTGCCGCGCGTTTCAATTTTAATTGTTATTTTTCCGCTTGCCGTTTTACGCTTTTAGTTTCTTTAAGTCCGACTCCACCATCATTCTTACCAATTCCTCAAAACTGACTCTCGGCTCCCACCCTAACTTATCTTTCGCCTTTTTTGGATCAGCTAGTAATTCGTCAACTTCTGCCGGGCGCTTGAACGCATCGTCCAACACCACATATTTTTTCCAGTCCAGTCCGGCATGACCAAACGCTAATTCCACAAACTCCTGCACCGCATGGTTCTCGCCAGTACCAATTACATAGTCATCTGGTTTTTCCTGCTGCAGCATTAACCACATCATTACCACATAATCACCGGCGAATCCCCAATCACGTTTCGCGTCCATATTCCCCAGCCTCAGCTCATTGGCAAGCCCTAATTTTATCTTTGCGACACCCTCTGATATTTTGCGCGTGACAAACTCATGCCCCCGCCGCGGCGACTCATGGTTAAATAAAATCCCCGAACAAGCAAACATCCCATAACTCTCCCGATAATTTACAGTAATGTAATGTCCATAAACCTTTGCTACCCCATAGGGACTGCGTGGATAAAAGGGCGTTGTTTCCCGCTGTGGCGTTTCCACCACTTTGCCAAACATCTCAGAACTTGAGGCCTGATAAAACCTTGCATCCGGCTTTTCGTATCTCAAGGCTTCTAATATGCGAGTTACGCCAACCCCTGTTACATCACCCGTCAGTTCCGGTAAATCCCAGCTGCCCTTCACAAATGATTGAGCCCCTAGGTTATAAACTTCATCCGGCTGCACATCCCTGATCATCCGAAACAACGAAGAAGAGTCACTTAAATCACCAGTTATAATCGTTACCTTGTCCAGGATATGTTCGATATTTTCAAACGGATTAGTCGCGTACCTGGGTACCAAGCCATAAACGTCATACCCTTTCTCCAATAAAAGCTCAGATAGGTACGAACCATCCTGTCCGGTAATACCAGTTATTATCGCTTTCTTTGCCATAAAATAAAAATTTAGCTTATTAACAAGTCTTAATCCAGATTAGCACAAAATATAACAAAAACTGCAAAAGAAACCTCCTTACCTCTAACCCATACGATACTTAATAATTTAGGTTATCTTTGTTCTGTTTCCGCTTTTCTCTACACCTAATTCGTTTAGCCTACCTGCCGGTAGGTAGGCAGGGATTTCGCTAGCTCAGGATTTTAAACTTTGTGTCTCTTGGTCATTTGGTATTAGGATTTGATTGGTCATTGGAAATTGGTCATTGGTCATTTATAAAATCGTAAGGACCACCACTAATGATCAAGTTATAATTATTTATCAATACTATACTCCTGTGAAAACCCTATCCGGTCTTCTCAACATCGACAAACCAGCGAAATTAACATCTCACGATGTTGTAGCGCAAATCCGCCGCTTACTTGTTGCTAGTCATCCGCCATTATTTAATAAGACGGCCTTCACCTCACGGCGGCTCCAGTTGAAAGTAGGCCACACTGGCACCCTCGACCCTTTCGCTACTGGTGTACTGCTAGTTGCCATCGGCTCCGCCACCCGCCTGATTGAGTATTCTCATGCTTGGGACAAAGAGTACCACGCCACCTTCATTCTCGGCGCCTCATCCGATACCGACGACCTTACCGGCCAAATCACCTCTTCGCTAGCCGGGAAAACACCGGGTGTTAATAATAAAACACCCGGTGTTGAGGAGGCTAGACCTTCTGTCTCTCAAATCCAAAAAACCTTAAACCAATTTATCGGTTCTATCCAGCAGACACCACCAGCCTACTCCGCCGTAAGAATTGCCGGGGAGAGAGCTTATAACATCGCCCGGCGGGGGATAAAAGCTTCACTTGCTCCTCGTCTGGTTACCATTCACGACATCAAACTAACTGCCTTCAACTACCCAAGCCTTTCCCTTACTATTACCTGCTCCACCGGTACCTATATCCGTTCCCTCGCCCGCGATCTGGGAATCGCTCTCAAGACCGGCGCTTACGTCCAGCAATTACGCCGTACCCGCATTGGTCCGCATAAAATTGCTGATTCAGTCAAATTAAATCAATTGAATTTAACCACCATCAAAGACAGTCTCCTGCCAGCTACAACCCTAGTCGCTCACCTGCCAAAAATAAACTTATCAGATGTCAACGTCGCACAATTCATTCAAGGCCGGACGATAGGGGAGCAGGGGATTACAGGTAAAACCCTTACACAATTAACTAGCCCTCTCCAGCCCGATCTCTCTTTGCCTGGCCCCCCACCCCTACCAAGCAAACAACACCTTTATGCTATTTACCATGACCAGTTCTCCACCCTGATAGGTGTCGGCCGACTTGATCTGTCGACGCACCTACTTTATCCGTTAAAAGTTCTTCAATCTAACCCCTAGCAACCCCCGCTTTATTCTTTACAAAAATCACTATGGAATTCAAACGCGCACTATTGTTTCTAACAATTTTTTGTGCTAGTTTCTGCTTATGAACAACCAGGTTCCAACTAACCAAACTGAGAAACCTGCACCAGAAAACCCCACACCCCTTGCGTCCCCCGACGCAACACCACTGACCCCAACTGACGCAAAAGCCAACACAAATCCACACCCCAAAAGACCACTTATTATTAAAATCGGAGAGGCAATTATTCTTCTTATTTTACTTTTTGCTGCAACTAAATTTGTAACCTTTCTAAATGCTCGACGCGTTACGACACAGGTCTACCCGTCTCCAACACTATTGCCACCCTACCCGTCTCCAACGCTATTGCCACCCTACCCGTCTCCAACGCCCTTACCCTAACTTCTTCATCTTGCAGTCTGCTTAATATTATCGGGGTTTACAGCCTATTCTTTTCTATCACCAGTCATTCCTAAAAAAACAGCCCGATCAAGAACCTACACTTGAATTATTTCCCATTTTCCCCCATAATCACTCAACAAACATAAAACACCTTTTTCCCCTCCCCTCTTTTTAAATATAAATTTTCTAATTCAAGCTCCAAACACCATGCCACAACTACAAGCCGCTAAAAAAGATCTTCGCAAAAACCAGCGCCGCCGCACCCAGAACGACCGCTGGCGGTCTGCCATCCGCACAGCCACACATGCCGTACGTGACGCTATTACGGCCCACGACAAATCTGCCGCCGAGACGGCTTATCCCGCTGCCCAAAAAGCCATAGATCGCGCTGTGCGACGTAACGTTCTCCATACCAACAAAGCAGCCCGCAAAAAATCCAGGCTACTCAAAGCAATCTCTAAAATTACAGCCAAATAAAGCCTAATATATCCGCCTTTTCCCGCCTGGGACTGGGTCATATTCATTTTAGGGCCGCTTTTGACGCACGCCATAAACCTCCTTCCAGCACGCTTAGAACTATCCATGAACGGATAGTTCTAATAAGCCATTGATTTGTTAAGTCGATTCTCCCTACCCACTTAACTACTTGAACGGAATAGATATTACTAGACATCACTCTAGCTCCAGACTGATTCACACTCTTCGTTCCATTATCCTGTTGACAAAAGTCAATAAAGATTTATATTAGAGCAACTATTGTTTTAGTTTGTCCCTTACCCATCTTAAGCCCAGGAGAATTGCCATGAACCACTTTGTCCGGTTTGCCGCAAATACTATTTTTGTAAGCGTGATATGTCTTCTCCCCCTCACCAAGCAGGACGATAATGCTAGCCAAACAAGCAGCCAGGTGATAGCTGATTGCATTGACGCCACTGCCGGACTAAACATCCAAGGCGTTATTCTTACTAACGATTCGGCCAACAATGCGCATACTCCAGGCGATCCACTTTCAGTCAGGTTCATTTATACCTCAGTTACAAATGGACTAAAAGGCCAAGGCTTTGCTCACACCGTCACCACCAACCTTGTTGGTGAAGACTCAGTCCATGAAGCCCTCAACAGGATACCTGACCTGACCCCTATCCGGCAGAGGTTAGTAACCGAAAAACTGATTGACGGCATTACTCCCATCGCCACTTTCACCTTATATTTAGTCATTAGGTCCGACGGTTCTTTATCCTCCCTCCCCAGTCAAACCCAAGAAATGTTAGTGTTTCACGAACAAGAACTCAGATCTTCCGGTTACGCCACTGTCGACTTTGGCCTCCAATACGATCCTGCCGACATTGAACACTATCAACTGTGTCTTTCCACCCTTGAACAGTTCACCCGCCTTACCTCCGACCTTAACTGCCAGAATATCTGGGTGACTATCAAAATGGGAGATCACCAGGAATTTGGTATGTGCTGGCAAGACAAGTTCGAAATTATTACCCAATGACTAAACAAGCAGCCAAGACGGGACAAAAGCCGTCTTTTTTATTTCAACACCCTGCTGTTCCCACAACCTTTATATATTACACAGTATTTTCCCCCTTGCTCGACAATAGTGCTATAATGTAAGCAATCTTTTATTTAAAATCCTTCACTAAACTTATGGCTACCAAAAATAAGAAACATAAGCACACCCTTAATCCAATCATAATCTTAAGCTTCATTATCATTGGTCTCCTTTTTGTAATTCTAGCGATCGCCCTAAAAGAAAACATTGATGTCAATGGTAGTTTAAGGGCCGCCGTATATGTTTGTCGTCCCGCCACAGAAAAGAAAAACGTCACCGGGACAGACTACATTACACTTTCTACGCCCATGCTCCCTGTTACTGATGCACTTAAACGCTCAGCAGCAGACAAGCTAAAAACACAATTTTGTAATTTACAAAAACTGAAAGACGAAAACCAGATCCCCTGCACAGACCCAAAATGCGAATCAAAGAAAACGGAGGACAACCCACTCGATTCGCCTAAATGTACAGCCAGAATTACTGAGCTTACATACGATGTAGAGGATAGCACAACGCCACCATTTAATGTAAAATTTACTGCTAAACTCAACGCTAGCCTATACCGCAACTGCGTACCCAAAGCAGGTATCAACCCTACGCCTGCAGTTTACCCCCAATGCTACAAATCTGGTTCAGTTGGCAATAACTGTAACCCAGACAGTAAAGGCACCTTTAAAGTAGAGAATACCAAGCGCGGCACAGCCACAGACGAATATTTGAACGATAACCAATTAGTAGCCTTAGCGACAGAACGAGCTATCGAAGCAGCCAAAGCAGGGCTTGAAACCAAGTGCGCCGCCCTTGCGACTAACGACCCTATGTATCAATGCACACCTAATCCAAAAGCATGCGACGCTGGCTGTAAGGCAGAGGGTAAAGCTGTCTACCATCCCCCGTACCAACCTATCGACACACTTGGAGATCCGATCACAGATCCGCCCGTCAGGACCACCTCAGCCTGTATGACAAAAATCGTGCCGGTTATACCGTCGCCTCCCCATTCAGTTACCATAGAAGCCACCTGTTATGCTGCCTGTAATTACACTCAGAATTGCGTCCCAATATCAACGCCTTCACCTACGGCTACTCCCATGTCCACCCCCATTCCCAGTAATACCCCCAGTCCATCACCGCATTAAACAAGTCACAGCCAATAGACAAAACCCACAACAAACTAGTCCCTATTTGAAAAAATAATTCCCGCCCACTTCTGTCGTTGAGAAATCAAGCTGTTTAGTCTTTATGCATTTACCCCCCCCTGGTATTCTACTATCCCAGCCCTGCTACTAGCATCAATACACCTGTACGAGCATCAACTTTTCCTTGCTTGATCGCAAAATCTGTGGCCAGCACTCTTGTCAGCGCGTCCCGCCATGCTGGTGCCGTCCTGCGTTTAGCCGCTTCCCAATTTTTTTGTACTGAATACGATTTGATTCTCGCCTCCCGCACTATTTCAAACTGTTTCAACCCGCGGTCTATGCCGGCACGCACAATAAACAAGGTCCGTAGCTGATAGGCCAGCATTGCCAGAATATAAAACTCACCATTACCTTCCAACAGCAACACTTGGATTCCATTAATGGCACGCCTTTTTTCTCCCCGCGCTAAAGCATCCAATACCGAAAAAATCTCCGCCTGCTCTGATTCTGGTACCGCCATTGCCACCTCAGCCGTGGTAATTTTTTTTACCGTCAATGCCAGTTTCTCCAGCTCGCCTTTGAGTATCCATCGATCTTGTCCTGCCCTTTCCACTATCATTCTAGCCGCCTCAATATCCATCACCGCTCCCAGCTTTTCTGCTTCCTCTTTAAGCCAACTGCTTAGCCGCTCTGTCCCCAGGAGCGGCCAGAGCTTAGCATTCGCGCCCAACTCTTTAAACAACGGTTCTTGCTTTTTCAACTCGCCTCTTTCCCACAGTACATAAGTCCCGGCCGATGCTTTCTGCATGGCCTCTAGCAACAAGGTCTGTCCTGCCACTGACAGCTTACCCGGATCTCTAACGACCACAATTTCCCGGCCAAACAAACTTCCCCCGCCTTGCCCAATCCACTTGCCCGGACCATCCTCAATTAAATCTTCTTTATCCAACCACCTGATCCGCGCGTTTTGCTGGACTGCCAAAGCCCCGATCTCTTCCCGCGCCGCGTACGTATCAGGACCGTAGAAGTAATAGATAGACATAAGCCCCCAATTTCAAAATCCAAATATCAAATCAAATCCAAAACTCAAATGACCAAGTAATTTGTCATCTGAGTTCATTTACTATGGTGCCGGACTTGGAGTTGCCCCCACAGTAATGTTAGGTTCAACAACCTTCGGTTCCCATGTCACATTGATCTCAGGCTCGACGGCCATCACCCAGACCTGACCGCGCGTAAATACTATCTCCTTGCCTTGTTCATCCAAAAACTTTGTGGCCTCAGTTTTATATAGCTCGTTCTTCTGCCAAGTACCCTTTGTGACCTGTCCGTCCTGATAAACCTCCAAAGCACCACTGCCTTCAATGCCCATATCATTATAACCACCCGGCCCGTCCGCGAACTGATTAGTCGCCCGCATAATTGCTACCACGCTCGGCGCTACCTTCTCCTTGCCCGGTCCGCCATCTATCTGTTCCACCCCGCCCCAAAAACGTTGATATCGATTAGTCTGGGGATCATATTCAAAATGAACCCGGAACGCTCCCGGCCAAGCAATACTTAGTCGCCCGCCGACTATCCTGTCTTCCGGGGCCGCGTCATCCTTAAACTCATAGCCTTTAAAGGTGGTTTCCGCGCGATACCCTAACTTCTGCAACGCATTCCATAAATTCTCATACGTAGTAAATCCGTTATAAGGCGCTGGCAAATGATTTTTCCTGAAATACGCGCTAAAAGGATTAGTCAAAGCGTTAATGGTATCAAACTCGCCCGCGCTGATCCGGTTCAGGGCATGGTAACTCCCGCCCCAGTGCCCCACAATGGCATCTATCCCTTCCGCCAAAAATAGATAGTCATGCCTAACCGACCGCACTGATCCAATATCCGTTGGCTGACCGCATTGATAAACTGCCAACAACCTAGTCACGTCAGAGACCAGTACCGGCAATTCCCAGACCATATCGGCTGCCGCAAATCCGGACACCGGCCGGGTTATCACATCCGAAGACAACATTACTCCAATTGGTCGTCGCTTCGGCTCAGCACATTCCCGACCGGACAAACCGCTGGTCCGCTGTGGTGTTATCACTTCCTCCACCGCCTGCGGCAATTGATTAAAAAGACCTTTATTCTCAACATTTTCCGTTCGTCCTGGTACTACCATAGATGTCACCAAGCCGGCCAGCACAGCCAACACAACCACCCCCACTCCGCCTATTAGCCACCACCAGCGCCGATCCATTTTATTGCGAACACCCTGCAAAACCGCATCTGATCGTAATTGCACACGACCGGCTGTACCTACTAATTTCTTTGCTATTCCCTCTCCTGACCGATTGTTAACTCCATCGCCAGGACCTGTTGTCTGATTTCTACTTTCATTATCAATACCTCCATTTTTATCTGTCATTTTTATAGATGCTAAATAATAAGCCCCTCTGTGCCTATCCTACCATGGTGCAATTCTTACCTTCAAACCCCAGTCTCTATCATACCTTTAGCTCACATCAAACAAGGACTCGCTTAAATAGTCCCCGTCGCCCGCTGTCGTCTTTCTCTTCTTTAGAGGCCCTTGGTTATACACAAATCTCTGCATAATTCTCTCCTCCACCTGTGCCACAGGGCGCCCGTATTTGCTGCGCGATCGCTGCCTGATCTCTTCTCTTCCCTTCCAATCTCCATTCATCTGTGTTCTCGGCACATTCAAACTAAAGGCGCGTTGGGGTGTTCCTCCGGCCAGCAGCCTAACCGCCGCCGTGAACCGCTTCATGTTTACTAAGTCATATTCAGTAAACACCGGTTCAAACTGCTTAGTCAGCAGTTCCGTATCCTCCACGCCCACTCGATAACAAACTACCGTCCCGACATTGCCCAGCACGGCTTCTCTGATCTTATCCTCCAACTGCTGTAAAAATTGATGCGTTAAATTTAGGTTCAATCGGTACTTCCTCGCTTCTGATAAGATCGTCACGATACTATCGGTCGTAAAATTCTGAAATTCATCTAAGTAAAGGTAAAAATCAGGACGTTTATCTTCGCCAACATCCGCGCGGCTCAGCGCCGCGATTTGCATTTTTGACACCAGCACAAAACCAAGCAGGTCCGAATTAATGTCCCCTAAATTACCTTTAGATAAATTGCATAATAATATCTTCTTCTCATCCATCACTTTGCGCACATCAAAACTAGATGATGCCTGCCCGATAATATTACGCATCGTCCGGTTACTCACAAACCGGCCCAGTTTGCTGATTACGTAACTCAGCATGTCCGCCGACATCTGCCCCCGCTGGCTTTGCGCGAATTCCTGTTCCCAAAACTGCTTGACGGTTGGATTTTTGTTCTTGGTCAGCACACCCTGTCTAAATTTCTCATCGACGAACATTCTGGGCACGTCAATTAAAGTGGCCTCTGGATCTTCCACTAGTGCCAGTAAGGCATTGCGCAAATAATGCTCAAACATCGGTCCAATCGACTCAGGATTTAGTCTGGCCGCTAATTTTTGTAAAATCTGCACCACTTCATTGACCACTAAGTCTTTTTGCGCTTCCCCCCTTACTTCTAAAATATTAAAACCGAGCGGCCGATCTTCATCCCGCGGATCAAGCAATATCACATCGTCCCGGCGCCCCGCCGGTACTCGCAATAATACATCTTCAATTAAATCGCCATGCGGATCAATCACGCCCACACCGTGCCCCGCTTCAATGTCCTGCATAATCATATTCAGGAACATTGTTGTCTTGCCCGTCCCTGTTTGTCCCACCATGTAAAGATGACGCCGCCGATCATCCGGTGCGAAATAGACCCTTGCTCTCACACCACGGTAATCGTTGTATCCCAGCAATACTCCTTCTTGCGGCAAATTAGCTGGCACTGGTGCCGTCCGGGAACCACGCCACAGGATGTTTGGTGTCTCCGTAGTTGGCAACGGAAAATGGAACAGCGAAGCTAATTCTGTAGTACTAAAAACACTAGCCGTACTCTGCCTCGGCATCTTGAAAACCAGGTCCCGGATAAATCTATCCGTTCGTCTTATTTTACTAATCTTTAATTCGTTCAAATCCAACAGATCGTACTGAGAAAAGGCAGCCGCAATGCTATCGAACACCCGGTCTGCTTCCATCGCATCCCGCGTCGATACTGCCACCCGAATATTCACATCAAACAATTGCTGGCTCGCTTTCTTTTCCACCAGCTCCACCCTTTCCTGTGCTCGCGGCGTCAGTTGCGCCTGCCGCTGTTCCTTTTTTTCTCGCTGCGCCTCAGTTTTTGTCAGCACCTCTGCCGCTGACTTCATTTTCGCACCGCCTCTGATGTCGTTTTGCATTCCATGGACTGTTTTCCGGGCGGCTGCCTGCCCCTTTTTCCTGACCCTTTCGGCTGATGGCCGGCACACGAACTGAATAACCGCCGCATCCGTGGCCTGGATGTTTGCCAGGGCGCCAGTTAACGATTGCATCGGATCGGCCTCCAGCTCCTTATAGGTCGCAATTGGCAAATGGGACGCATGTTTCATATGTACTCGACCACCCCTAATAGAATCGCCTTCATCAAAAAGTGTATAAGGCGCCGCCCTTTGCGCTTCCGCTTCGGGATAGAGCGCGTAAATTTGTTTCTCCATTAAGTCAATAAAACGCCGTTCTGTTCCTGCTTGGAACGTAATCACTCCGCTATTAGCTGTCACTATTTCAAACACTACTACCGGCCGGCCGTAGATCAGTCGGTCCATTAGCTGCACCGGTAATTTGGATAACGTCGACAGGAACTGCTCGGCTACGCTAATTTTCTCCTTAATCTCATCCCCTACCCCTTCTTTTCTTTCCTCCGCTTTAACATCCTTCGGTAGTGTCACTTGCAGCATCACAATATCCAGTGTCCGCCGCAGCACAGCTTGTTCACGCAACGTCATTACAAGCAGCCATAAAAGCACCCCGGCCGCCGCCACCAATAATCCGGCAATAACTATCGTGAGTAAAGACATAATAATTTAAGCTCGAATTTTAGATCTCTATGCAAAAATAAGCGCCGCTAACGCTCCCAATACCAGCAACCCAGCCAGGCCGATTAGTGTCCACATCCCCTTCCCTACTCGCTGCTTATTCAGCCCTGCTTTTATTAAGACCTCATACATCTGCTCAGTCAGCACATCATGAAACAAATCAACAATTCTTGGATAATGCTCACTTTTCCTCATCTTCTTTAAGGCCAGCACTAAATCCTCCCTAAAAGCCACTTCCACCAAACGCTGCACTTCTCGATGTTCCTCCGGGCTATGCTCCCACGGCCAACTCGTATCCACGGCTTCCTCGCCCTGTTTTTCTATTTCGCGCGCCAGCTCATCAGCTAACAGCTCTCGGTCACGCCGCACTCCCTGCCGCGTCTCTTGTTCCTTTCTGTTTTCCACCCTTTTAATAAATTCCCTCGCCCCTTCTTTGTTGCGCCAAATTAGCGACTCGGGTTTTTCTTCCTCTGTTACACCCCTCTGTGGTAATTTTTCTGCGCCTGACAACATATAAAAGACAGTGTAACTCGATTCCTATTATCTAGCATATCTGTTCTCGGCCCAGGCTCTGTCTATTTATCCTGTTCTAGCAAAAACCGCTAGCCCCTCCCTCCATAAGAAGCTTCTTTTTCTTTCTCGGCAGCGCTCTCCCTTCCCTTTCCTCTCTGCGGTTGTGCCGCCCCTTTTGTTTTATTCTTCTTCTTTTTTTGTTCACTTACGTGTTTCTTCCCTGCTAATGGCCCGGCATCCCGCACATTCATCAATTCAAACTCAGTCGCCAGTCGCTGCAGCAACGCCCGCACCCGGCCGTCTACTTTCTCATCCACTGCTGCCTCCTCTATAGTACTAATCATATCTTGCCGAGCCCTCACTACCTCTCGTCGTTTAGCCTTGCCCCATGGCCATACTGCCTTCAGCTTATTTACTCCTTTGGCTACCTGCCAACGGGCATACCACCGTTCCATCCATATCGAACTGACCCGATCCATCATCGTCGGTTCATCTATCATTTGCGCTAACCCCAGCTCATTACGCATTATTCCCAGATATCGCCCTCGTCGTTCTTCTCTTTCTGGTGCGCTGACTTTATGCCTCAACAAATGCTCCATCAAATAATCCTCATTTACTACTTCCGAGAAGTCTGCGCCCTCCCTCAGCCTATCCATTGCCTCGTTCGCCCACTGCGCCTCGACACTCCCCTCCCTCTCTTGTTCTTGCCGTTTTTTCAATAAATAATTCTCACGCTGCTTCAGCTCCAATCTTTCCCGGTGCAAGATATCCTGGACACTGCCCCAGGCCTTGGGATTATTCTCCTGTGCCTCATTAAATTTTTTGGCTTTTTCCTCAAACTGTGCCCGGTTCGGATATTGCTCCGGATCAATCACTCTTTTGTTTCCTGCCTCGTCCCGCTCTGTTTCTTTAGCCATGCCGGTATCCGGTATCCCATCTTCTTTTTTTGCCTCTCCTCCTTCAGCCTCTCTTTGCCCCTCTTCACTTTCCAAATTGATCCATGAACCAACGACAATACTCTCCGCTTCCGTTTGGTTCTCTTTTGTTTCATTGGCTTGTCCATACTTTCCATTATGACGGGACAAGTGTGCCGCATCGCCTATATAAGCCGAGTATTCCTGCCAGATCCCGTCCTTTCTCGCCCTCTTGGCCATTTCTTCTACATAGCCCGCTATTTTTTCTTTGTTCTCCTCCTCCACTGTCCCGCCACCCTGCACATAGTCCACATGTCCCTTAAGTCGCACATACTTATCCCACAACCCATCCTTGACGCACCGTTCAAGCCGACTATCAACTAACTCTTGAACCTCCTCATATTTTTCCGGCAATTTATACGGTACCTGCAAATATTTTCGCCTGGCCATCTCCAGCGCAATATTGTCGGCAGGTACATGCTCCTCCAACTGCCCTCTAAAGTCAGCCTCCAAATCATCTTTGATAAATTCCACATCATCCAATACCCCCAAATATTTAGCGTTCACCGCTAGCGAAGCCAAATGTCTTCGGTTCCCTAACCCTCCCGCTTCACAAGACTCACGGATAATCGCCTTATCTTCGGCTGCCAAATCTTGCTCCATTCCCAGATACTTCAAATACGTATGGTACTGCGCCACTGCCCTGCCCCCCCGCTCGCGCATCGCCTCACCCTGCCTATCCAGACTTTGGGCATAATATTCCTTGCCGCGGTCTGACAATTTAATCCCGGCCCGCTTCAAATACGCTAATTGGCGCGCTAAATCAAAAGCGCTGCGCGCATCATTCTTCTCGGCTAATTGTTTTAACTGTTCCTGTATTGCCTTTACGTCCTTACTCTTAATCGCTTCCCGGCCAAATATTGGCCGATCAACATATTCCGACTCAGGCGCTTTCTCCGCCGCTTCTGACTGTTCCGCCGCCACTGCAACAGTTTCTGCCTCCGCCGCCATTTTCGGGTGAACCGTTGGCGCAGATTGTTCAGGCGCCGGCTCGGTTGCTGTTTGGTCAGACATAATCACCGTGTCCGTTTCGCTTCCCTTTTGTATAACAGTTTCTGCTTCATTATCATCACCCACGGATTCTTTCTTGTTTTCACCTGTCTTTGCAGACTGTGTCTCTAACTGCTGATTGATATAATATTTCATTCGGTCGGCCTCGTTGCCAAATTCCACTCGCACCCCCCACGGCAGATCATCTCCGTTTGCGTAGTCTCTCATTGTCTCTTCCACTTGTTTCGCATAAGCAACGCGCGCTTCCTCTGGCGCCTTGTCGCTGGCGAACACTACCGCCTCACCCAACTCAACGTCTACTCTAAATTTTGTAATCTCCGCCACTCGAATCAACGCCTTTTTCTCTTCCTCCAATTTTTCCCAGTCTACTGACAATGAATGAGCCGGGATCATTTCATCTAACGCTAAACTAAAAACCTTAATAGCTTGTAACCGCCTGACTTTATCAGTTCCTTCCAACTGATTTGCTTCCTGCATAATTTCATCTAAACTCCTCGCTGTCTGACCCTCGTGTCCTCGTAACCGTTTAATCAAATCCACATAGCTGTCGGTAGCCGATGACTTGTCCATTTCAATCACGTTCTGGGCCAACACATCCTTTCTGTTCATGCCTTCCCCTTCCTTTATAAAACCGCCCTTCCCCGCCTCATCACGTTCGGCTAATATATTACCAATATATTGGTCTGTATCCGCCACCAACTTTACTGGCAATGGTTTCCCTAATAATTCCTCAATTCTTTCTGCACGCTTATCCAAGACCTCGTCATGCTCTGCGTTTCCACTAGAATATTCCACCTGATAACCCCACTGCGGTTCTTCTCCTTCCGGCACAAACTCCTTCCCGGTTGCTGATGGCATTGTTTCTATACTCATCCCTTCATTATCTCATATCATCACCTGCCAATAAACTTATTCTTATTCACATGCGCTGGCCTAGTCCTATTAACTAAGCCACTTTTAGTGGCTCATATCACTTCTTTGCCAACGCTCATGGCCGTTGGCCTGCTTAACTTTTAACCTCCGCCTCCTATTCTTCAGTTTTTATCTCTTCAATCTCTCCGGTACCAAATAATTTGGCAAATACTTCTGGTTTCACGGTTAATTCCTCCGCTGGCCGGTCAATCACCGCCACTTTACCATAGTCCGTCAGCAAAATATCCAGTGTGGCAAAATCAAATTCATTGCCATTGCTTAACGGACGCACAAAATTAACTTTTACCTGACGCAGTTGGCTGTCGTTCTTGGCCACCCACACATCCAACTGCTTTACTTTATTAGCAGCCAACAACCGGGCAATTACATCCAACCCTTTATTGTCAGACGTGCTCAGGCGCCATGCCTCCTGTAATTGCTTACTCGCTTCATCCGACACCGTTCCTGAATACCGCCACGCCGGCTCCTCGCCAACCTTGTCTGTTCCCTGATAAGTTAATCCTTCTCCTAAACTGCGCAACGCTGCCAATGGTTGTCCCTCTGATTTAATGCCCAACAGCCTAGTTCGCACATACGTCCATTTGCCGCTCAAGTTGCCGCTCGGATTAAGCAGTACTGGAAACTCGCTCAACTTGAACGCTGTTATATTTTCCCATGCGCTTATCTCACCTTGAGCAAAGAAAATATTACCAGGACCTTTCGCTTCTAAGTTCATCACCCCTGCCACCTCCAAAGCTTCCCCACTTTTCACTACATCCCCATCCAGATCTATACTCACCTTGGTCAGAGGCCTTTGTCTGTTTCTCATCCGCTCCGGCAGATTAAGCGATAAGTTAATCTCACTATGTAAACCGCCTGCCTGTTGCAGTTGTTCTATCGCTTTTTCCATAACCTTACTGCCCTTTTTAACTTGGTTCGCCTGCGCCCAAGCCACGATCGCCACCATCGCAACCAAAACAACCCCCCCTGCACCAATTAAAATTTTTCTTTTTTTATCCATTTCTCTTATGCAAATACAAATTTCGTGCCGCTAGCTATTGATCGTTACCTGTTCGTTATCTGTGCCAACCCTCTTAGCTAGGTCTAATCAATATCCCCAAGTCCTTAGCTCTTCTCTTTTGCTCGAAGTGCCAGGTAACCGCCAACAATAGCACGCTCGCGGCAAAAAACAAACTCCACAGACGATAATCTTTCTGCCCGGCCAGCCAGTACGCTTGCCCCGCTTCTCCGGCAACCGGAAAACGTTTTAATAGTCCATTACCGGCTTGTTTGATTTGTCCGTTTTCTCCCCGGTGATCGCTGACCGCCGCTGCCACCCTGCCTTCCGGTTCATCTGGCCCCACGTCACCGCCGCCCATGCCGCCTGCCTCAGCCACTTCCTCACCATTTTCTTCCTCTTCTTCAGACTCTTCCGGCTCTTCTTCCTTGGCTATCTCGGGACAACCATTGTTTTTTTCGTCACTAACTTGTCCACCGGTATTATTATTGCTTTCATTATTACCGGTCGTACCCATCACTCCAAAGACGTTATTTATGTCCACGAAGTTATCACTATTAACTGACCAACCGCCCATCCCTGCCAGCTGCACTGTATTAGCCTCATTATTAACTGATCCATTCACACAGCCTGCTCCTGTTAACACTTCCCCACCGCCTGTATTGTCGTTACTCTTGTTGCCGCCCGTGTTTAGTATCAAGTCCACAATATTATCTATCACGCCTCTATTCGCAATATCCGCCAGTAAGTTATATAAGGCCTCCGCGCTATTGTCATTTTCAGACGATGCACCCGTTAATAGATTGCTCAGCTCCGCTTCGACTTGTCGGTCTCCGCCATCCCAGCCCGCTGCCACCATTATCTGATTAATTAAGTTTCCTATGCCGACGTTAGCGCCGATCATACCCGTCAGAATGCTTCCTCCTGTTGTATTTTGACTGGCTTCGTTATTACCCGTGTTTGCCAGTGCGCTAAATATCGTGCTGACATTTGCTTCGTTATCGATGGTTAGCAATCGCTCCTCATTCAACCGCACTTTTATCTTATTCTGCGACTCAAAACCGGTTGTATCGTTCAATCCGTTTACTACCAAGCCTGCTACTGGATCCATTACCACCCCGGTTAAGTTGGCCACCGCCCTGGAATGCAAGGCTAACAAACCGTCGCCAGTCTCCACCTGCCCTCCTAGGGTGTTTCGGTTCGCTTTGTTGCCGCCTGTTTCAATATTAGCGTCCAGTAAGGTATTAATATTAGCCTCGTTATCTACCATCACTTCCTGACTGCGGTTCACATCTACATCTATTGTATTGTTAGAGTCCGCCCCGGTCTCGCTGTTGGTCGCGTCAACCGCCACTGTTGGGGCCGCTCCTCCCGCTGCTGCCAGTAATGAAGATCCGCCATACAGCAAGTCGCCAAACCAATCGCCAAACACATTAACTACCGCGATAAACAATGATCCATCCTTCACCGTCGTATTAGCCACATTGATTGCGGTTACTTCCACGTTAGCGTCTCCGGTCTCAATGTTGCCTGCTCCTGTGTTCTTATTCGCCATGTTCTGCCCGGTGATCGCCTGGGCGGTCACCTCATTATTTATAACCGCGTTATTATCCACCAAAGTCGTATCGTAAGATTCGTCATTCACGGCAATACTATTCGCCGAATCCGCCCCGGTCTGGGAATTTTGCGCCTCAATTTCGCGCAGCGTCTCTTCTTGGGACAAGGCTCTAACCTGACCTTCTTCTCCCACCATAAATCCCAGCCACTTGTTTAGAGCGTTCACTACCACCAATCCCCAATTGCCGCCTTCCACTGTCGTATTCGCTAGCGAGATGTTACTGGCTGTGACTTTACCATCGCCTGTTATAATATTTCCGCCGCCGGTGTTAGCCATTGTTTCGTTCTGACCAGTGATCGCGTCGGCCTTTATCCTCGTGTTTATATCCGCCTCATTATTGATATCCGTCACCTGCTCCTCTATCACATCAATATCTATTTGGTTGTCCGATTCCGCTCCTGTTGCCTCATTCACGGCGTCAACCGTAACATTGCCAAATCCGGCCGCGGCCGCTAACGCACCGAACTCCGGCAGTACAATATTGCCATTCAAGTTGCCAAAAATATCTGCCACCGTCAGCCATAAACCGCCATTGATCACGGTGGTATTTAGTAAGTTAACTAAAGTGGCTGCGATGTTAGCGTCCCCGGTCGTGATTGATCCGCCGCTAGTATTTTTATTCGCTTCATTCTGCCCGCTGATCGCCGCCAAATCTAAAATATTATTTATCACCCCATCGTTTTGCACCTCGGTTAGTTTGTCCACGATGGTGCTCAAATTAATCTCATTGTTCGAATCCGCTCCCGTTGCGTTGTTTACCGCCCGTACTGAGCCATCTTCCCCCGTCAAGCCGCCCAGCATAGCGCCAAATTCCAGCATTAAATCTCCGTTGAAATCACCGTTGTAGCCATTAATGTTTAAGCCGGAAGTTCCGCCCACCGTCGTTGAGTTGTCATTTTTCACCTGCGTCACGCCAATACTGGCCGTGCCTGTAGTCAGACCATCGGCTTGCGTATTCTCGTTTTGGCTATTACCGCCCGTTTTAGCCGTCGCATCAACGTTTGTCGAGTCATTGGCCGCATTATTGACATCAGTCGCCGTCGTGTCACTAACTCCCGTCGTCACTTCATTATTTGAACCTGCTCCCGTATTACTATTAGTCGCGGTAACTTCCGCTGACCCTTGGCCCGTCCCTTGCGTTGCCCCCTGGCTGGCTCCCTGTCTGGTATCTGCTACTCCCTCCGGTAAATTACCGTTTTCATCCGCACCCAAATCCTCAGCGCTTAAACCGCCTTGATCCACTCCTTGATCCACCCCCTGGTCTGCCCCCTGACCACAACCCGCTCCGGTACATTCCGGCGCTCCCGTATCCTCCGGCGCCCCGGTGTCAACCGGCGCTCCAGTAGGATTACCCGCGGCATCTGTGGCCTCGTCCGCCAAAGCTATCGCTGGGCTTAGCGCGCTCATCCACAACATCAAAAAAACTCCGACTGCCCTCTTCAATACTATAAATTTTCTTTTCCCTTTAGACATGTAATTTGGTTTATGGTTTAGGATCTTTGGCTTCGAATTTATTGTTAGATTTGTTGGTGTTCTTCCCTACAAAGAGCTCCTTATCCCCAGAACCCTTCGTCTATAAGAGGGACCAGGCTTTTGTCCCCTTCCTTATGAGGAAGGACGGTTAAGTACCATCCCCCCTACACAAAGACAACAGTAAAATTAATTGCTGTTGTTGGCTGCGTTGGAGATAGTGATATCCACCACTACGTCTCCACTTGTTTGGCTGCCTGCCTCGGTGTTTCTGTTCTGTTCATTATCA
Organism: uncultured Candidatus Saccharibacteria bacterium; assembly: GCA_964371255.1. Lineage (GTDB taxonomy): Bacteria > Patescibacteriota > Andersenbacteria > UBA10190 > UBA10190 > UBA10190. The sequence goes on along the minus strand of CAYJKV010000004.1, from coordinate 27,060 downwards.
CCGGTATTGGCATCGACATCTACGTCGTTGTCGATTTCGGCGTCGTTATCAACGTCTACATCAACATCGTTTTCGACATCTAGCGTATTCTCGTTATCAGAATCCGCACCAGTTGTGTCGTTGGAGAATGTTCCACCAACTTCAACATCGCTCAAGCCAGCACCTGCTACGCTTGAACCATTGTTCGCTTCATTTACGAGATCAACCGTAACTTCGGCATTGCCTGAAGTTTGGTTTCCACCTGTGGTATTTTTGTTCTGCTCGTTACCGCCGGTGTGAATGTCAACATCAACTTTGTTGTCAACGTCGGCATCATTATCGATCTCGAGATCGTAATCATTGTCGATATCAAACTCGTTCTCGTTGTTTGAATCGGCACCGGTTGTCGAGTTCTCGCCTACGACATCGACTACTACCGCATTACCAGTAGCGTCTTCCAGGCCGGCTTCGTTATTAGCGAAGTTTTCAATCATCGTAAACAAGATCGCATCGCCGGATGTTTGATCACCAGCGGTGGTGTTCTTGTTCTGCTCGTTGTCGCCGGTCTCGGCGTCAAAATCAAGCATGTTGAAGATATCAGCCATGTTTTCGAGGTCCAGTTCTACGTCGTTATCAACGTCTAACTCGTTCTCGTTGTTAGAATCCGCACCTGTCGTGTCGTTGGTGAATTCACCATCAACCTCGAGGTTGCCTTCCGCTGCTCCCATCAAGGAAGCACCTTCATTCACAACCGTGTCCCATGCGCCAGTCACATCCACTGTGCCTGACAACTGGTTTTCGGCAGTCGTATTCTTTTCTTGCTCATTGCCGCCTGTATTGGCGTCAACGTCAGCAATATTGTCGATATCTTCTGCGTCGTTATCTACGTCTACGTCTAGGTCGTTGTCTACATCGTACTCGTTCTCATTGTCTGAATCGGCTCCGGTTACTAGATTTTCGCCAGTTACGTTTACGCTGGCTGCTAATACTGGAGAGGACACAAACATTAGAGCGAGTGCAGACACGCCTAATAGTGCACGAAGAGTTTTCTTCATCTGTACTCACCTCCTTTCACAGATAATCTACACATGCGTTATATTCTCCGCCTGTTTACTGCTAATAAACCGTATCGATAATTAAAAAACACTTATTCCTGTATCCTTCCACCAGTACGACAACACACGTATCAAATCAGAAGTGGTAAGGTCCCCCTCCAGCGTAAGTGTTTAAAAACCCCCTCTAAAAACACATTTTTTGACCTCATACCTTCGTATCACATTCAGAAGCGCCAGCAAGCAAACTTATCCACAAAAACAGTGGATAACTATACTTTTCCACAGGCTAGCTCTTCATTTTCCTCAAAGAACCTTTCTAAACTCACCCACATAGATCTTTTTTTGCGGTCATCTGCTGCCTCTGCACCGCGTTCCAATCGCCTTCTTATCTTACGTTCCGCCAGCTTCGCACTTTCATATTGCCGAAATCAGTCAGCGTAAAATCAAACGCTTTCTTTTCACTATCTTCACCACAACCAGTCAGCCAAGCTTGCATCTGCACCCGCCCATCAACCTCCTGCCCCTTTGCCAAATTTCTAGTTAATCCACCCAGTTCAACCGCCGGCAACTGCCATCCGCTATAAGAATATGTATCCCCGCACTGCCCGCTGAACAATTCATAACTGCCGTTAAAACCAACACCAGCTGGTACAGTCACGTCCGTTGATTTATACCCGGTTACTCCCTCTAAGCTTAAGCGTGCTGTCCACACTATTCGCTCCTCCCCACGCGAGCGAATACTGACATCTACCTTAGGGGTAAATAATAATTTTCCATCCCGCCATTGTAGACTGGGTTTGCTAAAGCCTAACTTCGCAGTGCAACGGCACGTTTCTTCTACTGCCGGTTCAGTCTCATCGCTCCCTTGCTCTGCCCTGGCCGCCTCCCGCTCTGCTCGGCGCGCCTCTATTTGCGCCCGCCGCTCCGCCAAGCGCTGTTCCAAAGCAGTTCGATCATAGGCTGTTGCCGGTGAAGCAGTCACCAGCAAACCTCCAACTAGTAAAACTAGCCACCCGCGGCCACTATTAATTAATGACATATTCCTTCACCCCCTTTTTGCATATCTACATAAGTCTAAGGAAACACGACATAACCGCAATGACCTGCCTGTGAATAACTTCAAGCCATAACACACCCGCCCATCAGACAACATATATCTTGGGTACTAGAAAGTAACAAAAAAGCAGTCCTGCTGAAAATTTTTTTGCAATAGCCGTTATTTAATTTATTTACCTGTTAACTTACGTTTGCTGATTTACTTGATTCACTCAATATCCAGCACCGCCTCACACGTCTTAACAACTTCCGCCTCGCAGTTATCAACCCCGTCTTCACCTCGTGCCACATCCACGCCATCGCCGCCCGTTAAATAATCATCGCCGCTGCCTCCCTTAATAGAATCATCGTCGTTCTCGCCGTACATGCTGTCGTCTCCATCCTCTCCATCGATACTGTCTTTCCCTCCGCCCCCGTACATTTCATCATCGCCGCTGCCTCCACGCAAAGAATCTGTCCCTTCACCACCATATAATTTATCATCCCCCGCCTCACCGCGCAGTGTGTCCGTACTCTCTCCTCCCAAAAGAATGTCATTACCATCCCCTCCCCGCAGCGAATCGCTATCTGCACCACCTACCAGACAATCATCCCCTCCCAGCCCCTCCAGTTTATCGCTCCCGCCATTCCCGATAATCAAATCATTTCCTTCGGTTCCCTCCAACACCTCACTCTTATCCTCACCAACCAATGGTTCACCAGCAAACTCTATATGACTGCATTCCTCTGGAATAACCGAAAGCGGCCTGGCCGCTGTTATGACTACATTACTGCCTAATACCACCGTATTAGAAACCAATAAAGCCATAACCGTCCCCACTAATAACAACAATACGAGCAATGACCCTCCCGCCAGCCAGTGATGGCGTGAAGGAGCAACTATGATTAGCGGTTCGACTTTGCGCACTGTGGGTTTAAGCCAGACCGAGTCTAGCCGCCGGCTCATTACTGTGGGCCCCTCGTTCCTCACCGCTGGCCGAAAGGCTGGTGTCACTCTCGCTTGACGACTTAATACCTGCGCCACCCGGCGCGCGGGACGCTTTGCCTTTTGACTGACGTTTTGCAGTAGGCTCGTAAAATTATCATAGCCATAGGCAGCCGCGATTTGATTAAGCTGGCGTTCTACCAAGACACGCACAATCTGCCGCAACTCACTGGCTGCAATTAAAACGGTAGGCAAAATAACCAGCAGCAGTAATCCCATTGGCGTCTTAGCAAACTCCAAGGCGAAACCGACATACGGTACGTGTTGCCGATATATCCCTTCAATATTTCCCGCCCTAACTTCCCAGGGGTCAACCGCCCCATTGGCATCGCCGCGGGTGATAAACCTTAGTCCTTCACCCTCGCCAATCACCTCTGCGATTCTATGTGTTATCAGAACATCGTCAGACCGCGGGCTTTTAAACGTCGCGATATCACCGGTGGATATTTTATCCGCCGGCATTCCCGTCCTTGTCAAAATCAAGGCCCCCGTCGGTACCGCCGGCTCCATACTCCCTGTCAGGACCGTGTACACTTTGAATCCTCCCGGGATTGGTACCAGCGACGCAATGACTAACACTGCCGCTGGCACCAATACAGCAAAACTTGTCCAATTAAGAACGTTTAGGAAAATTCGTTTAAGCAGTGCAGAATTCATAGGCTCCACCAAGTGCTGAAAAACTTTTTTTCAGCACTTTAGCAACCACTGAAACTAGACCGGTGGCGGAGGTGCCTGCTGCCCAGTCAAATTAATATCGAACGTACAACTAGTCTCAGCATCTGTGGCATCATTCGACAGGGCAACATCGACCGTGAGATTATAAAAGTCACCCGGTGCCAAAGTCGGCCCCAGCGAGGTAGTATTAGTTGTCCAGTTAAACAGTGTGTCAGCAACTTCTGTGCCGCTATCCAGCTGGAATGTCAACGTCAGATCGTTAGCCAAATCTCCATTACAACCCGCCTGCACAACCTGCGGGACAATATTCAGCGCCACGCCTGAGTTTTCCGCTGGTGCGGTATAAGAGGCGCAGCTGTTAGCATCGCCGTCATTTTGTCCTTCCGTTGCCAGCGTTCCGTCGTCATTGCCTACCGACACCACCTTCCCTGCCGTCAGCTCAGTAGAAGCTCCCGGTGCTAGGTTATTCACCGTAAAACCAGCCAAGCTGGTATCCCAGCCTGCCCCACTGCTCACCGCGTTATTACATACTTTTATTTTCGCGTCCGGGGTGTTAATGGTGTTACCAGAGATAGTCACCGTGTTAGATGTTAATTGTGCATACGTCGCACCCACACCCAACGCACCCACCAGCCCCAGCACAACAAAGCTCTTAATAAGTCGTGTGTCCATAAACGTCACCTCCTTTACCTTGAATTAATATCTAACTTCAGGATCTTGGGCACTTTATATCTGCTCACCGCTAAACTTGACGTCAAACGTGCATGCTGCATTCTGCTTTGTCACATTTGATTTTAATTTTGCGAAGATCTTAATTTCTTTTAGATTACTAGGAGCTAAAGTATCTCCGAATGCCGTGATGTTATTATCCCAGAAACTAAGATCAGCATGGTTTGAACCAGTATCACCGATTTGGAAACTTAACGTCATGTCAGTTAGGGAGATACCCTCTGCACACACCGGATTCTCAATACTTGGTACCAGCCGCATATTGACATCCGAGCTTCCCGCTGTGTCGCCATAGCCGTTACAACCAACTGGATTAAGGCTGTTCGCATTTAAAGTACCATCATCATTCCCTGCATAGATATCCTTACCTTCAGTCAGCTCTCGTTCCGCCTCTCCTGGCACCATGCCAGCCAAACTTAATGCCGGACTAATCGTCAATTTCCACATATCATCGCCAGTGTCATTACACAACTTTAAAGCCGACTCACCGCTCGTCATTGCGGAAGTCCCAATAGTCACTTCATTCGAAGTCAGTTGTGCGTACGTCACGCCGGCGCCTAACACTAAGACCGCCACCAACGTGATGGTGCTTTTAATTATTTTTATATTCATATTTTCCACCTCCTTTCAATTATCTTCTTTCCCGATCAACACCCAGACATACGAAAAACACAGATAAGCTCTGCGTTTTGTGTCGGATGTTAGTGTTCTTGGCTTGAGCCGGATTAGCACCGGTCAGCAACCACCAGGAAATTAAAGGAGTATCCCCCTCCCCTCCGCTACTCTGCCTAAATTATATCACTCTGCTCATAACAAAGTTTTCCACACTACCAAAACTAATAAAAAACCATCACATCATACGTCCCTGCCTCAACTACACCTCCTACCTTTCATTACGATATTATGTAATGTCATAATATTAGGTATTCACGTTTTTTAAGCAAAACATAGCGCCGGCTCACCAGCCGGTGCTAATCTTTTTCTACCGCCTATTATTTTTTATTAATTTTTACTTTGACTTTATCAGCTGCCTTATCAGTCGATCTTGTCATTGATATTTTCAAGACCCCTTCCGTCAAGTCAGCCTCCGCCGACTCCTGCTCCGCCATTGCTGGCAACCGCACCACTCTCTCAAACTACCCCTGCCGGATCTCCCCCGGCTATAAAAATTCTTTTCCTTAGTCTCTTGGCTTTCCTCGCGCGTTCCCGCAACCCGCAAATGCATTGTTGAGCTGGCTCGGTTGATTATCTAATAAGTTTTCCAATCCAACCAAGGCCCCATCTCACTCATCTCATGTTTTAACCCCGCCTTTTTGTTAGGTATATGTTAAGTTTATTATTATAAACTCGACTAAATCATACCCACAATTTTTCTCCCTTCGATAGAACATAACCATTTTCGCCATCTTTTGATCCTTCACCTATCCATGCGTAGACTATATAAAATATTCCTTTCCGTATTGGTTGTCTTGTTCATAGTTGCCCTTATCTACCTCCGCCTCAGTTTTCGACAAAACAGTGGCCTGCCAGGCCCACTTAGAGGATCCAGTGACTATCCCGGCAACCCCCTCACGCCAGCCGGGATCTTGTCAGAAACTAACCGACATCGGCAAATTGATAGTCTTCCGCCGCTTATTCTGAATCCAACCCTGAGTTTAGCCGCCGAGAACAAGCTCAAAGACATGTTTACCAAACAATATTTTGATCATGATTCTCCTGATGGCGTTGGCCCCGCCGATGTCGTTGACCGTGTTGGTTATAAGTACCTGCGTGTCGGCGAGAATTTAGCGTTAGGCAATTTCACTGACGATGCCGACCTTGTCCGAGCCTGGATGGATAGCCCCGGCCATCGGGCCAATATTCTCAGCCGCGGTTTTTCTGAAATCGGTATCGCCGCCACCGCCGGCCAATTTGACGGTCAGTCCACCTGGATCGCCGTGCAAACTTTTTCCTTACCCGTTAGCGCCTGTCCCGAACCCGAGACAACTCTTCAACAAACTTTTAATTCTAAGCGCGCTCACCTAGAACAATTTTCCGCCCAACTAAGTAATACCAAGGAAGAACTCCAGCGACGTACGGACAAAATTGAGGCTTTATTGGCCGAAGCCTCACGCCTGTCTGACGAAGGTAACGCAAAAATCAGTCGAGGCAACGCCATTATCAAAGCAGGCAGTGATCCGCTCGCCCCAGGCGCCCAGCCTGATACTGACTCTCTTTACACCCTAGCCCGCCAACTTCAGCAAGACGGGCAAGAGCTGGTTGGGCAAGCAGTTACCGCCAATAACACCGCTCAACAATTAAACGCAGAGCAAGCGACACAATTAGCTAGCTATAACAGCCAAGTCGACACCTACAATCAACTCAATGACGAATTAGCAAAATTAGCCGATCAATTCAACGTCCAAGTTCGCGCCTATAACGAATGTGCTGATCAATTCCTGGATTAACAGTTAGCCTATGCCTTCACCGCCGCCATCCGCAGTGGCTCCCCTTTCCACGTATCTACCATTTGCCCCGCGGCAATTGTTTTCTTAACTCCTTCTGCCAAACCAATATCACTGCTTACCCCAACTAATTCCATCATCTTTTTGGTGGAAGCGCACCGGCGACCTACTTCCCTCGCTCTCGCCGGCAAAAATTTTAATGCTCCCTCTTTTTTTATGCCAGCTACACTATTAACCAGCACCGCCAAATCCAGAATACTGGCCTCTTGTCCCGAACCAACATTAATCACCTGACCAAAGGACCGTTCGCTCTCGGCGGCCGCTAATGTCATCCGGACATTATCCGCCACATGCACAAAGTCTCGAGTCTGCCCACCATCACCATAAATTGTTAGTTCTTTGCCTGCTAACGCTTGGTTGATAAAAATTGAAACCACAAAACCGTAGGCAGTGCCTATCTGCCTTGGCCCGTAGACATTAAAGAAACGCAGACTGACTGTGGGTATTTTGTGTTCTTGCCACAATGAGACAAATACATGCTCACCATATAGCTTGACGGCGGTGTACGGCGTCCAGCCTACTATTCCGTCCTCTTCATCCTCTGGCAGTCGCTGCGGATTGCCATAGACTTCAGAGGACGACGCAAAAACGATTTTTCCTATAACGCCCTCTTTCGCCAGACGAGCCAGATGACGCATACCCAGCACATCATTCAGCACCCCCAACGGCGCCTCCTCCGTACGTTGCACGCCCACCTGGGCCGCGTAATGAAAAGCAACGTGAAACTTCGTTTCCCTCAGCTGTTTCATAACCAGCCAATCGTTGGCATCGCCTTCCACCACCTGTATACCTTTTAGCCCCGCGACATTGGCTTTTGTCCCTGTACTAAAATTATCCAGACAAGTTACCTGGTATCCTTTCTCCACTAGCAAGGCACACATATGAGAACCGATAAACCCTGCCCCGCCTGTCACCAATGCTCGCTTCATATTGATCTGTTTATTTAATGCCCGGTATTAAAAATAAAAATGGAGGTGCTTTTCTAAAAGCAATCCCTCCACCCATTTTTTCTCTCGCTTAAACTTATCCTCCACTATAGATTAGTTTTTTAAATATGCAAGGCTAAAACCCTTCTGCGCCAACTGGGTTCGACAGACCACCTGCATTATCCTATTCTTCCATTTTATGAAAGGCATTCTACCAATCAGCCTCAATACATTGTTTTGGTGTTGTATCGGCACCCTCCGCTACCTCTCTGACCGCACCGAAAAAAAACGGGGACTTATGCCTTTATCCGATCAGGAATTGTTAGCTTCAGCCAAAGAAGTAGCCGTGTGTATACCTGCCCACAACGAAGCCTTAGTCCTTGAGGACACCATCACTTCCTTGCAAGCCCTGGTCTCGACCAGACAAATTTACGTCGTGAGTGATGGCTCTAATGACCAAACTGCCAACCTTGCCCGCCGCCTGGGTTGTGTTGTCCTGGAAATAAATCCAGGCCTCGGCAAAGCTAAAGCCCTGCAAAAAACCATTGCTTATTTTCGCCTGCTCAATCGTTACCGCTACCTCCTTATTGCCGACGCGGATACGATCTTTGATAGTAATTATCTGCGCCACGCCCTGCCTCTATTTAAGCAAAAACCGCGCGTCGCCGTTGTGGCTGCATACACTAAGACGCGCTGGCCGAAGCATACCAGGCCTTCCTGGCAGCTGCTCTTTGTGGCTTATCGCCTGCGGCTCTATGGGTTTATCCAGCCCTTTATTATGTACGGCCAAACCTGGCACCGCACCAACGTCAATCCAGTTATCCCTGGTTTTGCTTGTCTGTATCGTACTGACATTCTGCGTCATCTAAGTTTCTATGCGCCTGGGGTAATCATCGAAGACTTTAACATGGCCTTCCAATTACACCGCTTAAAACTCGGGACGATCGCCCACCACCCCTCCGTTATCGCCACTACCCAGGATCCAGACAATTTCACCGATTACCGCTCCCAGCTATTGCGTTGGAATCTTGGATTTTTCCAGACTATTAGATACTGGGGAGTGTGGCCTTCTTTTTTCTGGTTGTCGCTTGGGGCTTCTTTGGTTGAGATGTTTATTTTTTCCTTACTCCTTTTGATTATTCCGATCCTGCTCATCCTAACCCTAGCCTATTCTTTCCTGCCTGCCCTTTTCCCGCCCGACAGCCTAGCTCTAGACTGGCTCATCAGCCATTGGACCGAGCTATTCCTAGTTTATGCCTTCTTAATCTTAACTGATTACCTCGTGACTATTATTGTCGGCTTTAAAGAACGCGAGGATAAGCTATCCATTTACGGCCTTGCTTTTCCTCTGCTTCGTTATGTGGACGCCGCAATCTTCCTCTATGCCTTTAAAAAAGCTTTTACCACCAAGTCCTCTGGCGTTTGGACTCCGCCTCAACGCCGTTCTGAGCCGCCCCCTCCCCACTAGATATTTTATATTGCTATAGTTATTTTACTGCGTTCGTTCCAAATTTCTGCCAGCCCTGGTCATAAGCCACAACCTCAACTCCGCTATCATCAATTGTCTGTAGCATATTCGCTAATTCATCCGGCGTCGTAAAGTAAGCGTCATCTCCTGTCTCAGCAATCTTGTGATACACAATCACAACCCATTGCCCATTGTTTTTTGCTTCATTAACCCACTCCTCAATCGTGGCAGTATCGGTCGCGGTCGTCACCCCGCGCACTTTCACTTCCCACGGCAAAGCTCCAGCCGGATTGCTGCCCTGCTCATAAGGCCTCACTGATTTATAATAATTAGTTCCCAGCGCCATAATTTCGGCGTTGTATGCCCCGAACGGCAAAGCAAAGTGCCTAATCTCAAAACCGTTTATCTCTAACAAACGCTTTGACTTATATAATTCTTGCTTTGCTCCCAGTGTCGTTAAAGTCGTTAAGTCCGAATGGGTTATACCGTGAGACAGTACATCCCAATCTTTCTGCTGCAATATCTTTAACTGGTCCCAGTCCATAAACCCTTCTTCCCCCACCATTTCTGTTATCACTGCCGTCGCTCCCGGCCATCCATGTTGCTCCATCGCCGGTAACGCCTGCTCATAAGTGTTCAGCTCTCCATCATCAAACATAATCGTCACCGCCCCTTCCCCCGGCCCATACTCTTTAACACTAATATCATCAAACCATGCTTGCCCGGTGGCTTCACCCAAAATCGGTACAATAAAGATATGATCAATTGGCTGATTAACAGACGCCAACGTTCCTGTGTTAAATCCAATCCACCGCCAGCCAAATGTCCCGAAGTTTGGTACAGAGTTCCAGTACGCTATCGATCCGTCCTGCAAATGAATTTCTGCGTACAGACTAGCGCCAAACCAACCGCCGTTATTGACAATCCTGTTGCCTTTGACGAAGCCTGTTATTTGCACCGGCTTCATTTCGGTTTGCTGCAAATCAACCCGCTGCGATGCTCCAGCAATCAATTGCCCTGATCGAGCACTCTGTAAAGTTATCCCCCAGCTTCCTGTATGCGCCGTCTTTACTCGCCTATATCCTTGCTCATATAGCTGCCAGCCTGCGGCTATCTTGCTAGATTTCCCTGCCCCTTGTTCCTCAAAACCTGGATTAGTTACCGCTCCCACAGTCTGCGCCTCCACGCTGCCGGCTGACCACAGTACACTGGTTACTATTAATAAAGTTATAAAAGACAAATTGACAGCTTTACTAATAAAACCATTAAATATATTAGTCATGAGAAACATCTTATTTATAAAATCCATTTATCCTATCATAGCCTCTACTAAATACCAATACCTCGTCATCACGCTTGTCGCAAGCGCTTTCCTTGCTGCCATCTTCTTTTTTATCAAACCCGCGCCTATTTTAAATTCGTTTACTTCACCTCTCCTCTCCCCGGTTCTGTCGCCCGCTTCTGCCCCCGCCGCCCTCAAATCCGTGCGCGTTGATCTGTCATCAATGCCCATACCTGTCAATCAAGCTGACCTGCGCCAACAAATTATTAAGCAACTAACTTCTGCCGGCGCCAATACTGTTTTCATAAATCCCTGGAGTGATGGCCAAGCTAACTATCGCAGCCAGCTAGTTTCTTTAAGTCCGCTCGGCCAACAAGACTGGCTTGAAAAATTTATTGAGGAGGCTCATTCTCAAAACCTGCAGGTTTACGCCTGGTTTGTCGTCGGCAAAGACAACTTTCCCTCCGCTGCGCATCCCGACTGGTACGCACGCACCATCAACCACCAGCCTTATAATCAAGCCGATGAGCCTGGCGTTAATTTACCCTTCGCCTCCTTAGCCAACCCAGATTTTCTACAGTATCACTTACAAACCATTCACGAGGTTAACAAACTGCCGATCGATGGTTGGGTTATTTCGGAACCGCTGATCGGCTGGGGTGATAAAGACGACAATTTTTATACTGATTTCTCCCCCGCCGCCCTGGCGCTTTATGAGCAGCAAGGCGTCCGCGAACCTGCTCAACTTCTTAAATATTTGCGCGAGTCAGATGATCCTGCCGTTCTTCAGACGTACCAGCGGTTTATAAACGCCCGCGCCGATATTGTCACCAATTTTGTGGCTCAAACCATGCGCCAAATCAAACAATACCGAAGCCGCCCTGTTATTATCACCGTTTTTACTGAGCCTGATGCTACCGGCCATTTAAAAAACTTCAGCGCTATCAAAGAATGGCTCGGCACAGATATCACGGCGCTGGCTCATCTACAACCTGACATCATTGAGATCCAAAGCCTGTTCCTGGACTTCGAATATCCTCAGTCTCCTGATTGGACAGCTTCTATGGTTAGGCAATTCAAACAACAGTTAAACAAGAACATCCCCATCGCCGTCAGCGTACAAGGTTTTGCTAGCCACGAGCCGCTTTCACCCAGTCAATTCACCGCCGCCCTCTCGGCCGCCTCTCAGGAAAATGTAGCCGGCACCTCTTTTTATGCTTTTCACACACTGACACCCGCCCACTGGCGCCAACTTACCGCTCTCTGGCAAATCAAGTGACGCCACTTTGTTGCCTGATTTTTTGCTCAAAAACTTTCCCAGCACTCTAGGCACGTCTTCATAAAACCCTATACTGACCCAAAGGCATCAGTGGTTATTTTTCCGTTACTGTCTCTGCTGCAAACTCTACCACTGGCACCAATGGCCTGATTTTCTGTAAAACCAGCCTGTCTTCTGCTACCAACGGAGAAATATTGTGTGGTTCCCCCGCATACAAAGCCCAGTTCCAAATAAACAGTCCGCTGACATTATCCTCTTGTGCTTCCTCCAATACATCAATCAAGCCCACTCCTCGTTCCCTCCCTCCCACTTTGTCGCGGGGGAAACCAATTTCACCAACAAACAGAGGCTTAGTCATTGCTTGCGCATTATCCGCCCAGGCCGCAATCACTCGCCTAAGGTTTCTATTATCAGTTGGTTCTGCCAAGTACTTCTGATACAAATGGCCTGACGCAATATCAACGTATTTCGAGCTATTGCCAACAATATGGTCCGGTCCGGAGACGTCCGGATAAACATCGTTCATAAAACCTTCCACACCGCTTATTACCAGATGATTATTATCTAGTCCATGGATATATTCCCCCAGCTGGTCCACCCACGCTCGCACTAGTTCTTGATCCATACGGTCAGCCGTGCGCGGTTCGTTCATTAACTCCCAGGCTAAGATTGTCGGATCATCTTTATACCGGATGCCCGTGACCCCCGACCGCCGATTAACAATTTTTTCTACATAATTCCAATACAACGCTCGGGCTTCTGGGCTGGCAAAGAAGACGTCCTGTTCTGACAACCGTGTCTGTGGCTTACCCAACCAGCTCAAATAAACCCCTACTCCTCCATAATCGGCCCAATAGTTGCCTAGTACCGGTACCAGCCGCACGTTCTCGTCCCGTGCGATAGACAACAGGACATCAAGCCTGGTCGCTACATCTTCGTCCAACACCCCCGCTTGCGGTTGCATCGCTCCCGGAAATCCTTCACCAAACGCCCAAAACCTAATCACTGGGAAACCATAAATCCTTGCCTGTCGCATTGTCTCACGCATTATGGCCGGTTCCTGATATAGCAAGTCATAAGAGTTTACTCCCACAAATCTAAGTGGTTGCCCCTTGTAATAAAGGGTTGAGCCGTCACGAACAACAAAGTTTGATCGCCGGTAAATATTTAAAAAGTCACCCCGGTAAGCAATACGATAATTTTGCCTGAACTGTTCATTACCGCTCTTAATAAATCCGTCATAAAGTGGATCACCCAAATCCCCCTTCATCATAATCACCCACTCAGCCAGTGCCGCTGGGTCGGCCAGTGCCACCCGCCATATATCATCTGTTCCTTCATGAATAAACTGCTTCATTGGCACGCCCGTTTCGTATGCGAATGCGTTGTGAAATGCCAGTGAGGCCATCACTAACTCGCCCTCTTTAATGTGCGTCGCTAGCCATTTAGCTTCCTGATCAACGACCAGGGCGCTAGTGCCTTTAGTAGCGTCGGTCAAAGTCACAATGTCATGCGTAGCCAAAGAATATGACGCTTGTCCAATCAACAACAGCACCAACATTACCTGCCAAATCTTTTTTCTTAAGAAATATGTCCCCCAAATAGCCGCGGCCGGCAACATCACCAATCCATATCTCACATTAAACCACGCGCTGGCCGGCCGCTCAGGGTCAAACAACCCAAGCTCTGGCACCATTAAAATGCTCTGCCCTCGATACAACGCCAGCACATGGAAGAAAAAAGGTGACAACAATACTGTCAGAGGTAAGAGAATCTTCCATTCCTTCCGTGGCCAGCTTCCCGGCCAAACAATCAATCCGCTCAACAACAAACCTGTACCAACCAAACCCACATTATTAAAGGTTGCCCAGCCGTAAGCCCGCAGCGACAATGGTAAGTTTTGGACTGTATACAACTTACCGCTAGCCGCAATCACTGCTTGCTGCGCTTTAGCCGAATATGGGCCATATGCAAAGAAGAGTGGGTCGCTATATATCACCCAGTTCCACCCCAACCAAAACACCACTCCGACAAAAGCCAAAGCTAAAAACATTAATAGCAAAGCACCGGCCTGTTCGATCGATGTCGTCCTTTGCTTAACCCAACTCCACTCGACGGCCACTACCACCCCGGTCACCCACAACAGCATGAACCAACCATCATATCTGGTTAAAGTCGCCCCTACACACGCTAAGGCGGTAGCCGTTAACCACCACGGATCTCGCATCATCACCCAGCGCACTAAACAGTACGTGGTCAAAACAAAGAACATTAGCAATAACAATTCTGACATCGGCACGCTTTGCATATACCAAACATTGACGTTCAGCAGGAACACTAGAGTTGCCATTAAACCAATACTGCGTTTTCCCGTCACCAATTCACCCAGAGCATAAACCGCTGTTCCCGCGACAATATAGCTGACCATCGAAACGATAGATCCTGCCAAACCGTTTTGCCACCACACCCGACTCCATACAAACGGCAGCATTAACCAGTGCTGTAAAGGCAGCCACACCCCACCCAGTTGAGCTAACCCCGGCTTTTGGTTATCAAAGACCAGACGGGCTAAATTCAAATGCGCTCGGGCATCGTTATAATTAGTCACCAAACCTTGGTCCATAAAATACCAAGTACTGATAACCGATAAACCAATCGCCAGCAGCAATACCGGCACATAAGATTTAATATGGCAGCACTTAATAATGGTCCAAAGATTGCTCATATTTCTTAAATTAAACTTCGCTGCCCGAGGCTAAAGGCACCCATATTTTTTTCGGTTGTGCTGATAAGCCATGCCGCGTCTTTTCCCAGTAATGCGGTTTAACGATTAATTGCCACATTCCATACCAGCCCGCCACGCTCATCAGCAGCCAATAGAACGGGATGACGAACGTGTATTTAACCATCCACCATTGCTTTGTTTTTATCGCCGCTAAAATATGCGAGTAGAAATACAAAAAATTGCCCACGATCATCGTAAATGCCCCGATATAACCGATCGGTCCCGAGAATAACATCTTGGTTAGAGGTTGCACCATATGCGGCGCCAAAAAATAACCGATTGTCAGCAACCACAGCAAAGGGTTTATAAACAATGAAAAAGCTTTATGGACAAATACCAGTATAAAAATAATAAACTTATCCCACCCCTGCAGCGCGATAGCGTCAATCTTACGCCAAGCTACTAATTGCGTCTGGGCATACCCCTTAATCCAACGGGACCGTTGCCTTATCCAGTTCCCCAGCTGGCTGTTGGCTTCTTCATGGGTATTAGAATCTATAATCGCCGTACGATAACCCAAACTGAATAAACGAATACCCAAATCGCAGTCCTCGGTCACGTTGAACGGATCCCAGCCGGACAATTCATCCAGAACCATTCGTCGGAAGTGATTAGACGTTCCTCCTAACGGAATCGGTGCTTGCAAGGCATACAAACCAGGTAATATTACACCAAACCACAAATTATACTCAGTCGCGAATAAACGCGTTAACAAATTCTGTTTGGCGTTGAAATAGTCTAACCTGGCTTGCATACAAACCACCTCGGGCTCAACTTTTTGAAAAGCTATGTAGGCTTTCTTTAGTTGGTCAGGCTCCGGAATATCCTCCGCGTCAAATATCACCACATATTCTCCTTTGGCATGTGCCAATCCGTAGTTACAAGCCTTTGGTTTTGTTTTAGGCAGACCCGGCGGCACGATCCTAACCTGAATGTGAGGCGGCAGCACCATCCAATTGATCATTTCTTGTGTCAGCTGATCATCCTCCTCAATTAATAATTGCACATCCAGCTTATCCGTCGGCCAGTCAATACCCCTCATCGCTTCAACAAACTGCTCCACTACCTCCGGTTCCTTATAGAGGGGACATAGCACCGTATAAACCGGCAAATCCTCATCTTTAAGCCGATCAATCTCTGCCTGCTCAGCCTTTATTTCCGGAGAAGCTAACAGACTTCGCGCTGACAATAAAAACATAAAGATCACGTCCATTAAATAAATCAGGGACACTGCCCCCACGATGCCAACCAGCGTCGCCTGCCAATTTTTGTGGAAACCAAATCCCAAACAAATAGCAATTAATATCAAAATTATTATTTCTTTTCGGTTAAACCGTTTAAAAGCGGACTGCTCGGGCGGCAAATAATTGTGCGTAATATATTTTTTATCTTTATAACAAATACCGCTCCCCGCCTGACCTATCTGATTTCCATCCGCAAACGGCACCACCAACAACCCTCTTAGCCGGATTAGCAGCGCCTCCCACGCCATGACTAAACCACCCACCACCGTTCTCATCGGATCAACTCTCTTCCCTTCCTGAATATAAAGAATGTCCTGCTCAGCTATTCTCGCCCCCGCCTGTGCGGCGTGCCATAAAAAGGACAAGTTAAAATTCTTTAGTCCTGCAGATGTCGCCACCGGCAAGTACTGCCGGGAAAACATAATCAAGCTAGAACCCGCGTCATAATTCAAACCGAACATCAGTCTCATAAACAACCATTCTCCTCTTTGGAACATTCGCTGACCGACAGTTTTCTTTGCGCCACCATTCCGCCTGGTTACTACAACGTCTGCCTCTCCCGCCATTAACCCCTCCCACATTACGCCCAAGTCTTCTGGCCGATATTCTGCCCCCGCGTTGAAAACAGCCAAGATCGGATACTGAGCCGCTTTTAATCCTTCACAAATTAGTTGCGCTTCTTTGTTTTTCCCGAGCCCGGTTATAAGCTTTATCGGATATTGCAGGGCCAATAACCGAACCATCTCTCCTAAATTATCTGCCGAACGCTCATCAACTATAATCGCCTCCCATTCGCCATATAAAGACAAAGTCCTATGCATCCGCTCCAATAACCCCGGCAAGATTGCCGCATCATTATGCGTCGGTATTATCACACTGACTCCCCTGGGTTGTTTGTTTGCGATGTCCTGCATAATCTGTTTAAAACGATTAGAAACAAAGTCTTACATTATGTTCTCCCCATCAAAACACCCAGATAACCTCAAATACCACAAAAAAACATAACCACAATTTGTAGCACAGATAATAAATAATGTCAAATATTAAAAAAGCCCGGCTTATGTTAAGACGGGCAAACACTAAAGATACAAAACTCCACTAGAAGTCAGGACGGGAATAAAACAGAACTCTCTTCGAGCTTACAGCCTGTACACAGATCAGATCTCGTAAGGTCACGCCGGAACGGATCCACCAGAGACGTTCCAGATTTTGCACACCGCGTCCTCTCAGGACCCAATCTGATTTGTCCAGCCCATAGATCCGTAATTCCGTTAGATCGATGTGAAACTCACTCATCATCCAATTGCGCCCCTGCCCGGCGTACATGGCGTCGGAAGGGCTTCTTTGATATGACTGCTGTCCTTTCCTCTCTATCCAAGCCTCAATATCTAATCGATGGTCCTTGAACAACTTACTAAAAGTGGCGCTATCAACCTCCACGGCCATCATGGTAGCCAAGCCTTTTCCGTCAACTTTTGTCAGCGCGATATTCAAATCGCGCAAATTAACGAAGTTAGCCACTGACTCCATGCCTTTATTGGTAACCTTCGTGCCACCAATGTGCAGGTAGTTCAGGTCCAACGATTCCAATGCCTTGAGCCCCTCGTCCGAAACAGCTGTTAGGTTTAATCCTAAACTGTTCAAGCTAGGATACCTGTCTGCCAGCAAAGACAACGCCTTGTCAGTAATTCTGGTTTTGTCCAGATTGATCTCGACTAGTTCAACTTTGGACTCTACTAACAACTTAATGTCCTCGTCTGTCACCGGGTTATCTTCCAGATCCAGCCGCTGCAACAATGGAAACTGCTCCAATAGCGGAATCAGCCTTTCGAACCTATCGCCAGTCAGCCTCCTTCCTCTAATTTTCCAATGCGTAATACTCTCTGTGGCACACGGAAAATCAGGACAGGTCGCTCCGTAGTTCTTAATCAGCGTCTTCGTCGTTTCCAGCAGATAGCCACCTTCCTTCACCTCCGCTCCCTTTTCTGCTTTCAGCCGGTCATCCGCCATCCCATGTTTCTTCTCCTCGACAATTGGCGGTCCGTCTGCTCCAGCAGCTGATCCAACCCACAACAAATTGATAAAGAGCAACAGCCATGTGGATTTCATCTCTCCACTCCCTTTTTCTGTTGCCGGCAATTGTGGCGCGTTTTCCTAGACTTTGGTGACTGCCGACACGACAGCCACCTTAAATCCACAACGGCAGGCATAATCGCCGGCCGGTGTACGCGCACGACGACCCTCCACCATACATAAGTCCCGCCTTTATGTCCATAGCTGGCATAAATAAAAAAGCCCGACGCACACGCGAAGGGCTAAAAACAAAGGACCAAGATCAAGAACAAAATCTCAAGCACTAAGGGCTAACTTGCAGGAGAAACAGAC
The DNA here is from genome assembly GCA_964371255.1 of uncultured Candidatus Saccharibacteria bacterium. Classification (GTDB taxonomy): domain Bacteria; phylum Patescibacteriota; class Andersenbacteria; order UBA10190; family UBA10190; genus UBA10190. The sequence goes on along the minus strand of CAYJKV010000004.1, from coordinate 8,708 downwards.
GACCAACCCCGGTCATTCCACTCGTTATCAAGCCAGCTGCAGCGCCAGCGCCAGTGGCCACCCCTCCAACGCAAGTACAACACATTCCGGTGCCTGCTCGGGTTCTGCAGAATCAGGCCGGGGAAGTTCAGGTAGGTAATTCCTTGAGTCAGGCGCAGGTGTTCAAGGACACTGTTATCGCCGTTCTTCTGGTAATCTTCCCACAGGGCTAAAAACTGGTTGCCGCCAAGACGGATTAGCTGGGAATGATCTTTCTTGAGCCGGCGCAGTCTCTCTTCTCCCTTGATGTGCCCCTCTCCTTCCTTAAGGCAGGACAGGAACTGACATCGGGAGAAGTCGACTTGTGTCAAAGCATAGGCGCGTTCATCCCGTTCCAACTCTTTCCAGTCTTTCCCGATGAAATCGGTGGGATCGAAGAGCTTGGTGCAGTCGAGCATTGGCAGGACACCCACCACCTTGGCAATTTGAGTGGAATCGTCGAAGGTTACGGTGACCTGGCGGCAGGAGAGAAGCTTCATTGCCACTTCCTCCCCTCCCAATTTGTTCAACAATGCTTCATCCTGCCCTCTCGACCAATCGCTGTACTTACATGTCATGACATACCACCTTTCTTGAGCTAGTCGCTCAAAAATTCGCCTCTACCCGAGGCCTTGGGGCTTACCCTTAAGCAGTAAGCAATAATTAAAAAAGAGCCAACCATTCCTGACTTTCCAATTAGTCAGTCAAACCTAAAACCGAACACCCCACATTACCCTAAAACATACATCCCGTCAATCAAACGAGGTACTCCCCACATACATATGTCCCCTCAAGCCGTAGGATGGGGCGTATGTCTCAAACATTACCTGCAGACGCAGCCGCGGAGCGGCTGCGGTGGATACAGCCGTATCTAGATGGTCAGCGCTCGTTGAGAGAGATCGCTGACATATCTCCTTTACCTACCGCACCCTCAAGCGCTGGGTGGCTGCCTGGCGTCGAGGCGGCACAGCCGGTCTCACTCCGCAATCCCGCCGGCCACATTCTCATGCCAGACAGTATGACGATCAGCTCATTACACGAGTCCGGCAACTGCGTGCTCAAACGAGTTTAGGTCCCGACGTGCTGGTGCACCTGCTTAAACGGGAAGGGATCGTGGTCTCCGCTAGCGGCTTGGCTAAGCTCTTGAAACGCGAGGGACTGTCACGCTCACGAAAGCGCTTGAAGAAGAAGGAGACTTGGAAACCAAAGACCACGGTGCCAGGTGAGATTATTGAGATTGATGTGGTCTACGTCCGCAAACTCAAGGGCAAATGGCTGTTTCAGTTCACCGCCATTGATTGCTGCACCAGGTGGCGGTATTTATGGGCGACGAGTGAGCAAAGCAACCGAACTGCCGTCCAGTTTCTCCGGATGGTTATGGACAGTGCCCCGTTTCCCGTGCAAGCGGTTAAAACCGACAATGCCAGCATCTTCACCAATTACTACGTCGGCTATCCTAAGAGCGCCAACCCAATGAAGCCACGTCTCCACATTTTTGATCATGTATGTGCTGAATTAGGACTTGTCCACTACCTCATCGCGCCGGGCAAGCCGGCGCAGAACGGGAAAGTCGAACGCAGTCATCGTAACGACCGGGAGAGATTCTGGAACAAAGTACGATTCGACACTGTCCCGGAAGCACGACGAAAACAGCGGGCTTACGCCCGCTGGTACAACGAAGTATGTCCCCACTTAGGACTGGATGGCTTAACGCCAGTAGAAAAACTTGCTACGTTTCAGGGGACAAATGTATGAAGAATAAACAACGAAAAATGAAAAAACAAGAGAAGAACACCGGTTTAAGACTCAGACTTAGTCCATGTTTACGATTTCTCCAGTTTATCCCTAGGCGACCCCATAGGGGGGATTTAGATATTGGAATTTTTATGCATCCCTGTTTGAAAATTGAAGTATTGATATTTATTTGAAAATTGTCCCGAAGGGATCCCTTAGGGAAAAATTGAAAATTGGAAATTGTTCTCGTCTCACTCTTCCGATATCCTCTCTACTTTTTTCATGTCCCTCCAATTTTTCCCCACCGACACCTCAACAATCACCGGCACGTCCAATCTAACAGCTCCCTCCATTGTCCTCTTCATCACCTTCGCTACTGCTTCCGCTTGCTCTTCCGGCACCTCACAAACAAGTTCATCATGCACCGTCAGCACCATTTTGGTCTCCGGCCAATCTTTTTGCAGCGCCGCCGCCAATTCCACCATTGCCTTCTTTAATATGTCCGCCGCCGTCCCCTGCACCGGAAAATTGAACGCGGCTCTCTCCGCCCCCGACCGGACCATCGGCGCCCGCGCATTAATCTCCGGCATATAACGTCGCCTGCCCAGCAATGTTTCCACAAAACCCAACTCCCGCGCCTGTCGAATCGTTGCCTCAATCCATCGGGCAATTCCCGCGTATTGCTCTTTATACCTTTCGATAAAGGACCGTGCCTCTTCGACCGATACGTCCGCTGACCTGGCAAATTTCTGCGGACCCATACCATACAGTACGCCAAAATTTAACGTCTTGGCCTGCCGCCGTTGTTTTTCCGTTACCCTGGCTATGTCTATCCCGTTCACCCAGGCTGCCGTTGCGCTATGGATATCTTCTCCGGCCTGAAAGGCCGCCATCATCTTTTCGTCTCGCGCGATATGAGCCGCTACCCGCAGTTCCAGCTGCGAGTAGTCGGCCTTCACCAACCGCTTACCCCGCTCAGCCACAAAAGCCGCCCTTATTTCTTTTCCTAAATCCGTCCTGATCGGAATATTTTGCAAGTTCGGATCCGATGACGATAATCTTCCCGTTGCCGTTACTGCCTGATTAAATTTGGCATAAATTCTGCCTGTTTTCTTGTCCGCCAATTCCGGCAGCGTCTCAATATAAGTATTCAGCAGCTTGCTGACTTCCCGATATTCTTCAAGCCAGACAATTATTGGATGTTGGCCCCTTAGCTTATCTAACTCGGCTGCGGCTGTAGAATATCCCGACTGCGTGCGGGCGATGCCAGCGATCGGCAGTTGCAGCTCTTCAAATAATATTTTACGCAACTGTTGCGTGGAATTGACGTTAAACTCCTTGCCTGCCGCTTGCCAGATTTTTTTCTGCAAACCATTTCGTGTCTCCGTCACGGTTTTCTCAAGCCGCCCTAATACGGCCGCGTCAATCTTCACGCCGGCCAGCTCCATCTCCGCTAAAATTGGTATCAAAGGCACTTCTAACTCCTCCAATACTCGCGTTAATCCCTGTTCTGCCAGTTTCGTCTGAAATAATTCATACAGCCTCCAGGCTACAGCCGCGTCCTCGCAGGCATAAGACACTATCCGTTCGAGCGGTACTTCGCTCATCATTAGCTGCTTCTTACCCGTGCCAATCAGATCGGTTATTGGGATACAGTTGTATCCCAATTCTTGTCCTGCCAAAAAATCTAACCCATGCTGCCGTGAACCTGGATTAATTAAATAGCTGGCGACCATCGTATCAAAGACAATTGGTCGAAGTTCAATCCCTGATTGGGCTAATACTTCAGCGTCGTATTTTAAATTATGCCCCATCTTCCCGATCCTCGGACTCTCTAATATTTCCCGCCAGCTCTTAACTTGCTGCCGATTTGTCGGCACGTACCAAGCCTCTATTTTTCCCCCGTTTTTTATCGCCACGCTTAGCCCGACTATCGGATACTCCCGCGCCCCCAATCTTTCATTCTCTGTATCCACTGCGATTAGTTTTTCGCCCCGCAGACGCTTCCTTAATTTCTCCTGCTCCGCCTCACTCTCCGCCAGATGAAAATTATCCAACCGCCCGCCGGCCGCACTTGTTGGCCTCGCGGGTCTTGCTGCTCCTGCCGGTCTGGCTGGTTCCCTGAACAGCGTTGGCTGTATCCCGCCTCGCGCACTTTCTGGCAGCCTTCCCAATAAACTGCGAAATTCTAACTTTTCAAACACTTGTCTCACAACCTCGACGTCAAAGTCATCCATCCTTGCTTCATTAATATCAAAGTCAATACTCACGTCTCTCTTAATCGTCGCCAGCTCGCGGCTGAACAGCGCCTCTTTCTTGTGTTTCTCTAACCGTGTTTTAGCTCGGTTAGCTACTTCGTCTATATGCTGATAGATCTCCTCAATGGCACCAAATTTGCTCACCAGCTCCTTGGCCGTCTTATCCCCTATCCCCGCCACCCCCGGGATATTATCCGACGGATCCCCCGCTAGGCCTTTATAATCAGGTAACAACCTCGGTCCAAAGCCATATTGCTCTCGCACTAGCGCTTCATCAAATAGCACCGTATCAGTCATCCCTTTCCTTGAAGTAAAGACCGTCACGTCCTCGTCGACCAACTGCAGCGCGTCTTTGTCGCCCGTTACGATCACCACTTTGGCCTGCCCCATCACCTGTTTGGCAATTGTGCCGATAATATCGTCCGCCTCAAATCCGCTCTTATCGATAATTGGGATATTCATGGCTGTTAACACCTCTCGCACAATCACGAATTGCGCGATCAAGTCTTCCTCTGGTTTTTTCCGATGCGCCTTATATTCACTGTATGCTAGGTGCCGAAAAGTCGGTCCCTTCAAATCAAAAGCGGCCGCCACATGGGTAGGTTTAATTGTTTTCAACATTTTCAGCAGCATGGCAGTAAAACCAAACACTGCCCCAGTCGGCCTGCCATCGCTAGTTGTCATCGGCGGCAGCGCGTGATACGCCCGATGAATCAACGCGTGCGAATCTAATAAAGCTAATTTAATTTTTTCTTTTTTTGGTGCCATCTCAGTCATCTTATTCCCTTCTCAAATTCTACCTTTCTTTCTTCTGGACTCTTACCATGCGAGAACCTTATCCGCCATATCTTGTCCGCCGCCGCCTTCCCCTCCAAACAGTCTTGCGGCAATCGGTCCGCCCATTCAATCGCGGTCACCCGATCCGTATTCGTCGCCTTCTCTAACGCGTCTTTTACGGCTATGTCGTCTTCAGCTCCTTTGTTTAATCTATACAAATCAACATGGATCAGTCTTAATCCGTTCTTATGGCTCGCTGGGTATTCACTCACCACCGTAAAACTCGGCGAAGTCACTTTCTCGTCTATCCCTAACTCCCGCGCCAATCCTTGTACAAAGGTAGTCTTACCAGCCCCCAGCTCTCCTTCCAACCACAAGACAGTACCACCAGTTATTTCTTTAGCCGCTAACTCGGCTAACTGCTGCATCTCCGCCACACTGCTGATCTTAAGACTGCCCGTTCTCATATCGGCTATAGAAGATCACTTAACACCGCCTATGAATCCTTCTCAACCAACCAACACAAGCAGTATGGCCAAGGCTGCCAAGTACACCGCGAACGGTCGTAGCGATATTCTCTCCACTACCTTTAACAATAAAAATATCGCTATTAAACCAGCCCCGAACGAAACTAATAGTCCTATTGCCATCTGTCCCCAGGATAACGTCCCGTTACTTGCTAGCGAAGCCAAGCTTGTCAGGCTGGCCCCCGCGATAATCGGCGCGGACAATAAAAAGGAAAAGTTGGTTGCCTGTCTGCGGGATAACCCCCGCCACCGGCCAGCCGCCATTGTCATGCCAGACCTTGATATTCCGGGCAGTAAAGCCACCACCTGCGCTAACCCAATCAATCCCGCGTCCAAAAAACTCGCTCGCTTTATCGTAATCTTTTTTATCGCTAACCAATCCGCCGTCGCTAAGATAACCGCGGTAACTAACAAACTCGCGGCCACCGTATTTGGTTCCCGGAAATAACGCGCTACCTGGTCCTGCCACAGGTACCCAGCTACCGCTGCCGGTACTGTGGCTAAAGCCAACTTAGCCGCTAGTTCCCGCTTATCGCGCCCTTCACTGTCGTTTGTTACCACACTCCTGATCATTCCCCACCATACCCGGTTATAAAAAACCAGCACGGCTAATAATGTGCCCAAATGCAAAAAAGCATCAACCGCATTGCCTTCAATGTCAGAAAAGTTAAAAATAGCTCGCACTGCCACTAAATGGCCCGATGAACTAACCGGCAAAAATTCCGTCAATCCTTGCACCAGGCCCAATATTATCACCTCATTCAATAACATAAACACAGCGTATCTCTTTCTCCCGCTCGCGGGAAGCTTTTATCACGGCCCTTTCTCAATTTTTTAATCTACATCTATTTAAGTCAGACGTATTTTCCCTGGATTATTCTCTCGCCATTAATATCACCAGCACTTTTCCCCACCTCTGCTGTTCCAAACAAAACCGAATACCGTTACCATATCTAGATTTATGATCAACACTGTTAAACTCGATAAATTAATCCGCAGCTAACCTGTCATTCTCTTATGGTGTGTGCTCACGGCTCTATATTGATTAATCCTTCCCCTGCCGGATTGAAACACGGCTGCTGTTTCATCTTTCTGCAGTTTTTAATTTCTAATTTGTTTCTCCCGAAGGGATCCCTTTGGGAGGATTTAAGAGTTTCGTCCCTAGGGGACCCCATAGGGGGATTTTCCTTATATTCCATTGGGACCGGCCGTGACAGGCGCTGTTCATAGATTATTCTCTCAGCCTTCAATAACTACTCACTATGTCTCTGTCAGAAATTCAACAAGCCACGGCCATCCTCAACCGCGCCAGTAATCTCTTACTCACCGTCCCAGTAAAATCATCCTGGGATGCCATCGCTTCAATGATCGCTCTTTTTCTTACTCTCCAGCCACCCTCCTCCTCTAAAGACCGCCGCATCATCGATCAGGTGAGTGTCTCCCACGTCCCGACGTCCCTGCAATTCCTGGCCGGCTCATCCCAAGTCAAAACTGCACCAACCGAACAGCCTGAGTTGGTAATCGACATGGTCGGCCCGCACACGATCAAAAACATTCAACAACAAGAACTGAACGGCGGCACTCGCCTGCACATCACTTTCCCCGCCAGCACGCCGCTTCACAAAGACCAGCTGGAAACAACGGTCCGTCTGCTCCCCTATGACGCTATTATTATTATCGGTGCCACCGACCTGGAAGAACTCGGCCCCACCTTTACCAAGCACGCTGACTTTTTTTACAATACCCCGCTGATCAACATTGATCATCGCGCTGCCAATGAACAGTTTGGCACGGTGAACTTAGTCGACATCACAGCCGGCTCCTGCGCTGAAGTTGTTTTTGATTTTATTTCCGCCCGCTCTCCCGACCTGCTCAACCAGGACGTTGCCACGGCCCTCTATGCCGGCATCGTCTCGGGCACGGACTCTTTTCAAAGACCCTCTACCACTCCCCGCTCCTTTCAAGTCGCCGCTAACTTGATCGAACTGCAAGCCAAGCGGGAATTGGTTATTCAGTACTTGGTTAAAACCAAACCGCTCAAACTGATTAAATTAGCCGGTTCTGTCTATGCCCATCTGCGCTACGAAGAACAAGTCCAGCTTTACTGGACCATCCTCGAAAAGAACGACTTCACCGAAAGCGGCGCCAGTGCCGCCGATGTAGCTGCCGTCATGCAGGAACTGGCTAACAATATCGCTGGTTTCAATGCCGCCTTCCTGCTTTTCGAGGATCCGTCCTCCCCATCCTCCAGCCTGTCCATGACTGACGACCGCGCCTACCATGCCTATCTTTTACTAGGTCACGGCTTGCGTCCCCGCCGCCGTGAAATCCAGGAGATGCTATCTGCCACCAAAGAAAACGGCGCCCTGGTCTTCAAAGTTATCGCCCCATCCATCGAGGCTGCCGAGACTAAAGCCCACGAGAAGATAAAGCAGATATTGCCATAAAATCCGAAATCCCCCTATGGGGTCCCCTAGGGACGAAACTCTTAAATCCTCCCAAGGGGATCCCTTCGGGAGAAACAAATTCAAAATCCAAAAACAAAAAACCACAACCACAAAACACGATACGAAAGTGTAATAAAAAAGAGCCACTGCAATTTTTTCAAATTACATGAAGCTCAAATCGATCCACCGAAAATATCAAGAACAAAGTTTCCAAGGGCCAGAGCAAAGAAGCTCAAGCACTAAGGGCTAACTTGCAGGAGAAACAGACGACCGAACCCGGCCATCCCACTCGCCACCAAGCCAGTAGCAGTTCCAGCGCCAGTGGTCACCAACCCAGCGCAAGTGCAACACACCCCGGTGCCTGCCCGGGTTCCGCAGAATCAGCCCGGGAAAGTCCAGGAAGGTAATGCCTTGGGTCAGGCGCAGGTGTTCAAGGACACTGTTGTCGACGTTCTTCAGGTAGTCTTCCCACAAAGCCAGAAACTGGTTGCCGCCGTGGCGGATTAGCTGAGAATGTTCTTCCTTGAAACGACGCAGCTCTTCTTCTCCTTTGATCAGACCCTCTCCTTCTTTAAGACAGGTAAGGAACTGACATCGGGAGAAGTCGACTTGTGTCAAAGCATAGGCACGTTCATCCCGTTCCAACTCTTTCCAACCTTCGCCGAGGAAAGCGACGGGATCGAAGAGCTTGGTGCAGTCGAGAACCAATGATACCGCTGTGATTGCAGCAGATTGGTTAGTGTCGTCGAAAGTCACTGTGACTTTGCGACACGTCAGCATCCTTTGAGCGTTTTCGTCACCCATCTTGTGTACCAACGCCGCCAGCTGACCTACACTCCAACCCTTCACCATTTCTAACGCAGCAGACATGACAATCTCCTTTCAGGCTTGCCTACCGTAGGAAGGCTTGCCTACCGTAGGAAGGCTTGCCTACCGTAGGAAGGCTT